>JAFLUX010000044.1 GCA_022508605.1 Bacteroidales bacterium | reverse complement strand
AGCCTGAGCTGTTGTGGGACGATCCGTATTTCGCATCGTTGTTGAGCGAGGCGAACTATGTGGGGATGACCGCAGAGCAGAAGGAAGAATATGAAGACGCCATGAGACGGGACTGGGACTACAAAAATACAATCGATTGCGCTCACGACGAGGGCTTTGCCGAGGGCGAGGCTAAAGGCCGTGCCGAGGGAGAAGCCAAGGGACACGCGGCCGGTCTTGCCGAAGGGCAGCGGATCATAGCGAAGCGACTTTTGGACGCAGGATTTTCGGTGGAGGCCGTTGCCGACGGTACCGGTTTGACAGTCAATCAGGTAAAGGAGCTGTAAGGCGTAAGGGTTATTTTACACAAAACTGTTCCATTTTGGAACAAGTCGCCGCTTTGTTCCATTCTCCTTCTGCATAGATATGGCCCAGATGGTTTCGTCTGCCCTAAAAATGAAAAGCCAAACCGCCGCTCATGGAGAAAAACCAGCGCAGTGGCGTAGACGCATCATTTTGGTGATACCGGTAGTTACGGCTCAGGCTGTAGTGGAAAATCGGAATCAGTTTCAGGTCGATGCGCCAGATGCTGTAGTTGACGCTGAATCCGGCATCCAATGTGACCGAAAAGGCTTGTGTCTTTTCGGTCCAATGCACCTCCCGATATTGCAAGTTATTACCCCACGCAGACTGATGAACACTACTGCTTGTTCCGGCGATGTAACCCGGCGTAATCCCTGCGAATAGCTCCAAATCGCTGAACAGGTTCATCAGAAAACCACCCAAAACGCTCCCCGCAGAGTGTTGCCCATAGCCAGGATTGGAAAGAAGCGTGCCGGCAGCACCTGCCATCCCGGATTGCAGCCTTTCCGTCGAACTACGTGAAGATGTCCGCCAGGCAATGGCAAGCGGCACGCCGAAGGCATTGTCCACATTCGCCACGCTCGGGGCCCATTGCAAGCCCGCCCTGAACCCCAGGCCGCTATTCTGGAACACTCCGTAATTCACGCCTATCACCACATCGTTTTCTATACCTTTATACATTGGCACGCAGGTCCCTGCCGTAAGAGAGATATCACGCTGCCGGGCCGTCACATCGATATATGACAGCAGACATACCAGCATCAAAAAAACTGACTTTCTCATGTGTGGACAAGATAAATATATTTCTCAATGAGGATACCCGCCTCTGTAAATCATTCAACAACAATTTACGGCACCGGGTCGTAGCCAGAGCCGCCCCAGGGGTGACAGCGGAGTATGCGTTTGAGGGTCAGCCAGCCTCCCTTGAAGGGGCCGTACTTGCGGAACGCCTCGAGTGCGTACTGGGAGCAGGTGGGAGTGAATCTGCAACTCGGAGGGGTGAACGGAGAAATGCAGACCCTGTAGAAATGTATCAACAGGATGAACGGTGCCGCCAGCACCCTCCGGACCACTTGCAGCACATTCATCGCGAAGCTATTTTTTTCAGCAGCACCGACATTTCTTCGCGGATAACGTGGAAATCGACGATTTCCCTGGAATTGTATATGAAGAATATGTCGTAGTCCGCCCCTATGAGATCTTTCTGGATGCGGAACGCCTCCCGCATGCGGCGTTTGAGCAGGTTGCGCTTGACAGCCCGCTTGAAGTTGCGCTTCGGCACGGAAACCATCATACGGCTGAACTCCAGCCCGTTGCCCTTGGCGCTGCAACACCTCAGATGGGAACTGTAGTCCCACCTGCCATTGCCCATCAGAGCGGCTATCGCCTTCTTTCCGGACAACCTCTCAGCCTTGGGAAGCGTCGCGGACACCTGCATCTATCTGTTGCTCAAAAATATTTCTATGGCCTTTACGGCTGACTGGATTTCAGCGGACGGGCCCTGCACCGAGGCCGTGAGGCCGGCTTCTTCTATGGCGGAGGCAATGCCCTTGCCATAGGAGATGATTTTCAGGTCGCCCTGCCGGAAATCGGGAAAAGAGGCATGGAGCGACTGCAGGTCGTGAGGATTGTACAGCACGACGGCCCCGTAAGCGGCAAGATCTATTCCCGATATATCCTGCGGCACAGGCTTTACCAGCACGGAAACCGTATAGTCGAGTCCCGCCTTGTCGAACAGTTCCGCTATCTGGCTGGAGTTGCTCTCCGCGGAAGTGGTGATAAGGAACTTTTCCCCCTTGTGCTTCGGGCCTATCTGGGCCACTATCGACTCAGGGCTGCCGTCTCCGAAGAAGATTTTCCGCTTGCGGTACACCACGTGTTTTTGCAGATACAGGGCAACAAGCTCCGTGGTGCAAAAATATTTCATGGTTTCCGGCACTTTGAAACGGGTCTCTTCGCACATCTTGAAATAGGCGTCGATGGCCAGACGCGAAGAAAACACTATTGCCGTATAGTCGGGGAGGTTTATTCTCTGGGCGCGGAACTCCTTTGCAGAAAGCGGTTCTATCAGGAAAAAAGGGTGGAAATCTATGCTGACCCCGTATTTTTCTTCCAATGCTTTGTATGCATTCAGGTTGGAAGGAGACTTCTGTGAAATCAGTATCTTCATATAGTACACACTAAAATCAAAATGCCAACCGGCAAGATTTCAAGGGCGCAAAGATACAAAAATGTTGCCAAACTACTGCAACGCGAGCGCAAAAACTCGCCTGTGCGCAGCAGGTAAAGCAGCCAGAAGACAGCGGCTTCCGCGTAGAGTATGTTCCGGACTGTCAAGTCATTCACCCGCACGGCCACCAGCAGGACCACGGTCAGGAGCATCAGGGATGCCAGAAGTATGAGGTAGTTGAACACGATATGCACGAACGCCGAGGCAAATTCGCTCCTTGCGCTGCGGAATTTCGTGGCGAAGAAAAGAAGCCTTCGCAGCAGCAGGGTGCCGGCGAGCAGCGCCCCGGTCAGGGCCAGCCGCCACTCGGGGGGCAGCTCCGTGCGGAACGAAGGAGAGACGAGTCCCCACCGGTCGGCAACCAGGACGAGGCACAGGCCGGTGACATAGGCAAGGGTATTGCGCGTACTCGCAAGGCTGACGCTGTGTTCGAGCTCCAGATTGCCTTTCCACCGCGGGATGCAGCGAAGCAAATGGGGATAAAGGCGGAAAAGGTCGGACAGTTCCAAGATGAACAGCACGATGGCGACCATGAGGGACAGGCGGTTCACCGCACAGTCGCCCCACAGGACGTCCCCCGGGACCCGCTCCAGCGGAGTCACGGACATCTCCAGCGTGCCGCCCCTGAACAATTCCGGCATGCTCAGTTCCCCCGTTTGGCGTTGTACCCCATGGAGAGCAGCAGTTCGGTAATCTTGTCGCGGAGGTCTCCCTGTATGGCAATCTCCCCGTCTTTGGCCGTACCGCCCACGCCGCATTTGGTCTTTAGAGTCTTGGCGAGGGCGGCAAGGTCTTCGGAGCTTCCGGTGAAGCCCTCTACCAAAGTGACCTGTTTGCCCGCCCTGTGCCGGCGGTCGATGCGCACTATCAGCCTCTGCCGTGCAGGCGGAAGCGTCTCTGCCTCAACGTCCATCTTCTGCTCATATTTAAAATTCGGGTCGGTCGAATAAACGACTCCGAGACGGGACTTCCAGTCGTTGTCTGCCATAGTCTTCTTTTTCTGCAAAGATAACGATTTTTCCAGCCCTTGCCGATTTTTTATAAATTTTATTGTTTTTCAATAACTATTTATTAACTTTGCAAAAATCAAAAACGATATTCAGTATGATTGAATGGTGGAACACTTTGAGCGTGATGAGCAAAATACTCTGGGCCATCACCCTTTCGGCATCCTTGATTTTCGTGATTCAGAGCGTGATGACCTTCCTCGGAGCGGGAGGAGACGCTGACTTCGACACCGGCGATTTCGGCGGGGACCTTCCCGATGCGGATTTGCCGGACGGCTCAGGCACTGGACTTCTGACATTCCGCAACCTCGTCAATTTCCTCCTCGGATTCGGGTGGTCGGCGATTCTGCTGAAAGACAGCATCAAGTCCCCCGCCCTGCTGATGATTGTGTCCATAGCCATAGGCGTGGTACTGGTAGCCCTCGTCATGATGCTTTTCAAATGGCTCGCCGGGATGCAGCAGGCCGGCAACATAAACGTGTTCGCAGTGGCCCCCGGATGCGAAGGCAAGGTCTATCTTGCCATTCCGGGAGAACGCGCCGGGAGCGGAAAAGTGCAGATCAGCATAAACAATTCCGTGCGCGAATACGAGGCGGTGACGGACGGGCCGGGACTTCCCACTGGCAGCTCGATACGCGTCGTCGAAGCCCTCGGCACGGACACGCTCCTCGTAGAACCCATCGAAACAATAATCATTTAATAACATACTCAGCACTATGCCACTTTATCTTTTACTAATCATCGTATTCGTCCTGTTCGTTACCTTCTCGGCGATTCTCCGCAGGTACCGCAGGTGTCCGTCCGACAAGATTCTGGTCATATACGGTAAGACCGGCCGGAAGTCGTCAGCCAAGTGCATACACGGAGGCGCGGCCTTTATCTGGCCCGTATTTCAGGACTTCAAGTATCTCGACCTCAAGCCCATAAGCATCGAGTGCAACCTCACCAACGCCCTTTCAAAGCAGAACATCCGCGTCGATGTCCCCTGCCGCTTCACCGTTGGTATCAGCACCGAGGCCGACGTCATGACCAACGCCGCAGAAAGGCTCCTCGGCCTGCAGCCTGAGAACATACAGAACATAGCCACCGACATACTTTTCGGACAGCTGCGTCTTGTCATCGCCACCATGGACATCGAGGAAATCAACTCCGACCGCGACAAGTTCCTGGCGAGCGTGAGCGCCAATGTGGAGGCCGAGCTGCGCAAGATAGGCCTGAAGCTCATCAACGTGAACGTCACCGACATACGTGACGAGTCCGGATACATCGAGGCTCTCGGAAAAGAGGCGGCCGCAAAGGCTATCAACGATGCGAAGAAGAGCGTCGCGGAGCAGAACCGCTACGGTGAAATCGGAAAGGCCGAGGCGGACAGGGACAAGGACATCCGCATTGCCGAGACGTCCAGGGATACGCGAATCAACACCGCCCAGGCGAATGCCAGCGCCGTAGAGGGAGAGAACAACTCCAAGATTGCGATAGCCCAGTCCGATGCGCAGAGGCGTGAGAAGCAGGCAGAGGCCGAGAGGCTGGCCGTCGCGGCAGAAAAGGTCCAGGCGGCAAAGGCACTCGAGGAGGCATACAAGAGCGAGCGCGACGCCGAGCTTGCACGTGCCGAGCGCGAAAAGGCCACCCAGCATGCAAATGTCGTGGTCGCGGCCCAGATAGAAAAGGAAAAGGCGATAATAGAGGCGGAGGCAATAGCTGAACAGCTGCGCAGAAAGGCCCAGGGCGAGGCGGATGCGATTTATGCCAAGATGGATGCACAGGCCCGCGGCGCATTCGAGGTCCTGAGCAAGCAGGCGGCAGGTTTCGGGCAGCTCGTACACGCAGCCGGAGGCGACGCCGGGCAGGCCATCACCATGCTCATCACCGACAAGCTGCCGGAGCTCGTCAAGACTCAGGTGGAAGCTGTCAAGGGCATCAATATCGACAAGGTAACCGTCTGGGACAGCGGCAGCTCCGAAAACGGCAAGACGGCCACTGCCAACTTCGTTTCGGGTATGATGCAGTCGGTTCCTCCCCTCCAGGATCTTTTCAAGATGGCCGGGATGGAACTCCCCAGCTACCTCAAGGGAGAAAGCAAAGCCGCTGAAGGAACCAAGGCTGAAGAAGAATGATAATAGTTAATCTGGACGTGATGCTCGCCCGGAGGAAAATATCCTCCGGGGAGCTTTCCGCTAAAGTGGGCATCTCGCCGGCAAACATATCCATCCTCAAGACCGGCAAGGCGAAAGCCATAAGGTTTTCCACCCTCAACGCTCTCTGCGAGGTCCTGGACTGCCAGCCTGGCGACATTCTCGAATTCCGAAAAGACCCGCAGGAGTAGCAGGACGAATCCGCCGCTACCTGTTTGCGGAGAATATGGCCACAGGTCCTATAAGGCCAGAAGGCAGCAGGGGGTCTGAGGCCTTGTAAAAATCTATGGGGCTGTAACTTATTCGCGAGGCGGGGTCCAGCCGGGCATCGCCTATCAGTCTGTTTGGCCAGAGGTTTACGACACGCACTTCAAGACTGTTGCGCCCCTGCCTTGCGGCATTGCCTATGTCCGCCCTGAAAGGAGGTTTCCAGAGCGTGGCGCACAGCTCTCCGTTGACATACACTTCCGCTATGTTCTTCACAGTGCCCAGGTCGAGCACGATTCGCCGCCCCTCCGGACACTCCGGCAAACGGAACGACGTGCGGTAACAGGCCGTTCCGCTGAAATATTTTATGCCGTCATCCGCAAAAGCGGAAAGGTCTTGCAGCCTGCGCAGCCTCGTGACTCCCGACGGGGCGCCGCGCCCTTCCTGGAAAGTCAGCTTCCAGGGCCCGGAGAGCACCGACAGACATTTCTCTTCACGCTCAGGCAGCTCTGCGCATGAGGGGGCATGACCCTCGGAGTCCCTGCGGAACACGACGAAGAAAGCATCGTCGCTGACCATCTCCAGAGGGACGACGGTCCTGCCGCCCTCCGTCCTCCATCCGGTCGGCTCTATGCGGCCGTCCTCGGGATGCCAAATCTCAGGCACCATGCCGGATATGCGGAAAGACACGGAAACTTTGCGCGGCTCGTAGCTGGAGTTGTTTACCCAGTATATCTCCGCCTCGGGGCAGGAGCGGTGCACATAATACAGGTCGCGCCCGCCGCCCCAGTCCACATCCGCCTCGATGCCGGCATGGCGCAGGGCCGTCCGGCACACGTCTCCCCCGGCCGGCAGCCAGCACTCCGCCGCCCTGAGCCTCAGGGAGCGGAACTCTTCGGCATCATCGGAAAGTCCCGCCATTTCAAGGGGAAGGCTCCCGCACACGCAGACGCCGGACTCCGCAAGCTCCACAAGTCGCCGCAGCACCCTCACGCTCATCTTCCGCACGGAGGGGTCTATGCACAGTACCCTGTAGCTCATGCCCGACGAGCTTGTCAAGACTTTCAGCCCTCCGGACTCCTCCCCCGGCCGCAACTCCGTCAACAGCGCATCCGGATTGAGATAGTCCCAATTGTATCCGTCCGGGATATCGGGCCGAGAATGGGAATAGAGAGCGGTTATATTGGTATTCTCTCCATAGTACCACAGCACATCCGCGACGAAACTCCCGCGCGAGAGCATATAGCAGCTGCGGGCAAGATACCTGGTCCATGCCCCGGCCTGTTCAGCCCATGTTTCGTGGCGGTTGAACCACTGACCGTACACCCCGAGGCCGAGACCCGGAAACATGTCGTCCCTGGGCTGGTGCGCCGAGTCGTGGATGACGAAACGGGTCACGCCGGCTCCCATTTCCAGGTCCGCCGTGCGCTTTATGTTTTCCGGGCAATAGGTCCATGCCTGACGCTCCAAGCCTATGGACGTGAAAGACTCCGCCGCGACGCCCCGGGCCGTGCCGTAAATATGGGCGACCGATGCCGATTCCCGTATATCCGCCTGACCCTCCGGCACCCTGTCCCGGGAGCTGACCGCGCCCGGCACCCACATTTCGGACATGGGCCATGAGGCGCTGCGCTTGACGGACATGCCGTCCGCCAGCATCACCCGCCCGTTCGCATGGGACTCTATATAGCAGCCGGCCATGCCGTAGTCGTCCCGTGCGATGGCGCTCATCCGTGCATAGTTTTCTTCAAACAGTTCGCTTATCGTAAGACGCCAGTCCCAGAGGAAGCGGTCGCTTTGCTCCGGGCTGCCCACTATCGTGCCGGTGAGCACGGGCATCCACAACAGGGCGTCGTACCCCCGTCGGGAGCGGAACTCATCCAGCAGGGCCGGTGTCCAGTTCTGAAAATCGGCCTCATAGCTGTCTGCAAGGATATAGCGCACGCCCCTCCCTCCGACCATTCCGCCCGCCGCATCGCTGAAAAAGTCCATGTAGTTGTGAAAATAGCGTGTCCAGGCTCCGGGGTCGAGCTTGTCCACCTCCAGCCCCGTGGCCTCGGGAGATGCCGGATGGTTCTGCTTCCCCGTGAGGGAGGCTCCTATGCGCAGCACTTTCCAGCGCCCTTGAGGCACGTCCCATGAGAGCACCCCGTCCTTCACCATGCCGCTCAGGTCCAGGACATCCCCGGCTATGTCGCATGAGGGCGCATCCGGAGTCGGAAAACTTTCAATGTCCCACGGAGAGGCGAACCCGGCCTTTTCCTCCGCATGATGCACTTTAGCCACAGTATGGAGGCGAAACTCCGACACGTCGGTAAAGCCGGGAGCCGGAGTAGTCTGCATACGCGAGTACAGATATGTGGCCGGGATATTGCGGATTTTCCATCGGAAAAAGCGTCCGGAGACAGGCTCGAAGTCGAAGGTCTGCTGACGACAGTAGCCGTCGTAGACCGGGGATGCGACCCTCCAGCGGTGCCCGTCGTCGCTGACGAGCAGGGTATCCGCAGCCACCCTTTCAAGGGCATGGCCGCCCCTGCCCGCATGCCTGACTATGGAAGTCATGGCCTTGATGCACACCGGGGAGGGAAATTCGTACTGAATCCAGGCGAAGCCGTCCGCCCCTGCCGGCAGGGGGCCGTAGTCGGCGAGGTCGCCGTTCGTCAGCTGCTCCACCGTAAAGCGTCCTCCGCTGGAACTCACTTTCGCGCCGAGTTCGGCAAGCGTGCGTTCTGCCTGAGGCTGCCGCACGGCAATCACCGCAATGTCTCCGTACCACCGCGCCTCCGAATGCCCGTCTATGTTCTGGAAGGGTCCGGTGACGGTATAAGGTTCGGGCAGCGGCCCTTCAAAGCGGACGCCGCCGTCCAGCGTCATCTCCCTCCACACCAATTTTTTCATGGCATCCCCGGCCGTCACCCACGGTCCGCCGGTGGCGCTGAATCCGGGCGAGCTAGCCACAGTCACCTCCATGCCGAGGGAATCCGCCTGCCGGAGCATGGCGCCGAAGGCATCCTTCCACTCCCCGGACATATACTCCAGGCGCCGTTCTACTATCTGGGGAGTCTCGTAGTTGGCGTCGAATACGTGGAATCCGGATATGCCCGCGCGGTGCATCCAGTCGAGATCTTTCCTGAGCCCCTCCGGAGTGATATTGCCGTTCATCCAGTGCCACCATACCAGAGGGCCGTATTCTCGCGGCGGGGCGATGAATCCGTCTTTGAGCGAGCTATAATCCTGGGCCGCGGAATTTGCGGCGAAGAGGGCCGCGAGAAACAGCGGCACAAGTGAACGGAGGGGCCTTTTCATAGGGTAAATGTAAGTATTTTTTCATTAACCGGGAAATATCCTTAAATTTGAAGATTATTTTGGAATAGTATGACTCTGCTCATTCTATATTTGCTTCTCACGATGGGCATTTCGTTCCTGTGTTCGCTTTTGGAATCGGTGCTTATGTCGACTCCCATATCATATATACAGATGAGGGAAGACGAGGGGGATGAAAATGCCGTCCTGTTCATGAAACTGAAGACGGAGCCGGACAGGCCGCTCGCGGCGATACTGGCACTGAATACAATCGCAAACACGCTCGGAGCGGCCGCCGTAGGGCATCAGGCCTCGCAGCTCAGCGGTCAATACTGGTTCGGCATAATAAGCGCCGCCATGACGCTGCTCATCCTGATTTTCTCCGAGATAGTGCCGAAGACCATAGGCACCTCGCACTGGAAGAGCCTGCTGTGGCTGGCCGGGGTGATGAATTTTTTCGTCTACCTGCTCTATCCTCTCGTATGGATTGTGATGAAGCTGCGCCGCTCCATTTCTGACGACGAGCCGGACACCACGATTTCGCGCGAGGAGGTTTCGGCCATGGCGAACATAGGCGAGGAGGAAGGCGTGCTCGACGACTCCGAGAACAAGGTGATACAGAACATCATGAAACTCGACGACATCAAGGCCTACGATGTCATGACCCCGCGCGTGGTCGCGGCCATAGCTCCCGAGTCCATGACGCTCAAGCAGTTCTACAAGCAGGACGAGCTGTCGCACAACTCCCGCATCCCTGTCTATGCCGAATCGCCCGAATTCATCACCGGATATATAATGCGCTACGATGTGCTGGAGAACCTGGCCGAAGACAAGTTCGACACCAGGCTCAAGTCCATAAAGCGCAAGATTGCCGCCTTCCACGAGGAGACTTCCGTGTCGGACATCTGGGAGGCGCTGCTGAAAAGCAAGGACCAGATTGCGCTGATAATAGACGATTACGGCTGTTTCCAGGGAATAATCACCCTTGAAGACATCATAGAAACGATACTCGGCATGGAAATCATCGACGAAAACGATGCGGTGACGGACATGCAGCAGTTCGCCCGCGAGCGCTGGATGAAGCGCAAGAACCAATACAAACAAATCGTACTTCCCGAAGAAGATGAACAGTAAAAAATTCACCCTCTGGAACCGCGTCGCGGCATTCGCCGCATTCGCAGTCTCCGCCGTCACATATTTGCTCACCATCGAGCCTTCCGCATCGTTCTGGGATTGCGGCGAGTTCATCGCGTCTTCCTATAAATTAGAAGTGGGACACCCTCCGGGAAACCCTGTGTTTCAGCTGATAGCCCGCTTCTTCACCCTGTTCGGCGACAACATGCACGCAGCCATACTGGTGAACGTGATGAGCGCGCTGTGCTCGGCACTCACGATTTTCTTCCTCTACCTGACCATAGTGTGGCTTACCAAGCGCATCGTGAGCACGGAAAGCACCGGAGGCGCCATAGCCGTAATAGGTTCCGGCCTTGTGGGTGCGCTCGCATACTGCTTCTCCGACACTTTCTGGTTCTCTGCCGTAGAGGGCGAGGTGTATGCCATGTCCTCGCTGTTCACCGCCGCAGTGTTCTGGGCGATGACCATGTGGTACGACAGGGCCGACGAGCCCCATTCCGCCAAATGGATAGTGCTCATAGCTTTCCTGATGGGCCTCAGCATAGGCGTGCACCTTCTCAACCTGCTGGCCATACCGGCGCTGGTGTTCATGTTCTGGTATCGCCGGAACGAGGGCAGGAAACTCACTTTCACGGGATTCATCAAGGTTTTCGCCGTCGGGACGGTCATCCTCGGCTTCCTCGTGTTCCTGTTCATTCCCTGGCTGCCCAAGATTGCCGCATACTTCGACCTTTTCTTCGTCAACGTCATCGGTCTCCCGTACAACAGCGGAGCGGCATTCTTCATGGTACTGCTCCTCGGCCTGTGCTTCTGGGGACTCCTGTACAGCGAAAAGGCCGGCAAAGTGCTGATTAACACCGCGCTCCTGTGCATCACCGTCATAATCATAGGCTTTTCGGTCTTCAGCATAGACATCATACGCTCCTGCGCAAAGACCCCGACCAACGAATATCAGCCCGACAACGCATTCACGCTCGTCCGCTACCTCAACAGGGAGCAGTACGGTTCCGCGCCTCTGTTCTACGGGCAGTACTACGATGCGCCCTATGACCTCAAGTCCACCAAATACTGGACTCCGCTGAACGGCAAGTACCAGAAAGTGGACGGGCCGGTGGACGCCGAATACGACTCTTCCGGAAAGATGCTCTTCCCCCGCATGTGGAGCTCGTCTCCCGACGGCCGCAATGAAGACTTCTACAGGGCATATACCCGCGGCAGGGGACGGCAGGTGCGTGGAGCCACGGACCGCAAGCCCACGATGTGGGCCAATCTCTACTTCTTCTTCGATTACCAGATGGACTGGATGTACTGGCGATACTTCATGTGGAACTTCGTCGGGCGCCAGAACGAAATACACTCCCCCACTCCCGGAAACATTTTCCACGGAAACTGGGAGAGCGGCATAGGGTTCATAGATGATTTCCGCCTCGGAGACCAGTCGGACGCCCCGCAGACCCTGGCCGGGAACAAGGGCAAGAATCACTACTATTTCCTGCCCCTGCTTCTCGGACTTCTCGGACTTTTCTTCCAGTTCGACCGTGACAAGAGGGGGTTCTGGCTTACCTTCCTGATGTTCTTCATGACAGGCATCGCAATAGTGCTGTATCTCAACCAGCCGCCTTATCAGGTGCGCGAACGCGACTATGCCTATGCCGGCTCATTCTATTTCTTCAGCGTGTGGATAGGCATGGCCGTGGCCGCCCTTTTCAGCTGGCTTGAAAAAGCGGCCGGGAAGCGCGGGGCCGCGCCTCTGGCTGCCGGACTTTCCGCGCTTTGCCTCTGCGTGCCCGTCCTCATGGCGGCGCAGAACTGGGACGACCACGACCGCTCCGGCAGGGCCACCGCAGTGGAAATGGCCCGCAACTACCTCAATTCCGTAGGGCCGAACGGCATACTCATCACACACGGAGACAATGACACGTTCCCGGTGTGGTATGCACAGGAAGTGGAAAACGTGCGCACGGACGTAAGGATATGCAACACTTCCCTGCTCGGGACCGACTGGCACATAGACCAGATGAAGTGGGCCTGCAACGAATCGGCCCCTCTGCCCCTGAGCGTGGGACCGGAGCAGTATCTGTACGGCACCAATGAATACGTGCCCGTCGTGGACACAAGGGACGAGGAAATGCTCATCTCCGATGTCATGACCCTGTTCCGCCACCCTGACGTCAAGGTGCCCATGAGCAGCGGCAGGAAGATGGACTACATCGCATCCCGGAAAATCGTGGTCCCCGTCATCAAGGAAAACGTCATCGCATCCGGCATACTCGATGCGCGTTTCGAGGACATGATTCCGGACAGGATAGTGCTCCAGATTCCCAAGGGCAAGGACTATCTGACCAAACCGGAAATCTTCATGCTCGACCTGCTGAGCAACTACCGCTGGGACCGTCCCATCAACATGCTGAACATGGGCGGGGACATAAACATAGGAATGAAGGACTACCTTATGTATGAGGGGTATTCCTACAAGTTCATACCCGTACAGAACAAAATCACGACCACCGACACGGGCTTCGTGGACACGGAAGAATTGTATAGGAAGATGACGGAGGTCTACAGCTGGGATGCACTTGCCTCCGACGACTATTTCATCGACTACCAGAACATCTTCACCAATCTGGGCGTGATGGCGCCCCGCAGCATATTCCTCAATTGCGCGCGCGCGTTCATGAAAGAGGGGCGCAATGACAGGGCGCTGGAGATGCTGGAGCGCTGCCGCGAGGTCATGGGGAACTATCCGCTCGAGACGATACCGCTGGGCATGTCCACGAATGACTACATCGTAATAGGCATTGTGGACACGTACTACAAGCTCGGAGAGGGCAACCGCGCACGCGAGCTCGGGGCAACGATGGCCGCCGACCTCCTCGAAACAGCGCGCTTCTACCTCGAATTTTTCGAGTTCGGCAAAAACGAATTCGACCTCTGCGGAAGCTACATATACTACCTCGCCGACGTGATGAAGGACGGAGGCGACGAAGAACTCTCCGGCAAGCTCACCGGGGCATTCTCAAGGCTCATAGACTGGGCCGCAGGAGAGATGCCCGAACTTGAAGAAGAGCCGGAGCTGGAAGATGTGGACTGAAGAACAAACGGACTATGAAAAGGTCAGCCTGCCAAAAGCGGGCTGATTTTTTTGCGTGCTGAGCGTGCTGATTGGGGGCGACAGGCAGGGACAAAAAAAGAAGACAACAAGAAAGAGTCCTTCGACTTTCAGTTATCCTCTCTGGTGGAGGTAGTCGGATTCGAACCGGCGACCCCAACATTGCAAATGTTGTGCTCTACCAACTGAGCTATACCCCCATTAAAAAAAGTAGGCCCGCGCGGAGTTGAACCGCGGACCTCCACATTATCAGTGTGGCGCTCTAACCAACTGAGCTACGAGCCTATATAATAATAAAAAGATAAGTACAAGTCTAACCGTGCCTTGAACACCGCGAGCAGAGCAGCAAGGTAAGACTCCAAAAAGGAGGTGTTCCAGCCACACCTTCCGGTACGGCTACCTTGTTACGAC
>JAFLUX010000043.1 GCA_022508605.1 Bacteroidales bacterium | reverse complement strand
CCCATTATTATGTAGAAGGGGATATTGCGGAGCTCGAACGGCACGAGCGTACAGGCGAACAGGGGCGTCTGCCCCCTGAATATGTATGCCACCACGGTAGCCGATATCGTGGAAATCAGCAGCGGCAGCATGGACGACATGGAAATGTTGAAAAGCAGCACTTCCATGGTGAACAGCACTCCGGCAAGCGGAGCCTTGAAGATGCCCGAGACAGCGCCTGCAGCACCGCAGCCGAGCAGTATGGTGATGTTGCGGTATGACAGTCCGAAATGCCGTCCGAGATTGCTGCCTATGGCGGCCCCGGTGTAGACTATGGGAGCCTCGGCCCCGACGGAACCTCCGAACCCTATCGTGACGGACGAAGTGAGCATCGAGGACCACATGTTGTGTGGCTTGATTTTGGACTCTCCACGGCTGACGGCAAGGAGCACCTTTGTTACCCCGTGCCCTATGTTGTCTTTTATCAGGAAATTCAGGAGCAGCAGGGAAAGCAGCATGCCCACGCCGGGCAGCAGCAGATACTGCATGTTCCACGGCAGCGACAGTGAACCGTCGAGCACGCTTTTCATCCACTCTATGAAAATGGTGAGGAGTACGGCGGCAAAACCGGAGCAGATGCCGGTAAGAAAACTGAGCAGCAGCAGGCTGCTCTTCTCCGAAGTGCGGAGGAATGCAGGTCTATGAATCCGAGGAATCGTCATCCCCTCCGTACTGTGATATATTGTCGTCAGGGAGGGTGTCGTTCACATCGGGGGCGGCGGTGGTTCCCGCCACTTCCTCGACTTCGGCCTCTTCTTCGCCCTCGAGCCAGCGCTCCACGTCCTCCGGGTTGTCGATGTCCACCTTTATCTTTACCAGATATATGTCGGTATCGGTTTCGAGTGTGACCGCATAGAAAGGCTCTATCTGTTTACCCGTCCGGGGATTGATGCCGGGAGAATACTTTACGAGATCCGGGAGCAGGTCGTTGAATCCCTTGGGATATTTGTCGTTGAAAAGCTGAAGTATGCCGGCAGGAAGATTGTCCCTGCTTATCACGTGTCTGCGCTTGCTGTCTGAATTCATAGCCTGTCTCGTTCGTTATCGTGTGCAATAATAAGTCAAATATTTCAATCAAACAAGAAAGAACGCGGAAATAATATTATAATCATCCGGGGTTTTGCAGATTCGCGAAAAAGACGTATATTTGCAGTCCAAAGCCACTTTAGCTCAGTCGGTAGAGCAGCGCATTCGTAACGCGCAGGTCGTCAGTTCGAGCCTGATGAGTGGCTCAAAGTCTTACCGGACATTCGGTTGGCCATGTTTATCAACACGCTGCCGAGCACTCCTGCGCATATAGAACCCATCAGCACGGCTATCTTGCCGGCGTTGCGCAGCTGTTCCATAATCTCCGGGCTTTGCTCTCCGAAAGACAGGGTGTCTACGAAAATGCTCATGGTGAATCCTATTCCTCCGAGGCAGGCCACCGCGAAAAACATCTTCCAGTCGGCACGGTCCGGCATCTGCCCGGCTTTCAGTTTTATGGCTATCCAGCTGAACAGGGTTATGCCTATGGGTTTTCCGAGAAGCAGACCGAGGAAGATGCCCATCGACACGCTGCCGAGCACCGGGTCTACCGAGAACACGTTGAAGTAGGACGGGTCGCTGATTTCCACCCCGGCGTTGGCAAGGGCGAATATCGGCATAATCAGGAAGTTGACCCACGGACTCAGGGCGTGCTCCACCCTGTAGCTCATGTCCATGCTGCCGTGCGCGATGCTTTCGAGGCGCCTCAGGCAGTGCTTCTGCGGGCCGTTGGGGAACGGCTCATGGTCTATGCCGTCGAACTTCTCGAGACGGGCGAGGTATTTGTTGCGCTTGTGTATGTACTGCGCTTTGTTGTAGCGCGACGTGGCCGGAATGAGGAATGCCATTACCACTCCGGACATGGTGGCGTGTATGCCGCTGTAGTAGAACAGGGCCCACACGATTATGGACAGGATTAGGTAGGGGAACATCTTCTTCTCGCCCAGCTTGCGCAGTATGAAGGTGAAAGCTATCGCAATAGCGGCTATGGCGAGGAGCAGCAGATTGATGCTGCCTCCGTAGAACAGGGCCACCACGAGTATGGCTATGAGGTCGTCCGCAATGGCGAGCGCCGTTAGGAACACCTTGAGCGACACGGGCACTTTGTCCGAAAGCACTGAAAGTATGCACACCGCGAAAGCGATATCCGTAGCTGTGGGTATGCCCCAGCCGGAGCCTGCGGCAGTGCCGTGGTTTATCAGCATGTAGATTACGGCAGGCACTATCACTCCTCCGAATGCGGCTATCACCGGAAGCATGGCTTTCTGGGGGGAGGAAAGCTCCCCGTGCGCCACTTCGCGGCGTATCTCCAGGCCGACGGTGAAGAAGAATATCACCATCAGTATGTCGTTGATGAATTTCTCCACGGTCATGGACTGCGGGAAATGCAGGTTGACGACCCCGTCCGGACTCTGCAGATGTATCTGCAGTTCGGTTTCGAGGAAGGAGAAATAGAAGTCTTTCAGGATGGGGATGTTGGCGAGGAGCATGGCCACGACTACGCAGCCGAGCAGCAATACTCCCTGGAACCAGGGCTTGTGGGAGATTCTTTTACCGCTTTTGCTTAAAGACAGAAGACCTTTGTTCCAGGTGTAGATGGGAATAAGTTTAGCCATTAATAACGCTTGAATTTTTCTGCGAGCTTTTCCAGACGGAACTGCTCTGAAAGTTTTTCGAATTGAGCTTTTGTATCCAAAGTGAAATTGCCCTGTTGAACCCAGGCAAAATAAGAGGGATCCGAATTGAATACCTCCCTTGCGCTCTTGCCCTTGTGCTTGCCGAAGTTGACTATGGCCTCTCCGGCCTCATTGCGTATGAGCATTCCGGAGAAGTCCACCAACCTGCGTTTGGCGAACGAGGAAAGCTGGTCTACATCGTTCTTGAGCGCTTCCGGATATCGGTCCAGCTGGGCCTTGAGCACTTTGTAGGTGGCGACGGTGTCGGCTTCTGCCGTGTGCGCATTCTCAAAATCTTCGCCTCCGCAATAGAATCGGTAGGCGGCCTTGAGATTGCGCGGCTCCATCGCGTGGAAAATATTCTGCACGTCCACCATCTTCGGGGCATGCAGGTCGACGTCGAGCTTTTTGCCTGCCGCGGCGACCCTCTCGAACTCTTCCGCCAGCATCGGCAGGTCGAACTTCACGGAGTTGAATCCGGCAAGGTCGCTGTCCGTGAGCCACGAGGCGATTTCGTCGGAAAGCTCGTAAAACGTGGGACAGCCGGTGAGCATGTCGTCGGTGAAACCGTTTACTTCCGATGCCGACGGCTCGATGGGACGCTGGCACTTGCGCAGATAGTCCCAGGGCTTTATTCTCCAGGTCTTTATCCTCTCCTCGCCGCCAGGGAAAACCTTGACGAAGCACAGTTCTATGATGGAATTTACAGAAATATCCAGCCCCGTGCTCTCTATGTCGAAAAACAGAAGGGGGCGCTTCAGGTTGAGTTCCATTCGGCTACGAAATCATTATCGGCATCAGGATTCCGCAAATCTTTTCGCTTGCAGACTCCTCTTCGGAAGGTATGATGAGAGCGGCCCTGCGGGCGTCCATGAACTTCATGACGACGGTCTCGCACCCCATGTTGGATAGTATCTCCGCAAGGAACGATGACTTGAACCCTATGGCCAGTTCATCGCCGGAATAGTCGCACTCTATCTTTTCGTAGGCGGCAAGGGCGAAGCCGAGATCCTGAGCCGTGATTTCGAGCTGGCCCGGGGACAGGGTGAACTTGACGTGGTTGGAGGCCTTGTTGGCGCACACGGCCACGCGGCGCACCGTGTTGAGCAGCTGCAGGCGGTCTATCCTGAGTATGTTGGAGTTGTTCTGAGGAATCACCTCGCGGTATCGCGGATACTTGCCTACGATGAGGCGGCATACCATCATGGTGGGACCGCAGGTGAACACCACGTTTCCTGCGTCGAAGCGCACGGTGACGTCGTCATCCTCCTTGTCGAGAATGGCTTTCAGCACGGATGCCGGCTTCTTGTGAAGTATGAATGAGGACTTGTGCTCCGCCTTGACGTCGTCCGTGGTGAAGCATATGAGTTTGTGCGAGTCGGATGCCACGAGGGTCGTGCTCGCGGTGTCTATGTCGAAAAATATGCCGTTCATGGCGGGACGCATTTCGTCGTCGGCCGTGGCGTAGATGGTGCCTCCTATTCCGTCGGCAAGGGTCACCGCAGGGAATATCACTGTCTCGGCGTCTTCGTCCACGGTCTTGATTTCGGGATAGTCCGCGGCGGGGAAGTGGGGCAGGGATGAGTTTCCGTTGTTCCACAGGCATTCGAACGAACCCTCAGAAGTCGTCTTTACGGTGAGGGGCTGGTCCGGAAGGGCCTTCAGCAATTCGATAATCTGCCTTGCCGGAACCGCCATGCTGCCACCCTCCTTGAGGTCGACCGGCAGGGAAGTGCGCAGGGTGAGTTCCTGATCCGAAGCCGTAATCACGAGTTTGCCCTCGTCGGCTGCGAAAAGGAAGTTTTCCAAAATGGGAAGGGATGTCTTGGCGGGGATGGCCCTTGAGACATTCATTACGCCCCTGAGGAGTTCTGCGCTCGAAACTATGAATTCCATACAATTAAAATTATATCTATATCCGCGCAAAAATAGTAATTATTCGGAACATTTGGCATACCTTTTGACTTTTAGTCGCCCGGAAATTTAAAAATTCGATTATATGGGAAAGAATTTCGTTACAGTATTGGCGTCAGTGCTGCTCAGCGGCCTGACAGCTTTCGGAATCGTCAAGGCGGCAACCCCGGATCAGTCCGGCGGCCAGGCGGTGTATGACGGTCAGGGCGGAGTCGTCCGCACTGTCAATTTGTCACTTTCGGACTATCCGGACTTCACCTATGCCGCGGAGAATGCCGTGGAGGCGGTGGTTTTCGTAAAGGTGACCATACAATACCAGAAACAGTATCAGATGGCCGACCCGTTTTTCCGTTTCTTCTTCGGCGATGAGGGGCAGCCTGAGCGGCAGGGCAGCGGTTCCGGCGTGATAATACGCCCCGACGGCTACATAGTGACCAACAACCACGTGGTGCAGAATGCCTCCAAGATAGAGGTGACCCTGAACAACAACAAAACCTATGAGGCCTCAGTCATAGGCACGGACCCTGCGACCGACGTCGCGCTCCTGAAAATCGAGGCCGAGGGACTGCCTACGCTGAATTTCGCCGACTCCGACAAACTGCGTCTGGGCGAGTGGGTGCTGGCGATAGGCTCCCCCATGGGCGAGGAGCTGCGCTCCACCATCACGGCGGGAATAGTCAGCGCCAAGGGGCGTTCGATGCCCAACTACAAGGGCGAATTCAAGATAGAGTCTTTCATACAGACGGACGCCGCCGTCAACCCCGGCAATTCCGGCGGGGCCCTCGTGAACAAGGCGGGCGAACTGGTGGGCATCAATACGGCAATAGTTTCCACCACCGGCTCCTACACCGGATATTCATTCGCGGTGCCCTCCAATATCGTGAGCAAGATAGTCACCGACCTCATAGACTTCGGCTCGGTGAAAAGGGCGAGGCTCGGCGTCACCATGTCGCCAGTCACTGAAAAAATCGCGAAGGACGCCGGCCTTTCCTCGCTCTACGGCGTGTATATCAACGAGGTTTCTCGGGGAGGCTCCGCCGACAAGGCTGGCGTGAAGACCGGAGACGTGCTCGTCAAGGTGGATTCGGTAGACATCAAGACGCCCTCCGACCTCCAGGTCGCGGTGAACCGCTTCCACCCCGGCGACAGGACGACGCTCACCGTGATGCGCGATGGCAGGGAGCATGTCCTCCCCGTGGAATTCCAGGGGACTGCAGAGGCCACCGGCACTGTGTCCGAAGACGGCAGCGTGGCATTCTACGGAGCCCGCATAGGCCAGACCGGCAAGGGAGTCGAGATTATCTCCGCAGGCAGCGGGAAGGTCGCTGCGGCAGGCGGCGAGGACGGTTTCGTGATACGCTTCGTCAACGACCAGAAGGTCAGCAAGCCGCAGGATGTCATAGATATCGCCAAGAAGGCCCGCCGTACCATAGTCATAGAGGGGGTCACGGCGACAGGACGCCAGGGCTATTTCGCCTTCGGAAAGGACGAATGAGAAATGAAACTTTTGAAAAAAATCCGCGCAACAATGAAACTTGCGCGGATTTTTTCCGTATATAGGGTGCACGAACCGAATATATGAGACAACTTAAGATAACTAAATCCATTACCAACCGCGAAAGCGCGTCGTTGGACAAATACCTTCAGGAGATAGGCAGGGAGGAACTTGTCAGCCCTGAAGAGGAAGTTGAACTTGCCCAGCGCATACGCAAGGGCGACCAGGCGGCCCTCGAAAAGCTCACCCGGGCCAACCTGCGCTTCGTGGTGTCCGTGGCCAAGCAGTACCAGAACCAGGGCCTCAGCCTCCCGGACCTTATCAATGAAGGCAATCTCGGACTTATAAAGGCGGCGGAGAAGTTCGACGAGACGAGGGGTTTCAAATTCATCTCCTACGCCGTGTGGTGGATACGTCAGAGCATACTCCAGGCTCTCGCGGAGCAGAGCCGCATCGTGCGTCTGCCTCTCAACCAGGTGGGTTCCCTGAACAAGATAAACAAGGCACTCGGCAAATTCGAACAGGAGAATGAGCGTCAGCCGTCGGCAGAGGAGCTTTCGGAAATGATAGATGTGCCCAAGGACAAGATAGCCGACACTCTGCGCGTATCGGGCCGCCATGTCAGCGTGGACGACCCTTTCGTGGAGGGCGAGGACAACTCTTTGCTCGATGTGCTCCCCAACGACGATTCGCCCAGTGCCGACAAGGGACTTACCAGCGAATCCCTCAGCACTGAGATTGAGCGGGCCCTGCAGATACTCACTCCCCGCGAGCGCGAGATTATCAAGAGTTTCTTCGGCATAGGATGCCAGGAAATGACTCTCGAAGAGATAGGGGAGAGGCTCGATCTTACCCGCGAGCGCGTGCGCCAGATTAAGGAAAAGGCCATACGCAAGCTCAAAAAACCTTCCGCAAGCAAACTGCTCAAATCCTATTTAGGCTGATGACGACCGAACAATTCATTGCAGCAAAGGCCGTGGAGGCGGTAAAGGCCCTCTACGGCGCAGAGCTTCCTGCGTCGATTATGCAGGTGCAGATTACCCGCAAGGACTTCGAGGGCGATTATACCCTCGTGGTGTTCCCGCTTCTGCGCACCTCCCGCCAGGCTCCGGCCGCAACTGCCGCTGCCATAGGGGAATGGATGACGGAGAACTGTCCTGAGGTCGCATCCTTCAATGCCGTACAGGGATTCCTGAACCTCTGCATGAGCAATATATGGTGGAGGGAGAACCTTTCGCTTATCGCCGGCGACCCGGACTTCGGCCGCTTGCCTTCCACCGGCAGGAGGGTGATGGTGGAGTTTTCCTCCCCCAACACCAACAAGCCCCTGCACCTTGGGCATATACGCAACAATCTTCTGGGAGCCGGAGTGTCCGAACTGCTCAAGGCTGCCGGAGACGAAGTGATAAAGGCCACCTTGGTCAACGACCGCGGCGTGCATATATGCAAGTCCATGTATGCCTGGGAGAAGCTCTTCGACGGGGCCACCCCCGAAAGCACCGGCATCAAGGGTGACCACCTCGTGGGAGACTGCTATGTGGCCTATGCCAAGCTCGAAAAGGAGCATCCGGAGGTGATAGACGATGTGCACCGCATGCTGGTGGCATGGGAGGAGGGCGACCCTCATGTGCGCGCCCTCTGGGAAAAGATGAACGGATGGGTGTTCGACGGCTTCGAGCAGACCTACAAGGCCCTCGGCATAAGTTTCGACAGGACCTACTACGAACACGACACCTATTTGCTCGGCAAGGAACTGGTGCAGAAGGGGCTGGACATGGGCGTGTTCGTAAAGGACCCGGACGGCTCCGTGTGGTGCGATCTTACCGCCGACGGACTGGACCGCAAGCTCCTGCTGCGCTCCGACGGCACCTCGGTATATATGACCCAGGACCTCGGTACGGCCGAACGGCGTTTTGCCGAATATGAACTGGATTCCCACGTATATGTGGTGGGCGATGAGCAGAACTATCATTTCCAGGTGCTCAAGCTCGTGCTGTCCAAGCTCGGCTTCTCCTGGGCGGACCAGATATTCCACCTGAGCTACGGAATGGTCGAGCTGCCGGAGGGAAAGATGAAAAGCCGCGAGGGGACTGTCGTGGATGCCGATGACCTCATAGAAAAGATGTACCGCGAGGCCAAGGCCACCAGCGAGGAGTCGGGCAAGCTCGACGGACTGTCGGAGGACGAGAAAGAGCGCCTGTACCGCATGATAGGTCTCGGAGCGCTCAAATACTTCATCCTCAAGGTGGATCCGAAGAAGAAGATGCTTTTCGACCCCAAGGAGTCCATCGACTTCAACGGGAATACCGGTCCATTCATCCAGTACACCCATGCCCGTATATGCAGTATTCTGCGCAAGTCCGCGGAGGGCGGGATGAAACTTGCGGTAGCGGACGGGGCCGTGCTCAGTCCGAAGGAAATACGGCTCGTGAAACTGCTCGAGTCTTACCCCGCGAAAGTGGCCGAGGCGGCTGCATCGTATTCACCTGCCATCATCGCCAATTTCTCATACGACCTGGCGAAGGAGTTCAATCAGTACTACCACGAGACTCCTATACTCCGGGAGGCGGACGCGACGCTGCTGTCCATGCGCCTGACGCTTCTCGATACTCTCGCCTCCACTCTTCGCAAGGCCATGGGCATATTGGGAATAGAGCTTCCCGAAAGGATGTGACGCATTCGCACGACTATATGTTTCCCACCTCCGTGAAGGAGGTGCAGGCGCTCGGATGGGACTACATAGACATCATCCTGTTCACGGGGGATGCTTTCGTGGATCATCCGAGTTTCGGTACCGCCTGCATAGCCCGCTGGCTGCAGAAGTCGGGCTACAGGGTAGCGGTGGTGCCTCAGCCTGGCTGGAAGGACGACCTGAGGGATTTCCGCAAGCTGGGAGCCCCCAGGCTGTACTTCGGTGTCAACGCGGGAGCCATGGATTCCATGGTCAACCATTATACCGCCGCAAAACGGCTGCGCCACGACGATGCCTATACCCCCGAAGGGCGTCCGGGCCAGCGTCCGGACAGGGCAGTTACCGTGTATACCCGCATATTGAAGAGTCTGTATCCTGATGTCCCTGTGGTCATAGGGGGGATAGAGGCATCCCTGCGCCGGCTTACGCACTACGACTACTGGGAAGACCGCCTTATGCCGTCGGTGCTGGTGGACAGCGGTGCTGACTGGCTGTGTTACGGCATGGGGGAAAAGCCCATGCTTCAACTCACTCGCGCCATCGAAAAAGGCTGGAGCAAAAGGCAAATCGAGCGTCTGCCGCAGCTGGCGTTTTTCAGGAACGGAAAAGTGCCGGGCGTCCGTGCCGGCGCCCCGGGCTTCGGCATGTCGGGGCAGGGTGGCGGAAGTGCGGCACCAGGAGTATTCCTGCTGCACTCGTACGAAAAATGCCTTGCGGACCGGCGCGCCTTTGCGGAGAACTTCCATCACATAGAGATATACGCCAACATGCTGCACCCGCCGGTGCTGGTGGAGCCTTCAGGCGGCGGCTATGTGCAGGTGAATCCGACTTGCGAACTTTCCTCGACGCAGGAGATGGACAGCTACTGGGACCTGCCCTTTACCAAACTTCCGCATCCCCGCTACAAAGGGAAACGCATTCCGGCCTACGACATGATAAAGGACAGCATCATCACGCACAGGGGATGTTTCGGAGGCTGTAATTTCTGCACCATAGCGGCGCATCAGGGCAAGTTCATACAGAGCCGCAGCGAGGACAGCATAGTTGGGGAGGTGAAGAAACTTGCGGCCATGCCGGAGTTTCGCGGAAACATATCTGATGTAGGCGCCCCCACGGCCAATATGTACGGGATGAGCGGGATGGATGCGGGACGCTGCGAAAAGTGCAGGCGCAAGTCCTGCCTTTACCCTGCCCCGTGCGTGAACCTCGACCGCTCCCACGAGAGGCTGCTGCGGCTCTACGAAAGGATAGACGCCGTAAAGGGCGTGCGCCACTCCTACATAGGCAGCGGAATACGCTACGACCTTTTCCTGAGCGAAGACGGGTTCGTGGATGACAGTTCCAGGCCATATCTGGAGACTGTCGTGCTCAAGCATACTTCGGGGCGTCTCAAAGTGGCCCCTGAGCATACCTCCGACAAGGTGCTCGACTATATGGCAAAGCCCTCGTTCCGCCTGTTTGAAAGGCTGCGCAAGGAGTTCGACGGAGTGAACCGCCGGGCAGGCACCCACGTTGAGCTGGTGCCCTATTTCATATCCTCCCATCCCGGATGTACTTTGAAAGATATGCAGGAACTTTCAAGGCACCCGGCCCTGAAAGGGATATGGATGGACCAGGTGCAGGATTTCATGCCCACGCCCATGACCACATCATCCGTGATGTTCTATTCCGGCATAGACCCCCGCACCATGAAGCCCGTATTTGTAGAACGCGACCCCGTGCGCAAGCGCGCACAGAAGTCGCAGTTCTTCAAAAAGCATTGAGTCTTTTGCAGGCTTATATATCCGCAGTGTAAGATTTGCTTTGTTACTAAATATTGGTAACTTTGCGCTATAAATATATAAAAACCGTGTAAGTTGTTGGGAGATAGAAATATGACTTAAAGTCAAGCTGTAATAGGTTACAATTTAGTTATATACGGACTTCATTGCATTTCAGCCTTATTCGTATATTAAACAACTCGTTGTGAAAATTTAATCCAAAATAATCAATCTGCGAATAAACTGAACAAATCTTCCTCGTCTGCTGTACGAGCGTAATTTTCGCAAAACCTTGCAGGGGGACTGGGCGGTCCTACGAAGTCAGACAGTCCTTTTATGCCAACGACGGGGTATTAGACGGAAATTAACTACCCAAAATGGAACAGAACAACAGTTATGATATACGTTAAACATAGAATTAGCCTATGAGCAATATTCAATGTACTGTATACTACTTGCTGCGCGGCAGTGGCAACGACTCCGGGATGTCGTGCCATATTGGGCGCAAGACCACCGACGGCAAAATGTACATTCCTGATAATGCTGACAAGATAAGAACACATCTTAATCGAAAACTAATATCTTTCCACGAAGGAGTGCACAACCGCACCGATGCTATCCGATATCGCCTCGACAATGCTGGGCTTCATCGCAAAGTCGGTAAGACCCAGAGAAAGGCAGTCGTATTATTCTGACTGGCTCCCACGAGCAGATGATGAAGATTGTACAAAACGACAAGTTAGACAAGTGGATAGATGTCAATCTGCGTTGACTGTGCGATATCGTCAGAGCCGACAATGTGGTTTTATGCATATTGCATATGGACGAGAAGACGCCATATTTGTACGCGACGCTCGTGCTAATCGTTACGGGAGAGCGTAAGTCCCATATTAACTACAAGCTCACGCAACAGTACTTCGACCATCTATTTATCTCGACAATGTACTGCATACTGCATCCCTGCTATTGATGAATTGGGCGTCGATCCGATGATAAACAATTATGGCGAGAAGAACGACGGGGTCAACTTTGTCCTCAATGCCGCCGAGCAGTACCACCGTATTCCTGATGACAATCCCGCAGAGGAGCGTAACCCAGACAAGACAGAGGACTGTTATGCTATAAAACGATACTGACATGATAAAAAATTATACCGCGTCGGTTATTACTGCTGAGCGCGAAAAGGCGGCGGAGTTGACGGCTTTGCCGATATGTACTTGCGGATGCGGGACTTGTTCTCCACGCAGTTGGACGCCTACGAGCGGTTGGAGGATTTCCACATCACGCTCACCGGCAGACGGCGGTATTCCGAGTTCAGTTCGTTCTGCGGGGTGCTAAATAGAAGAAAGCATACTTTATCAAAGTATTGAATTAATAGATTAACCACTTCTTTGATCCCAAAATATTTTTTGAGTGCAAAAATCATCAAATATGTGGTAACAAAATGGATTTTTTTATTTACCTTCGTCCGTTGTAAAGTTCAAATCAAATAATTATGGCATATGATTTGAGCTTTTGAGTGGCGATAATTTTGGGAAGTATCTCAGTTGATAGAGAAACAAGCCAATAAGGAGATATTGGCCAGTCTTCCCGAAAAGCGAACTTAAGGCATGGTTTATCTATGTCTTGTTTGTTGCTTTTTATCCCTATGGAATAAATCCATAGAGAGAAAGATTTTATATTTATGAAAAAAGGTACGCTAAATTTTAAAGAGTCAATCTTGTATGTATGCAGATTGCAGTTCGGTAATCTTGAAAGTTTGAAGCGAGCTATTGGTCCTTCAAATGTTGTCGTTATGAAAAACGCTGGATTTATTGCTTACGGGCGTAAACCAACGTCTTTCAAACCTCAAACCACTTGGAAAGTCACGCAAGCTGCAAAAGATTATTATCGGGCCACATATGGGCGGATGTTTTAATCTCATAGTTTTCTAACCCAATTTATGCGAAATAAACTTGCCAAAGAAATGGTATGTATTCTTTGGATTCCAACATATAAACATCAAAAACCTACTCGAAGAACCAACATTGTTCCCAAGTTTAGAATTTCTGATTGTCAGATAATCGAAGACGAAGAAGGCTATTTTGAGCTTTGGGGAGAAGTAAAACCTGCGCATCCCAATAGACTTGGTAATAACGATATAGATATTTATATATACAAAAACACCACGCGTTTTGTTATATTTTTATTGCGTGTATTAAACTGGCTACAAACAAAGGAATTATTAAATAAGACAAGATGCGTGGATGATAATAAGGTTATATTGTCTATAACATCTTGGATAGTGAATAAAATTCGTAGTATACTTATATTTTTATTAGATAATATCCCACTTAGTGCAGCTAAACTAACTAAAGTCCACATAATTAGATTACGCTGTATTGAGATAAGCGACAATGGAATGATGTGCTTTTCCTATGATTGTGGATATCCTAAAAAAAGAATATACAATATTTTAAATGATGGTAAGTTGCCAGAATGCATATACCATAATATCAAAGTGTTATACCATAAACACCAGTTTCATGATAAAGAGCAAGACGCAAGTCTGCAACCATTATACTTAGAAAAAAGAAAATTTGAAGATATTAGAAATAAAAAAGATGGGAGGAAGCAAGTGCTAAAAAAAGCCATTGAACATTATTTATATTGTTTTAATAGTGTTTTTAATACTAATACAACATTATATGAAAATTTCCATCAAAAGATAAATACTAATTACATCTCTATATATATACGAAGTAAACGGATGTTGTTTATCGTTGTAATTCTGCATGTATTATTAATTTGCGCATATTTCTGTTTCTCAAATGATACGTTAAAACTCTTAATGTTTATTTTGGTTGCGATCTATTTCTGCTTTATATTATGGGAGTGGAAAACAATATCTTGTAAATATATAATTACAAAGATGCTACAAATAGAAGGTCAATATAGATATGCTCAGGCTTTAATACATTCGCGATATAATAGTAGTAAGAATAACAATTGTAGAAAAAGAACATATAATATTAGGAGCAACTATTGTCTTTCAAAAGCATTCTTGGAAACAACAAAAAAGAGGACTGATGCACATATTGTTCTGATTTCTATTTGGATAACAATTGTTGCAGCTATAGTTAGCATAAAATATAGCAATTAGACATTGTCCATTTATTAAATAACACGTTTCATTAGCTTTGTCACCAAAACTAATGAGACGGTTTTTATTATTTGGCAGACAGGAGCTATGCGATGTGTCGTTGGAGGATAGGGTCTGGATAGTGGTCCGCAACGGCGTGAGAGGCCGCACGCAACGATATAAATGCAAGGCATGTG
>JAFLUX010000042.1 GCA_022508605.1 Bacteroidales bacterium | reverse complement strand
CTCGACAATCAAATCATTGCGAATAAACGCAAGGTACTGATGGGCAAAGGAGCTATCTCCCATAAAGAGGCGATAGAAAAGGCTGAAAAGGAGTTTGAAATATACCGCCAGCGCGAAATGAGCCTGTTCGAGAGCGATTTCGACAGGGCTGTTAAGATACTGAAAGGGAAGGATAGTAGTGTATATGATGGACAGTAATTGATTATTAGACAAAACTCTGAAGCAAATCACGGATGTGTTCTTAATAATACTGCCGCCATGTGGCAGTGCGCGAGACTATTTTTACCGGAAATAAAAACAAAGAGATATGAAAACAAGAATTATCGGTATCGGTAATGGCGGGTGCAATATTGTCGATGATTTGCGAAAAGTCAATTTGACCCATGAGGTGGAATTTGTTTATTATGATTATGAATCAGAAGAGTTGCGCCGGCATGGGAATGATAATGATTGTAGAATTTTACTCGACATTGGGCATCCTGCCGATATACCAATTGCAGATAATAAGGTGGACGTGACTATTGTTGCATCTGCGCTTGGCGGTAGGGCAACAACAATGTTCTCGGAAAAAATTTCTCTTGCCTACCGGCAACTCACAGGTACAATGGTTGGGGCTATGACTTTGCCATTTAAAACGGAAGGTACGGTGCAATGTGAAAAAGCGAAAGAATTTCTAAAAAACCTGAAAGCATCTTATGATGTAAGCATAATCCAGGACAACGATAAACTGCCAGGCGGTTTGAATGTGATTCAAATGAATCTTCCATTGTGCGAGGCCGTGGGAACAGCAATAAATAAGTTCAGTAATAGCCAACAGGAAGACAATTTGAAGGCATTGCTTATTGAAGAGGTTCAATCGCAATGTTTGATAATAGAATAGTTCGTTAATATGGTTAGTGTTTCATTGGTGGCTCCAGACACACTCAATGAAACACTACCTATCGTTTTTCCCGGAACGGTTTGAACCCGACCCCGATTGAAAAGCTTTGTCAGAATTTGTCCGCAAGCTCGGCAGCCTGACGGCATCCGTCGGTCTGGGCGATATCGCCCTCATTTAATACTCCGGGGACGCAGACCTCGCCGACAAAGTTCCATTTCAGCAGATTGAAGGAGCGTTTCAGCGGCATCGTAACGCCATCCATGGCCGTTGCGTCGTGCTCCTCGCAGCAGGTGATGATTCCGCACTTTTTGCCTGCGATGTCCTTGCCGCCGACAACCAATGAAAACACACGGTCGATAACGCCTTTAATCTGCGCCGGAATCGAATACCAGTAGACGGGTGCGGCATAGACCACCGCATCGGCGTCGAGGATGTGGGGCGCAATGGTGTTGAAATCATCGTCGAACGAGCAGGCCTTGCCTGTCTTGTAGCATGTCATGCAGGCATGGCAGCCGCCAATTTTCATCATTGCGGCATCGAAGCGCACTACCTCGTGCCCTTTTGCCTGGGCGGCCTTCGTAAATGCTTCCGTCATTGCGAACGTATTGCCGTTCTTGCGCGGCGAACCGGTAATTACAACAATCTTCATGGTATCTGTTTTTTCTTTCGTAAACGCTTCCGTCATGTCGAACGTATTGCCGTTTTTGCGCGGCGAATCGGTGATTACAACAGTCTTCATGGTCGTATACTTGTCACAGCACCTCTTCAAGCCCTCCGGTGACCGAATCTATGATGAATCCCCGCACGGTAACGTCTGCCGGCATCAGGGGATGACCGGATATCGCCTCCACGGTCCGCCTTACCGACATGCCGGTGTCGTGGAATCCTTCGAGCCATGAGTCCAGGTCTATGTCGCTTCTGGTCAGTTCCGCCTCCGGAATGCCGCGCTTGAGCATTTCTTCCCGGAAATGGGCGAAACTCATGTGGCAGGCGCCGCAGCATGTGTGGGCCACTACCATGATTTCCGTGACTCCGAGTTCGTACACGGCTACGATAAGGCTCCTGAGCGCCGAGTCCCAGGGAGAGGGAACCACCGCACCTGCGTTCTTGATAATCTTGGCATCTCCGTTCCTGAGTCCCAGCGCCTCCTGCAGAAGCACGGACAGGCGGGTGTCCATGCAGCTGAGCACTGCCAGTTTCTTGTCCGGAAATTTGTCCGTGATGTGCTGTTCGTAGCCTTTCGAGGCTACATATTCGCGGTTGAACGCGAGAACTTTGTCGATATTGCTCATTTTGTGGCGTATTTCAAACCGGCTCCGTCGGATGAGGACCGGCAGGTGCAAAAATAAGAAATCTTCCCGTCTTTGCAATTTTATCTTTGTTCTTATCACTTTAATGCTTATCTTCGTGCCGCTAATAACCTAATTGATTTTAACTAAGAAAATGGAACTCAAAGAGGCTATGGCCGGCACGCTGGAGTCCGGTGACATAGTAATCAGGATAGCCCCCGGAGACGGTTTGCATATCGACCTGCAAAGTCCCGTGGAGGCTCGTTTCGGCAGGCAGATCAGGGCCGTTATCGCCGAGACTCTCGAAGAACTCGGAATTTGCGACGCCTGCGTGAGCGCGACGGACAAGGGCGCCCTTGACTGCACCATCCGGGCGCGTGTGACTGCGGCGGCTGTCCGTGCAAGCGGGAAGGATATATGGAAAGACTGAGGAGAACGATGATGTTCATTCCGGGCAACAAGCCCGGGATGATGGCGGATGCCTGTATTTACGGCCCGGATTCCATAATGCTCGACCTCGAGGACTCCGTGACCCTGGCGGAAAAGGATGCCGCACGCCTGCTCGTATACCATGCCCTCCGCTCCGTGGACTTCGGAGGCGTCGAAATGGTGGTTCGCATCAATCCTCTCAACACCCCATACGGAAAGAAGGATGTGGAGGCCGTCGTCAAGGGCGGAGTCGATGTGATACGCATGCCCAAGACGGAGACGGCCGACGAGGTGCGCGAGCTTGAGGCGGAGGTGCTTAAGGTGGAAACCGAGCTCGGATGCCCCGGCCGCACGAAGCTGATGGCGGCGATAGAAAGCGCCCTCGGCGTGGTGAATGCCTTTGACATAGCCAAGGCCTCCCCGCGCATGATGGGCATAGCCCTGGGAGCCGAAGACTATACGGCGAACCTCAAGACGAGCCGCACCGCCGAGGGGACGGAACTTCAGCTTGCCCGCCAGACCATAGTGGTGGCCGCACGGGCCGCCGGAATAGCCTGTTTCGACACGGTTTTCTCGAATCTCGAGGACATGGAGGGCTTCCGCAGGGAAGTGGAGCTTGTCAAGGCCCTCGGCTTCGACGGCAAGTCCATTATCAATCCCCGCCAGATAGAAATCGTCAACGAGGTGTTCACTCCCTCGGCAAAGGATATAGAGAAGGCCCTGCTTGTCATTGCGGCCATCAGGGAAGCCCGCTCCAAGGGGTCCGGGGTGATATCCGTAAACGGAAAGATGGTAGACCGTCCCGTGGTCATCCGCGCTGAGCGTACAATAGCCCTTGCCGTGGCTTCGGGAATACTGGACAGGGAGGAAGCATTATGAGAAACAGCAAACTTGCAAGCCTCGAGGAGGCTATACTCCGCTCCGGACTCAAGGACGGGATGACCATATCTTTCCACCACCATTTCCGTGGCGGCGACAAGGTCGTCAATCTCGTGGTAGGCAAACTTGCCGAAATGGGATTCAGGGACCTGCATCTTGCGGCATCGAGCCTTTCCGATGTGCATGCCCCCCTTATCGAACACATCAAGGCGGGCGTAATTACAAGTATTTCCACCTCCGGGCTGCGCGGCGAGCTTGCCGATGCGATTTCGCACGGGCTCATGGAAAAGCCCGTGGTCTTCCGTTCCCACGGCGGGCGGGGGAGTGCCATTGCCGGAGGCGAACTGCATATAGATGTAGCGTTCCTCGGTGCATCCTCATGCGATGAACTGGGCAACGCCTCGGGCTGTCCGCGTTCCGAAAACGCCAAGTCCATCTGCGGCTCGCTGGGTTATGCGCTTCCTGATGCGGAATATGCCGACCACGTGGTCGTGCTCACCGACGATTTGGTGCCTTACCCCAATGTGCCGATGTCGATACGCGCGAGCCGCGTGGAGTCGGTAGTCGTGGTGGACTCGGTAGGTGACAGTTCCAAAATATCATCCGGGGCGATTCGCGACTCCAAAAATCCGCGCGATGTGCTTCTTGCCAAACAGGCTGCAAAAGTAATACTTAACAGCGGCTACTTCAAGGATGGATTCAGCATCCAGACCGGAACCGGCGGCGCCTCTTTGGCGGTTGTAAAGTACCTTCGCGAAAGTATGGTCGGCAGCGGCGTCAAGGCATCGTTCGCCCTCGGAGGCATAACGGCGCACATGGTGAAGCTCCATCAGGAGGGACTTATAGGCAAACTCATAGACGTGCAGTCATTCGACAAGGTGGCTGCCGAGTCGATTGCATCCGACATCGCCCATCAGGAGGTGTCGGCCGTCGACTATGCCAGCGGACAACATCTCGGCTCTGCGGTGCATGCGCTTGATATAGTGATACTTTCTGCCCTTGAGGTGGATTCGGACTTCAATGTGAATGTGCTTGTCGGCTCTGACGGCATCATACGCGGAGCCGTCGGCGGCCACCCGGATACGGCAGAGGACAGCGCACTTTCGATAATAGTATGCCCCCTGCTCAGGGGACGCATCCCGTGCATCGTGCCGAAGGTCACGACGCTCACCACTCCCGGGCGTTCGGTGGACGTCGTCGTGACGGAGTACGGCATAGCCGTGAACCCGGCCCGCCCTGAGATTGCCGAACGCCTTGCAGCGGCCGGCCTGAATGTGGTGGACATAAATGCCTTGTGCGAAAAGGCCATGGGCATGACGGGCCGTCCCGACCCTCTTCCTTTCGGCGAGCGGGTCGTCGGGATAGTCATGGACCGCAAAGGCGGTATACTTGACAAGATACGGAATATAGAGCAGTGATTACGCTGGACCAGCTCCTACAGAGCCGGGATATCCGGAGCGCCCGTCAGTCGGATTGGGTGAAGGACAATCCCGGTTTGGTGCTTGTCTGTCTTACGGTGATACTGCCCGGCCCGGTCAAACGCGACCACCGCTCGCTGAAAGTGGCGCAGGCGGGAGTCGCCGCCATCCGGGAGACGCTTCATCCCGTAAAGGAGGAGTGTTTCGACCTTGAAACGGGTTTCGAGGCTTTCTTCCTCGTGCCCGGAGACCCTCTCGAATGCAAGCTCAAATGCTGCGGCATAGAGGACGGACATCCTCTCGGCCGTCTTATGGATATCGACGTCATGGAGTCTTCGGGGCGGTCAGCCGTTCCTGTAATGGATATCGACGTCATGGAGTCTTCGAGGCAGTTTGCCGTCCCCGTAGGCCGCGACCGTATCGGACGCCCCGGGCGGCTCTGCCTTCTGTGCGGACAGCCTGCACGGGAGTGCATGAGGGCACGCACGCACAGCCTTGAGGAATTGCAGCGGCGGATAGACAGAATCGTTGAAGCGGCATGAGCATGTACCAGGCAGGAGAAATTCAGGTTTTGCCTCTCGGCGTCCCTGTTTTCAGAAAGAAACTGGACTCCTTCCTCGCAAGGAACGGTCTCGGAAGCAGCTCTTTTGACATTTACCTTGCATTCCTTTCCGCGGATGGCGAAATCATTGCCGGCGGCGGACTCGACGGGGATACGATTAAATGCGTGGCCGTGGACGCGTCTTTCCGCTCGGAAGGGCTCCTGCCCCCCGTCATATCGAGGCTCATGTCCGAGGCTTCGCAGCGCGGCATCCACTCACTGAAAGTGTTCACATCCCCGGAGAACGAAGCGCTTTTCGCCTCTCTCGGATTCCGGACGATAGGCTGCGCCCCCCTTGCCGTGCTTATGGAAAACGGCAGGGGACTGGAGAAGTACTGCGATTATCTGGCCTCCCTTCCCGGCGGCGGCCGGACCGGCGTCATCGTGATGAATGCCTCTCCTTTCACGCTCGGACACCGCCACCTCATCGAACAGTCCCGCGCCGGGCTTGACCGTCTTGTGGTCATACCGGTAAGGGACGGAAACGGACCGTTCAGCTATACGGAGCGGCGGGATATGATACGTCAGGCCTGCCCGGATGCGATTCTTGCCGAAGGGTCCGGATATCAGATTTCCGCGGCGACCTTCCCCTCGTATTTCATCAAAAGGCTTTCGGACGTGTCCGAGACGCAGATGCGCCTCGACATCGATATATTCTGCCGGCATATCGCTCCGGCCCTCGGCGCGGACTTGCGCATCGTCGGGACTGAACCCTGCGACCCGCTGACCGCACGCTACAACGAACTCTTGAAGGAAGTGCTGCCCTCCCGCGGAATACAGGTCCGCGAAATCGGGCGGCTCTGCATGGGCGGCGCCCCTGTTTCCGCATCGGCGGTGCGCGCCGCACTGGATGCCTCCGACTATCCTGCGGCCGCGTCCATGGCCCCGTACTCCACCCGCCGCTACCTGCTTGCCGAGCTTGCCGCCCGTGCCTTGCAGACAGAGCTGGACGCTCCGGACAAGCCGGGACTCGTATGCCCCGATTCTTCCGGAGCCCACGATGATATGGACTATACGCTGATGTGCAAGGCCGTAAAGGCAATACGCAGGGCCTTCCCCGTGCATTGGGACAAGGACATAGTGGCTTTTGGAAAGGCTGTGGAGGCCGATGTTCTCGAACTCACGGGAGGTGTCAACACCCATCGCGGGGCCATCTTCGCCCTCGGACTGGCATCCCGCGCCGAAGGGTCGCGGGATGGCATCGCGGCGCTTGCGGCCGCGGTCCCGGAATCTTCCGGCAGCCACGGGGCCTCCGCGGCCATGCGCTTCGGAGCCAAAGGAGCCCTTGCCATGGCAAGGGACGGATACCGCGAACTGTATTCGGACTGGCTGCCATTCTGGCGCTCGGTGCGCCGCGGACCGTATGCAGTGCAGAAAACCCTGCTCAGGATAATGTGCACCCTGGACGACACCTGCATACTCCACAGGGCCGGCAAGGATGCCGCCGACGAGGTGAAGTACAGGGCCGGTGTCCTGCTCGGCGACTTCACTCCGGAGGGGCTGAAAGGCATGGCTGCGGACTTCGTCGCCCGGAATATCTCTCCCGGCGGCAGCGCTGACATGCTTGCCCTGACGGTTTACATAGACTCTCTGATTCATGAAAAATAAAACTTATTATGGTAGAACTTTTTCCTCACGGCGTTTATCTTCTCGACGGCAAGACTGTCGTCCGGGACGCCGACGGGCTTCCTTCTCCTGACGAGGCCCGAGAAAACACCATCGCTTACGGAATACTCCGCGCCCACGACATCGACGGCGGCAAAGGGAAGAAAATGCGCATACTTTTCGACGCCCTGGCCTCCCACGACATAACCTATGTCGGCATTATACAGACCGCCCGGGCAAGCGGATTGGAGAAATTCCCCATACCTTACGCAATGACGAACTGCCACAACTCGCTTTGCGCCGTCGGCGGCACCATCAACGAGGACGACCATGTGTTCGGCCTGTCGGCGGCCAAGAAGTACGGGGGCATATATGTGCCTGCGAATCAGGCCGTCATCCATCAATACGTGCGCGAGGCCCTGTCCGGATGCGGCCGTATGATACTCGGCTCGGACTCCCATACAAGATATGGTTCGCTCGGATGCATGGGTGTGGGCGAAGGCGGCGGCGAGCTCGTCAAGCAGCTGCTGCGCAACACCTGGGACATCAATGCCCCGGAGGTCGTGCTGGTGTGGCTCGACGGCAAGCCCCGCCACGGCATAGGCCCTCACGATGTCGCGATTTCCCTTGTGAAAGCCGTGTTCGAAAGCGGCTTCGTCAAGAACAAGGTGCTCGAATTTGCCGGCCCCGGCGTGAAGGAACTCCCCATGGATTTCCGCAACGGCATAGATGTCATGACCACCGAGACCACCTGTCTCAGTTCCGTGTGGGTCACGGACGAAACGGTGGAGGCCCATTACCGCATCCACGGCAGGGCCGGGGAATACCGCAGGCTCGAGCCGGGTCCGGTGGCCTATTATGACAGCATGATACGCATAGACCTCTCCTCCCAGGAGAGCATGATAGCGCTGCCTTTCCACCCGTCCAACGCCTGTACGATTCATGAGCTGCAGGCCGACCCCGAAGGCGTGCTGAAAGGAATAGAGGAAGATGTGCGCAAGCGTTTCGGCGACAAAGTCTCCGTCGACCTGCTCTCCAAGGTCAAGGACGGCAGGCTCGTGGCCGACCAGGCGCTTATCGCCGGTTGCTCCGGCGGCATGTACGACAATCTCGCGGAGGCCGCCTCCATATTGAAGGGCAGGAGCATAGGCAACGATTATTTCACCATGAGCTGCTATCCGCAGTCCACGCCCGTGTATCTGTCGGCGACAAGGAACGGCATCACGGAAGAACTGCTCGAGGCCGGCGTCGTCATCAAGCCCGCATTCTGCGGCCCTTGCTTCGGCGCTGGAGACGTGCCCGCCAACAATGCGTTCTCCATACGTCATACGACCCGGAATTTCCCTAACCGCGAAGGTTCCAAGCCCGGACAGGGACAGCTTTCCATGGTGGCCCTCATGGATGCCCGCTCCATCGCCGCCACTGCGGCGAACGGCGGCGTCATCACGGCGGCTACCGACGTCGACTACGAAAACACCCACGGGGCATACGAATTTGACGGCGGAATATACGGGACGCGGGTGTACGACGGATTCGGCAGGGAAGAACCGGAGCTCGAGCTGCGCTACGGCCCGAACATAAAGGACTGGCCCGCCATGTACCCCATGCAGGAGAATATGCTGCTGGAGCTTGCGGCCGTCATCCACGATCCGGTCACGACCACTGACGAGCTGATACCCTCCGGCGAAACTTCAAGTTACCGCTCCAATCCTGTAAAGCTCAGCGAGTTCGCGCTCAGCCGCAGGGTGCCGGAGTACGTGGGCATATCCAAACGCATACAGTCCGAAGACCTCGCCAGGCGCGAAGGCCGCATATCCGAGGACCTAAGGGCAGCGCTCGATGCGGCAGGCGCGGCGGCGGAGGATACCTCTTTCGGTTCCTGCATCTTTGCCAACAAGCCCGGCGACGGTTCTGCACGCGAGCAGGCGGCATCCTGCCAGAAGGTTCTCGGCGGAGATGCCAACATCTGTTATGAATATGCGACCAAGCGCTACAGAAGCAACTGCATCAACTGGGGCATCGTTCCGTTCACCATAGAGCCCGACACGGATTTCTGCTACGAGACGGGCGACCTCATTTTCGTCCCCGGCATACGCAGGGCCATTCTTGCGGGAGAGGAGGAAATCGACGCGAAGGTGTTCACCCGCGGCGGAGAGTGCCGGTCCATACGCCTGTATTTCCGCAACCTCACTTCCGATGAGCGGCAGATTCTTGCCGACGGATGCCTTATGAACTATTACAGAAACCGCAAAAACTAAATAACCAAGCGATGGAAAAGATAAAGATGAAGACTCCGCTTGTCGAGATGGACGGCGATGAGATGACCAGAGTGCTCTGGAAAATGATTAAGGATGAGCTGATACTGCCATTCGTGGACCTGAAGACGGAATATTACGATCTCGGGCTGCCGAACAGGGACAAGACCGGCGATCAGGTGACCATCGACGCGGCGCAGGCCACCGGAAGGCTCGGCGTCGCCGTGAAGTGCGCAACCATCACGCCCAATGCCCAGAGGATGGATGAGTACCACCTGCACCAGATGTGGAAAAGCCCTAACGGGACCATACGCTCCATGCTCGACGGCACCGTTTTCCGCACTCCCATCACGATTCCGCTCATACACCCCGCAGTGAAGTTCTGGAAAAAGCCCATCACTATCGCAAGGCATGCATACGGCGACGTGTACAAGGGCGTCGAACTTATGGCGGATGAGCCGGGTGTGGCAAAACTCGTATTCGAGGGCGAGAGCGGCAAGACGCAGGAAATTGTGGTGCATGAGTTCAAAGGCCCCGGTGTCATACAGGGCATGCACAATTCGGACAAGTCCATACGCAGCTTCGCCCACTCCTGCTTCAAATATGCCCTGGACATGAAACAGGACCTGTGGTTCGCCACCAAAGACACCATATCCAAGAAGTACGACGGGCGTTTCCGGGCCATCTTCGACGAGGTGTTCGAGGCTTCTTACAAGGAGAAGTTCTCCGCTTCCGGAATAGGATATTTCTACACGCTCATAGACGATGCCGTGGCGAGGGTCATGCGCTCCGAGGGCGGGTTCATCTGGGCCTGCAAGAATTACGACGGAGATGTCATGTCGGATATGGTCTCGACCGCTTTCGGCTCACTGGCCATGATGACGTCAGTGCTGGTCAGTCCGGACGGCAAATATGAGTATGAGGCCGCCCATGGCACCGTGACGCGCCACTACTACAAATATCTGAAAGGCGAGGAGACGTCCACCAACCCCATAGCCACGATATTCGCGTGGAGCGGGGCCCTGCGCAAGAGGGGAGAACTGGATTCGCTCGAAGAGCTTTCGGCATTCGCCACCCAGCTCGAAGGGGCCTGTTTCGACACCCTCACGGAAGGCTATGCGACAAAGGACCTCGTGAGTCTCATGGAGGGCGTGGAGCCCAAGCAGCTCTCCTCCGAAGGCTTCCTCGCCAAAATCCGCGAACATCTCACAAAGCGGCTGAATGCCTGACAGCATCATGAACGTCAAATTGGTCGGCTCCCTCATAGCCCTGTCCCTCGTGGCTTGTCCGCTTTTGTATGTTTTCGTCGGACCGTCCCTGGATGCGCATCAGGTGGAGACTCTGAAGCTGCTCCTGATAATCGCCTCCTGCAGTGCGGCCTTCTGCTTTACCGTAGGTGAGTTAAGCTCCAACAACAGCCAGATGGACAAGCTCTGGAGCATTCTGCCGGTGGTCTATACGTGGATTATCGCGCTCAGGGGAGGAATGACCGTGCGCCTTGTCGTAATGGCAGTCCTTGTCACTCTGTGGGGAGCCCGCCTGACATTCAATTTCGCCCGCAAAGGCGCGTACAGGCTCCGTTTCTGGGAGGGAACGGAGGACTACCGGTGGCAGGTGCTGCGCAGCAGCGGCAGTTTCAGCCCCCGCTGGAAGTGGGTTGCCTTCGACTTTTTCTTCATCAGCCTGTATCAGAACGTTCTGGTGTTGATGACCACTTTCCCGGCCCTGCTTCTGATGAACGTGTCCTCGCCGTTCGGGGCCGTGGACTGGATTGCCGCCGTCCTGATGCTCGGCTTCATAGTCTATGAGACTGTGGCGGATGAGCAGCAGTGGGCATTCCAGTCGGCAAAATGGAAACTCATAGGCGAGGGACGCAGGCTCGAGACGCTGCCGCATCCTTACGACAAGGGTTTCAACACGTCGGGCCTGTGGGGCGTCAGCCGGCATCCGAATTACTTCGCCGAACAGGCCGTATGGTGTTCTTTCTATGTATTCACCATAGGCGGCGGCTGCGGACTGATAAACTGGAGCATTGCCGGAGCCTTGCTGCTGATAGTGCTTTTCATGGGCAGCAGCGCTTTCGCCGAAGAAATAAGCGCTTCCAAATATCCGGAATACGGACGCTATTGCAGTATGGTCTCCAAATTCATCCCGGGGCGGAAGTACGTGTCGGAATAGACCGGGCATCATAAAAAAGGGGCCTGACCAAAATTGCGGTCAGTCCCTTTGTCATGTCCGTCAGAATGGATTCTGGGGTGGGGCGAAGTCGTAGAATGTCTTGTAGTTTCCGCGTCTCGGAGCCCCCGGTTTGTCAGGGTAGAAATCTTCGAATTCATCAACCCTCGCCTTGAGCGCGGAGACGGCCTCCTTCAGTTCTTCCGAGGCATCGTCATACATGAGGGGGGAATCGAAGCCGGGGTCCGTGCGGTAATTGTAGATGCGTCCGTCCCAGAAGTAGGCATAGGTGTCATTCATCGCATACCTGGATGCCTTGGGAGAGGGCGTGGTGGGCCAGAGGGGGTTGAAATGCACCAGGATGAGGTCTTTCTCCGATGCCTTCCCGCCCGATATGTCCGGGTACAGGCTCACGCCGTCTATGTGCAGGTTCTCCGGCACTTCCACTCCCACTATGTCCGCTATTGTGGGCAGTATGTCGGTGAGGTCGGCAAGCCTGTCGCTTTTTTTGCCTGCGAGCCTGTCGCCCCAGGTGATGATGAGGGGCACGTGGGTTCCGTGATAATTGGGCTCGCCCTTTCCGCCTCTCACGCGGCTGCCGTCATCGGTCCTCGATACTATGCGCGTGGACGTGCCGTTGTCGGTGGAGAAGATGAGTATGGTATTGTCCCATACGCCTTTGTCCTTGAGATACCGCACGACTTCGCCCACCTGCTTGTCGAGGTACTGCACCATGCCGCGGAAATAGGACGTGTCTGCCCCTTTGGCAAAGCGGCTGTCATAGTCCCAGTCCCATTCGTCGGACCCGGGCATGGACACATGGGGCGTGTGCACGAGAGGCTCGGTATAGTAGAGCAGGAAGGGTTTCCCCGCGGCAATCTGCCTGTCCATGTAGTCGAAGGCGTATCTTTCCATCTCATCGGGACCGAACGGGCAGTACTCGTATGTCTTTCCGTTGTTGTCGAACCAGCTGTTCGCATATCTGTCAGTCTGGTACTCTCCGCGGCTCTCGTTGTAAATCTCCACCTGGGCGAGGAAAGATTCGTCGAAGCCGAGCTTCGGCACCATGGCGCGGCTGCGCCCGAGCTGCCATTTGCCGACTATTGCGGTAGAATATCCGGCGTCCCTCGCAAGCTGGGCGAAGGTCGTCTCGTCGTCGTTCATATACCCGAAATTGACATAGTTCCTGTCGTTGTACATGCCTGTCATGACCTGTACGCGGCTCGGGGTGCTGAGCGGCTGCGCATTCATGTTGGAATACTGAATGCCCTGCCGGGCGAGAGAGTCGATGCACGGCGTATTGTAGTCTATTCCTCCATAGCATCCGAAACACTCCGTGCCGATGTCGTCTGCGAAGAAGAAAACTATGTTCGGTTTCTGCTGCTGGGGAGAGCTGCATCCGGCAGCGGCGGCGACCGCTCCTATGCCGGCGGCCGTTATTCCTTTTATTCTTTTCATACTATTTTTTGGTCTTTTTAAGGGCGTTGCTCATTTCTTCAGGCGTAAAACTGTATCCTCTGGTGAGTTTGAGGAGGCGGTCCGGGTAATTGGTGATGATGGCATCGACCCTGAGTTTCATCAGGCGCTTCATCTCCGACGGCTCGTCGACGGTCCAGGGCACTATTTTCATGCCCTTTGCATGGGCTTTCTTGCAAAATGCCGCGTCGACGGTGCTGTAATGCGGGCTTATCCATTCGGGGATGAATCCGAGCCTTTCCATCGAGGCGTCGATATCCGTGTCGTTCTCGTCCGTGAGGTAGGAAAGGAACAGTTCCGGATATTTCTCATGCATGTAATTCAGGGCGCGGACATCGAAACACTGCACGACGAGCCTGTCCCCGAGTTCGAAAGACTTGAGGACTTCCACGCATCTGTCCACGAATTCGCGGTACTCCGGCCAGTTCTTTCCCTCGTCCTTTCCTTCCCTCGACTTGATTTCTATATTGTAGCGCATGGGGGAGCCGCCTTTGGCATAGTCCTCCACGAATGCTATGAGTTCCTTCGCCAGGGGCTTGTATGCAGGCATGCATGCCTTGCCCGGCCACACAGTGCTCTCCCTGCTGCCTACATCGTATTTCTTGACCTCGGAATACGGCATGGAGTATATGTATTCCTTGGCATCGCCCGGCGCCACTGCCGTGCCGTCGGGCCTTGTCGCGTATCGCGGGTGGAAATAGGCGTCGTGCGAGACTACCACCTCTCCGTCGGAACTGACCTGGAGGTCGAGTTCGAGGGTGTTCACCCCCATGTCTATGGCATTCTTCATGGCCGCCACCGTGTTTTCCGGCATCAGCCCGGCTCCGCCCCTGTGGGCCTGTACGTCCACGTAGCCGTCCATGGCGAGGTCGTATTTCCATTCCCTGCCGAGGCCGTCCCTTATGAGGACGGTGACGTTCTCAGCATACTGTCCGGGCTGCGCGACGAAATAGTGATTGTTGGGGCGGGGGAGCTTGTATACCGGCACCTTGTCTATGTTCCAGTCGTACAGCGGGCATATCTCACCGATATACAGGGGCGAAAGCTCCGTGGCCTGCTGCATGCTTCCCTTGTACACGCCGTCCTGATACCATTCCACGCTCCAGGACGGATCGTAGTCCCAGACATTGGCGACTACGCTGTTGGGGTGCCCGATGAAGCTGCCGGGCAGGAACACCTCCGCCTGGAAATATCTGTCGTGTCCCAGCGATTTGTAGTACCAGTCGAGCTTGCCGTCCTTCTTTTCAAAGACCTTGTATCCGCTGGGCGTCCCGTCGTTGCAGTGGTCCGTCACCCACCAGGAGCCGCAGAGCGCCGCTATGTTGAACTCCCTGGCGTGCTCGGAGAATACGAAATTGTTGTTGATGTGGGTGTGTCCGGTCAGGAAGGTCACGTCGCGTCCCTCGAAAAGGGCGAGCATATCTTCGCCTCTCTCGGTGTAGCTGTTGTTCTTGAACCAGCGGAACAGGGGGCAGTGCTGCGCTACATAGATGCCGGCCGATTCCGGGATGTAGGCAAGCAGATTCTTCACCCATTCGAGCTCTTCCTCGGTATAACCCTCGACGTATTTCTTCTGGGTGTCGTAAATGACGTTGTCGAGGACTATCACCACGTCATTTCCTATGAAAAACGCATAGTTCTCGGGGCCGTACAGGCTGCGGTACACAGACGATGCGTTGCGGTCGCCCTTGAGCTCCCGCGTGTGGTCGTGGTTGCCGATTACCGGATAAAAGGGGATTCCGGTTTTCTTTATCTGCTCCTTGAAGAGGGGGAGTATGTCCATGGAGTCCCAGCATATATCCCCGAGCACTATTCCCACGGTGAGTCCCTTTTCTCCGGAAACGGCGGCCTGCGAAACGAGGTCGGCCAGGGGCTTGCCGCAGAATTTCTCGAAATGCTTCATCGTCTGGGTCTGCGGATCCGCAATGGCTATTATGGTGTAGTCATCGGAATCGGAGGTCTTGACGAGGCTGAACTCGAACTTGTCGGCACCGCCGTCTGCCGGCAGGTAGAAAAGCGGGACTCCGCTCTCGAACGCGGGGGCATATCCGCGGGGCGTCACGACATATACGAATTCGGCATCGTCTTCGATTGAGAATGAAAACTTTCCCTTTTTGTCGCTTGTCGTGAAATTCTTTCCGTCCGTAACTATTACGCCGGAAAGCCTTTCGCTGCCGCAGCGGACGCTTCCGCTGACATTCCTTGCGGAGAGGCCGGCAGATGCGAGCAGCAGCAGGAGGTTGATTAACAGAACAGAACGTTTCATTGCATGATTATTGGTTTCAGCTTTACCGCAAAATTAGCAAAATTTTCAGGACTTTGGGCCGGCTCCGGACAAAATCGCCCGGCTTGCGTGAC
>JAFLUX010000041.1 GCA_022508605.1 Bacteroidales bacterium | reverse complement strand
TAGGTCTCCCTCTCGCCCGCGCAGGAATCTATCATCTTGTACACGGGCCGTATTCCCCAAGCCTCGCGGAGCCGTATCATCTCTGTCTCCGTCTTTCCGTATATCTGCCCGAGGAACTTGTCTCCGAATCCCATGCGCTTGGCCTGCCTGAGCAGCTCAGGCTCCGGCTGAGGCACTGCACGCAGCCTCCTTTCGAGGCGTATGATGTTGTATATCTTCTCGAGGAAGAGCATGTCTATCCTCGTGCGGTCGTAGATGCGCGAAAGGTCGATGCGGAGCCGCAGCAGCTGCGCTATTGCGTATATGCGGTCGTCGGTGGGACGGCATATATAGTCGAGAAGCTCCTGTTCACTCCAGGTGTCGAATTTTTTCTTGTACAGGTGGCAGCATCCGTTTTCGAGCGAGCGTATGGCCTTGAGCAGACTTTCTTCGATGGTGCGTCCTATGCTCATCACCTCTCCGGTGGCCTTCATCTGCGTGCCGAGTTCGTTGGATGCCTCCGTGAACTTGTCGAAAGGGAAGCGGGCCACCTTCGTCACCACATAGTCTATGGCCGGTTCGCAGCAGGCCGGGGCGCCGGCGACAGTGATTTCGTCCAATGTGAGTCCCACGGCAATCTTCGCGGTGACGCGGGCAATGGGGAAGCCGCTGGCCTTGGATGCGAGAGCGGAGGAACGCGATACGCGCGGATTAACCTCTATCAGATAGTATTTGAAAGACAGCGGATCGAGGGCGAACTGCACGTTGCACCCTCCCTCTATGCCGAGCGCCCTTATCAGCTTCAGGGCCGAGTCGCGCAGCAGCTGGTATTCCTTGTCTGTGAGCGTCTGCGCAGGGGCCACCACCATGGAGTCTCCGGTGTGCACTCCCACCGGGTCTATGTTCTCCATGCTGCACACGGCTATCGCGGTGTCGGCGCTGTCTCGCATCACCTCGAACTCTATCTCCTTATAGCCTTTTATGCTTTTTTCAACGAGCACCTGGTGCACTGGGGAGAGCGCGAGGGCGTTGGGCATGAGCTCCAGAAGCTCTTCTTCGCTGTATGCGAATCCGCCGCCGGTGCCTCCGAGCGTGAATGCGGGGCGCAGTATCACGGGATACCCTATCTGTGCGGCCACTTTCACGCCTTCTTCCACGCTGTAGCATATTTCAGAAGGTATGACAGGCTCTCCTATGCTGATGCAGAGCTCCTTGAACTTCTCCCTGTCCTCCGCCTTCTCGATGCCCTCGAAGGAGGTGCCGAGTATGCGCACCCCGCATTCTTCGAGAATCCCTTTCCTGGCGAGCTGCACGGCCATGTTCAGGCCTGTCTGCCCGCCGAGTCCCGGGACTATTGCGTCGGGGCGCTCGTAACGTATGATTTTTGCTATGTACTCCAGCGTGAGCGGCTCCATGTACACCTTGTCGGCCATGTGGGTGTCGGTCATTATGGTCGCGGGATTGGAGTTTACGAGAATCACGCTGTAGCCCTCCTCTTTCAGGGCTATGCAAGCCTGCGTGCCGGCGTAGTCGAATTCGGCCGCCTGGCCTATCACTATGGGGCCGGAGCCTATCACGAGGACCTTCTTTATATCAGTTCTTTTCGGCATCTTTGTTTTCCTCCATCATTTTGATGAATATGTCGATGAGCTTTACGTTGTCGCGGGGGCCGGGCGCCGCCTCTATCTGGAACTGCACTCCGAACACTTTGTCCTCGCGGTTGATGAATCCTGCGGCATAGCCTTCCGGCACGCTGACATGGGTGGGGGTCAGCCCCGTACCTTCGAGGCTTTCGAAACAGTAGCTCTGGTTCATCACGGCCGTCTCTATGCGTCCGCTCTCGAGCTCGCGCACGGGATGGTCTCCGTGTATGCCGCAGCCCATCCACTTGGGCACGGCACCGTAGCATGTGCCTATGATTTCGGCTCCGAGCCCTGTCCCGAGTACGGGTATGCGTCCCTTTATGGCATGGAACAGCGCCGACACCTCAGGCACGTCGGGCACATTGTCGGGACCGTTGGAGAGCAGCACCCCGTCCGGGTTGTATGCGAGCACATCTCCGGCTGCCGTGTCGAAGGGCACTATCGTGACATTGCACCCCCGAGAGGCGAGAAGCCTGATTATCGAGTGCTTTATCCCGCAGTCTACGGCCACTACGCTGAAACGGTGGTTGGGAGTGCGCGTAAGCCAGCGCTTGCGGCAGCTCACACGCCTGACCGACCTCTCTCCGGCCGGTGTGTTCCGGATAAGGGCCAGAGCATCCTCTACGGGCATGTCGGCATCCACTATGGCTCCGCGCGGTCGTCCTGCTCTGCGTACCGCCTTGGCGAGCATCCTGGTGTCCACTTCGCTGATGCACGGTATGCCGTTCTCTTCCAGCTCTTCCTCCAGGGTCCTCGTGAGACGGAAGTTGCTTGGAGTATCGCAGCATTCGCGCACGATTATTCCGTCTATGTACGACTGCTTTGCCTCATAGTCCTCGTCCGTTATCCCGTAATTGCCGGCGAGGGGATATGTCATGACCACTATCTGTCCGGCATAGGACGGGTCGGAGACAATCTCCTGATATCCTACGACAGACGTGTTGAACACTACCTCGCTGACCTTGTCGCAGTCGGCTCCGAAAAGTATCCCTTCGAATACCTGCCCGTTGTCAAGCACCAGTTTTTTCTTTCGTCGAATCATACACTGTTTTACCGTTAAATATAGTCATTCTGATTTTTCCCTGCACCTGCATCCCGTCGAACGGAGTGGAATGCCCTTTGGACATGAAGTCCCTGCTGTCTATGACGTGGCGGGCCCCGGTATCTATCAGGCACAGGTCCGCCCGCTCTCCGGCGCGCAGTCCTCCTGCGAGCCTGAAAATTCTCCGCGGCCCTTCGCTGAGGGCCTGCAGCAGCCTCTGCAGGCTGATTAGCCCGGTGAGGACGAGACCGGTGTACAGCACGGGGAAAGCCGTTTCAAGGCCGGTGACTCCCATGGCGCTGCCCTTCAGGCCGAGGCTCTTCTGCTGGGCCGTATGCGGCGCGTGGTCCGTTGCCACCGCATCTATGGTTCCGTCCCTAAGGCCTTCGACGAGGGCGTCTCTGTCTTGTGCGGTGCGAAGCGGAGGATTCATCTTGAAGCGTCCGTCTTCCTGCATGTCGTCTTCGCAGAGCAGCAGGTAGTGCGGGGCAGTCTCGCAGCTTATTCTGAGTCCTCGGGCCTTCGCCTCCCGTATGAGTTCCACGCTCTTTGCGGTGGAAATGTGGCATACGTGGTAGCGGCAGCCGCTTTCCTCGCAGAGCGATATGTCGCGCTCTATCTGCTTCCATTCGCTTTCCGGGCATATTCCCCTGTGCCCGTGTGCCGCGCACCAGCGTCCGTCGTGTATATACCCGCCGCCGAGCAGGCTTTCGTCTTCGCAGTGGGCCGCGATGATGCAGCCTTCACGGGCCGCGATGCGCATGGCTTTCAGCATCACCGCCCCGTCCTGCACTCCGCTGCCGTCGTCCGAGAAGGCGGCGCATGAACCTTTGAGGGCTCCCATGTCCACTACTTCGAGTCCTTTGCGCCCCATGGTTATGGAGCAGTAGGGGAGGACTTCAATCGCGGCATCCCTGCGGATGATGTCGAGTTCCGCCTGCAGGGTCCCGGGGCTGTCCGGCACGGGGTTTATGTTCGGCATCGCGCAGACCGTCGTGTATCCTCCGCGGGCCGCGGCGAGGCTTCCGCTGCGTATGCTCTCCTTCTCAGGATTGCCCGGCTCCCTGAAATGTACGTGCAGGTCGGCAAAGCCGTAACTGAGCACAAGGCCGGAAGCGTCGATGATGCGGATGCCATCCTCCCTCGGCAGGGACGGGCCGAAATCCTCTATGAATCCTCCGCTTATCTTGAGGTCCTGCGGGGCGGACAATCCGGGGACTGAGGCCCCGGCAATGATATAAGTGTCTTCCATTCAAAAAAAAGGACAGCCTATTAGGCTGTCCTGTCGTTATGGTATGTCATGATATGCAGGTTGCTGTGTTCATTTTCGTGCGCATTTGTGCAAAGGTAGGAACAATTTCCGGATTATGAAAATAAATTTATCAACATGCGTTTGTGCATAAAAACAGCCCGGAAGATTTGCGCGGAATGCCTGTTATTGCGTACCTTTGCAGCAAGTGTGTATACTGTTATGGAAAAAATTTACTCAGGAAAGACCAAGGACGTTTTCTCCTTGGACAATGGCAACTATCTTCTCAAATTCAAGGATGACTGCACCGGGAAGGACGGCGTGTTCGACCCCGGCGAGAATTCCGTAGGTCTCACTATCGAAGGCGTGGGGGATGTCAATCTCCGCATGTCCGTGTATTTCTTCGAGAAAATAAATGCCGCCGGAATCCGTACCCATTACGTTTCGGCAGACCTCGGCAACACCACCATGGAGGTCCTGCCGGCGAAGGTGTTCGGTCACGGACTCGAAGTCATCTGCCGTCGCAAGGCGGTGGGCAGTTTCATACGCCGCTACGGCGAGTACATAGAGCCGGGTTCCGACCTTCCCGAGTATGTGGAAATGACATTCAAGAACGATGCGAAAGGAGATCCCCTCGTCACCAAGGATGCCCTCGACGCCCTCGGCATAATGACTCCCGGGCAGTATGACGACATCAAGGATATGACAAGGCGCATCACCCGCATAGTGGCCGACGAGATGGCCGCGCGCGGCATGGAGCTCTACGACATAAAGTTCGAATTCGGTTACGACCCTTCAGGAAAGGTCATCCTGATCGACGAGATAGCCTCTGGAAACATGAGGGTCTACAAGGACGGCAACTACATAGATCCTATGACACTGTCCGGGCTGTTCTTCGAAAAAGTATGAAGGTCAGCGTCATAATGGGCTCCGGCAGCGACTGGGGCGTGATGTCGGCAGCCTGTTCCACCCTCGACGCCTTCGGGGTGCCTTATGAGAAAAAGGTGATAAGCGCGCACCGGACCCCCGGCTTCTTTGCCGAGTACATGCAGGGGGCCCGCGGGCGCGGGGTGGGCGTCGTCATAGCGGGTGCAGGCGGAGCCGCCCATCTTCCCGGGATGGCCGCCGCCCTGTGCAGCCTGCCTGTCATAGGGGTTCCGATAAAGAGCGCCGCCCTCAGCGGGATGGACTCGCTCCTGTCCATAGTCCAGATGCCGTCCGGCGTCCCCGTGGCGACTATGGCGATAGACGGGGCGAAAAATGCCGCCCTGTATGCGGTGTCGATGCTCGCCCTCTCCGACCCCGCCCTTGCCGCGAAACTGGAGCGGTTCAGGGAAGAACAATCCGAGAAAGTCCTGCAGACGGAGATTTAGGATATGAACATACACCGTATTTACGTAGAAAAGTATTCGGAGTTTCAGGTGGAGGCCCTCAGCCTTCTTGAAGAATTCAACGAAAACCTTTCTCTGGGCCTGCGTTCCCTCAGGCTGCTCAACGTATACGATCTTTTCGGTTTCAGCGATGAATTGCTGGAGCGCTGCCGCTACACCGTGTTCGGAGAGACGGTCACGGACAAGGTGACTGACGAATGTCCGCTGGAAGGCCGCAAATATCTGGCTGTGGAATACATCCCCGGCCAGTTCGACCAGCGGGCCTCATCGGCTGTGGACTGCGTGCACCTTATAGATCCCGAAGCCGACGTACAGATACGCAGTTCACGCCTTCTGATATTCGACGACGACATATCCGATGAGGCTCTCGATGCCGTAAGGCACTACTTCATCAATGCCGTGGAGGCACGGGAAAAGGACCTTTCCGTACTTCGGGCGCCGGGCGAGGCCGAGGTGAAGGCCATGGAATCGCTCGACGGCTTCGTGTCCCTTTCCGAAGAACAGCTTGCCCCGTTCTGCCGTGCCCACGGCCTCGCGATGAATGCAGACGACCTGCGCGAGGTCGTCCGCTGGTTCGCCAAGGAGGGGCGCAACCCCACCGAAACGGAGCTTCGCATACTCGACACATATTGGAGCGACCACTGCCGCCATACTACGTTCAATTCTCATCTGCGCTCGGTCAGTTTCGAGGACAGCTTTATCAAACCGGCGCTCGAAGAGGCTTTCGGACGGTATCTGGAGATGCGCCGGACTCTTGGCCGGGAAGGCCGGAGCCTGTGCCTCATGGACATGGCCACCGTCGGGGCGGCATACCTGCGTTCCGTAGGGAAGCTCGACGACCTCGAGGTGAGCGGCGAAAACAATGCGTGCAGCATCTTCGTCGATGTGGACACTGAGAACGGCAGCGAGAAGTGGCTCCTTCAGTTCAAGAACGAGACGCACAACCACCCCACGGAAATAGAGCCTTTCGGCGGGGCCTCGACCTGCCTGGGCGGGGCCATACGCGACCCTCTTTCCGGAAGAGCCTATGTGTATCAGGCCATGAGGGTCACGGGTGCGGGCGACATAAACCGTCCCGTGGCCGACACCATAAGCGGCAAGCTGCCGCAGCGGGTGATAAGCCGCAAGGCCGCGGCGGGCTACTCCAGCTACGGCAACCAGATAGGGCTGGCGACCACGCATGTGCGCGAGATATATCACGAGGGCTATACGGCCAAGCGCATGGAAATAGGTGCGGTGGTCGGGGCTGTCAGGGCTTCGGACGTCCGCAGGGAGGAACCCTGTAGCGGCGACGTCGTCCTGCTGCTCGGCGGACGCACCGGACGGGACGGCATAGGTGGAGCGACAGGCTCGTCCAAGAGCCATGACGGGGCCTCTCTCGAAAGTTCCGGCAGCGAGGTCCAGAAGGGCAACGCTCCGGAAGAACGCAAGCTCCAGCGGCTGTTCCGGCGCCCGGAAGTGACCCGTCTCATAAAACGCTCCAACGACTTCGGAGCCGGAGGAGTGAGCGTGGCAATAGGGGAGCTTGCGGACGGCCTGGACATATGGCTCGACCGCATACCTGTCAAATACGCCGGACTCAATGCCACCGAACTTGCGATAAGCGAGTCGCAGGAACGCATGGCAGTGGTAGTGGCCGCCGGTGACAGGGAGGAGTTCGAGAGACTCGCCGGGGCCGACAATGTGGAGGTCAGCCATGTCGCTGACGTCACGGACACCGGCCGCATGCGCATGTTCAGGAACGGGGAGAAGATAGCCGACCTGAGCCGTGAATTCATAGACAGCACCGGGGCTCCGCATTATGCTTCGGCGGCAGTGCCTGCCGTGGAGGACAGGGATCCTTTCATCCTCCCAGTCGGAGGCGGCTCCGTGTCCGAGATTCTGCACGACCTGATGCGCCTGCCGAATGTGGCATCGCAGAAAGGGCTTGTCGAGATGTTCGACTCCACGATAGGCCGCTCGACCGTGCTCATGCCGTACGGAGGAATATTCCAGGGCACGGAAACCCAGGTATCGGCCCAGCGCATACCTGCCCCGGGCTCGAAGACTGCCAGCGTCATGGCCTTCGGATTCAACCCGGATATCAGCTCATGGAGCCCGTTCCACGGAGCGGCATATGCCGTCGTGGAGGCATGCACTAAGGTCGTTGCCGCAGGTGGGGACTGGTCGCGCATGCGTTTTTCATTCCAGGAGTATTTTGAAAAGGTCGGGGACAATCCCCTCAGGTGGGGAAAACCCCTTGCCGCGCTTCTCGGAGCGCTCCGGATGCAGCTTGAACTCGGTCTTCCGGCAATAGGCGGAAAAGATTCGATGAGCGGCAGTTTCGAAGATTTGAACGTGCCGCCGACACTCGTGGCATTCGGAATAACGGCCACGCCTGATGAGCGCATAATATCGCCGGAATTCAAGTGGGGCGGCAACCGCATATACCTCGTCCGCCACACTCCTCTGCCGGACAGGATGCCCGATACGGCATCGCTTAAGGAAAACTGGAACTTCGTGCTCAGGCACATAGCCTCCGGCGACATAGTGTCCTGCTGGTCCGTCGGTTTCGGAGGGCTCGGCGAGGCAATAGTGAAAATGAGCCTCGGCAACAGGTTCGGTGCGGACCTGAAAGTTGATGAAGCCGATCTCGTGCGCCTGTCATACGGCTCCATGGTCGTGGAGTCTTCGGTGAAGCTGGAGGGACGCAACGTCGAATATCTCGGCGAGGTCACGGAAGGCGAGGACGGGTGTTTGCACATCAACGGGGAAAGCATATCCATGGACAGCCTCGAGGCTGCGTGCGATTCGCTGTGGTCGAAAGTGTATCCGCTTGCAGTTCCCCAGCGCGGCCCCATGGTGCACGTGGCTGAAAAAACGCCTGCAAGGAAGTTCAGATATCCCGGACCGAAGGTGGACAAGCCTGTGGTATACATCCCCGTATTTCCGGGGACCAACTGCGATACGGACACTGCGGATGCCTTCACGGCCGCCGGAGCGTCGGTGCGGACCTCGGTGTTCCGCAACCTCACGGCCGACGATGTGCGCAGCTCCATAGCGGAGATGACGGAGGCCCTGTCGGAATGCCATATCCTGGCCCTTTCCGGCGGATTTTCCGCAGGCGACGAACCGGACGGAAGCGGAAAGTTCATAGCGAATGTATTGTGCAATGCCGATGTTTCCGCCGCCATATCGGGGCTGCTCTCCCGCGGAGGACTCATCCTGGGAATATGCAACGGATTCCAAGCCCTGGTAAAGAGCGGACTTCTGCCATACGGGAAAACAGGAATGCTGGACAGGCATTCCCCCACCCTGTTCCGCAATGACATCAACCGTCACGTATCGCGTCTTGTGACCACCAGGGTCGCTTCTGTCAATTCTCCGTGGCTCTCCGGCTTCAAGCCCGGGCAGCTGCACACCGTGGCGGTGAGTCACGGCGAAGGGAAATTCGTGGTCGGGGAGGAGTTCGCACGTGAGCTGTTCGAGAACGGACAGGTGGCGTTCCAGTATGCCGACCCGTTCTCCGGAGAGCCTGTGATGGAGGCCCCTTTCAATCCTAACGGCTCGTTCTGCGCCATTGAGGGCATAATCAGCCCCGACGGGCAGATACTCGGAAAGATGGGGCATTCGGAGCGCTGGTCCGACGGTCTCCTCAGGAATGTGGAGGAAGATATGTACCAGCCTATTTTTGAAAATGCAGTGAAATATTTCAGAAAATGACTATGACGAGGAGAGAACTGCTGTTCGACGGCAATGAGAAGCAAGTCTATGCGACCGACGACGACAAACTCGTGATTTTCCGCTTCAAAGATGAGATCACGGCCTACAACAATGTCAAACGGGCGAAACTCAAGGACAAGGGAATAATCACCAATGCCGTGTCGTCGCTGCTTTTCGAATATCTCAAGGACCGCGGCGTGGACACGCACTTTGTGGAGCGGATAGGGGAGAGGGAGCAACTCTGCCGCAAGATATGCATCATCCCTCTGGAACTGATAGTGCGGAACCGTGTCGCAGGGACCGAGGCCATGCGTCTCGGACTTCCGGAGGGGTCTGAACCGGCATCGGTCATACTCAATCTCCGCTACAACAACGACACTCTCGGCGATCCGCTCATAAACGACACCGAGGCCTGTGCCCTCGGTATCGCCACGCCAGCCGACCTCAAGGTGGTTTATTCCACGGGGCTGCGCATCAACACCCTGCTCAAGGACCTGTTTGCCCGTGCCGGCATCATCCTGGCGGATTTCAAACTCGAGTTCGGCCGCGCCAGCGACGGAAGCATAATAGTGTCCGACGAAATCAGCCCGGACACATCCCGGCTTTGGGATGCACAGACGCTGGAGAAGCTGGACAAGGACCGTTTCCGCCTCGACCTCGGAGATGTGGCCGATTCTTACAAAAAAGTATATGAACGCCTGAAAGCAGCAGTCAAATGAGCGTATTCGGAGTATTCGGGGTGAAGGATGCAGCCCCAAACATTTATTACGGTCTTCATGCCCTCCAGCATCGCGGACAGGAGGGGGCCGGCATGGTCACATTCGACAGCGAGGGAAATGCCTTCCGCCACAAGGCGCTGGGGCTCGTCTCGGAGGTATTCGATACGGATACCCTGAAATCCCTCGGAGGGGATATCGGCATAGGCAGCGTGCAGTATGCGAATATCTCCAAAGGGGGGAGCGACAACCTCCAACCCCTGTTTTTCCACCATAATTCCGGCGACTTCGCCGTGGCCGGAGACGGAAGCGTAATCAACTCCGCTGGTATAGCCGCATATCTTGAGGCCAGGGGATGCCTGTTCCAGACGTCCACCGATGCGGAACTGCTTGCGCAGCTCATCAAGAAAGATGTCAACAAGCCGCGTATTTTCCAGATATGCAATGCCCTGAATATGATGGAGGGAGGCTTCGCCTTCCTGATTGCCACGCGGAACAGGATTTATGCGGCCCGTGACAAGTACGGACTGAAGCCCCTGTCCATCGGACGCCTCGGCGACGGCTGGGTGGTGAGCAGCGAGACTTGCGCCTTCGACCTCATAGGGGCATCGTTCTTCCGGGATGTGGAACCCGGAGAGGTCGTGTCCCTCGACTCGCACGGTCTGCGCTCCACGCGCTGGTCGCAGTTCTGCCGCCACAAGCTGTGTGCAATGGAATACATATATTACGCCCGTCCGGACAGCGATTTGGACGGATGCAACGTGCATGCCTACCGCAAGGAGTCGGGCCGCAGGCTTTTCCGCGAGTGTCCTGCGGAGGCAGACATAGTCGTGGGAGTGCCCGATTCCAGCCTGAGTGCGGCGCAGGGATATGCGGAGGAAAGCGGCCTGCCGTATGAAATGGGACTGATAAAGAACAAGTATGTGGGACGCACCTTCATACAGCCCTCGCAGGAGATGCGGGAGCAGGGGGTCAAACTCAAGCTCTCCGCCGTCCGCAGCATAGTTGGCGGAAAGCGTGTCGTGCTGGTGGACGACTCCATAGTCAGGGGAACCACTTCGCTCAAGATTATCAAGATGCTGCGGGATGCCGGGGCGAGCGAGGTGCATGTGCGCATAGCCAGCCCCATGATGACGCATCCTTGCTTCTACGGCGTGGACACGTCCACCTACGAGGAGCTGTTGTGCTCCACGCGCAGCCTTGAAGAGGCCTGCCGCATCATAGGCGCCGATTCCTTAGGCTATCTGAGTCCGGAATCGACCGTCGCCTCGTGCCCCGGACGCACCGAGCTTTGCATGGCATGCTTTACCGGGGAATATCCTACGTCACTGTATAGAAAAGATAACTGAAATGGCAAAAAGCTACGACAAGGCCGGAGTGGATCTGGAAGCCGGTTATGAAGTGGTCCGCAGGATAAAGTCCCATGTGGCTTCTACCGCCCGCAAAGGCTCTATGGGCGGAATAGGTTCGTTCGGAGGCATGTTCGACCTTTCTGCGCTCGGCCTTAAGGAACCTGTGCTGGTGAGCGGCACCGACGGAGTGGGCACGAAGCTCAAGATAGCCTTCGAACTGGACAAGCACGACACCATAGGCATAGACGCCGTGGCCATGTGCGTAAACGATGTGCTGGCCCAGGGAGCGGAGCCGCTGTTTTTCCTCGACTATGTCGCCCTCGGGCACAATGAACCCTCCAAGGTGGAGGCCATAGTTTCCGGGGTGGCCGAAGGGTGCCGCCAGGCCGGATGTGCTCTCATAGGCGGGGAAACCGCCGAGATGCCCGGGATGTACGCGGGCGGGGAGTACGACATAGCCGGATGCACTACCGGAGTGGTGGAAAAATCCCGGCTCATAGACGGCTCCAAGGTGAAAACAGGGGATGTGCTGCTGGGCATAGCCTCCAGCGGCGTGCATTCCAACGGCTTCAGCCTGGTGCGCAAGATAGTTGCGGATGCTTCACTGAACTATTCCGATACCCAGCCTGAGCTGGATGGCAGGAGTCTCGGGGAAGTGCTTCTGACTCCTACTGCGATATATGTCAAACCTGTCCTGCAGGTGATATCCGAGCTGGATGTCCACGGCATCTGCCATATTACTGGAGGCGGTTTTTACGAAAACATACCGAGGGTGCTGAATCCGGGCCAGGGTGTGCGCATAAAGGAAGGTTCATGGCAGATTCCTCCCGTATTCAGGATGTTGGAGCGTCTCGGAGGCGTGCCTCACGACGAGATGTTCAACATATTCAACATGGGCATAGGGATGATATTGGTGCTTGATGCTGCTGATGCCGATGCTGCCGTCTCCATTCTCGGACGCCATGGCCACAAAAGCTCGGTCATAGGCGAGGTGCTTGCCGGAGAGGGCGTAACCATAGACCGTGCATGAGGAAGATAGCGGTCTTCTCCAGCGGTACGGGAACTAACTTCGAGGCTATCGCCGATGCCTGTGAGGACGGACGCATCCCTGCGAGGCTCGCCCTGCTGGTGTGTGACCATCCGGGCGCGCAGGTAGTGGAGAGGGCGGCACGCCATGGGGTCCCCACGTTCGTTTTCTCGCCCGGAAACTATTCTTCCAAAGCGGATTTCGAAAAGGAAATAGTTTCCAGACTCGATGCCGCGGGGGTGGAACTCGTATGCCTTGCCGGGTATATGCGTATAGTCGGGGAAGTGCTGCTCGGAGCGTATCGCGGACGCATCATAAACATACATCCTTCGCTGCTTCCTGCCTTCAAGGGTGCGCATGCCGTGGAACGGGCGGTGGAGTACGGTGTGAAAGTGTACGGAATCACCATACACTATGTGGACGAACAGCTCGACGGAGGCCGCATCATAGCGCAGAGGGCATTCTCATACGAGGGGTCCGATCCTGCCGAAGTACACAGGATAGGGCAGGAGATAGAACATACACTTTATACGGAAACGATAAGCAAGTTATTGAACGATAAATGAAAAGAGCACTTTTAAGCGTAAGCGACAAAAGCGGTCTGGTGGAATTTGCCCAAGGGCTGAGCAGTCTCGGCTGGGAAATCATATCCACCGGCGGCACGAAGAAAGTCCTGGATGATGCCGGAATCAGGACCACGGGCATCAGCGAAGTGACGGGTTTCCCGGAAATCTGCGACGGCAGGGTGAAGACACTTCATCCGAAGGTCCACGGAGCCCTGCTGGCGCGCCGGGATATACCGGAGCACATGGAAACGCTCAAGGACAACGGGATAGAGCTTATCGACCTCGTGTGCGTCAATCTTTATCCCTTTGCGGAAACCATAGCCAAGCCGGGAGTGACGATGGAGGAGGCCGTGGAGAACATCGACATAGGGGGACCTTCGATGCTGCGCAGCGCGGCCAAGAACTGGCGCGATGTCACTGTGCTGTGCGACCCTTCCGACTATGCGCCGGTAATGGAGGAACTTAGGACCTGCGGCGATACGACTCCGGAAACCCGTCTCAGGCTCTGCGCAAAGGCATATACGCATACGGCTGAATACGACTGCCGCATTTCCTCCTATATGTGCGGAATGGCGGGACTGCCGGGCCGTCTTTTCCTGGAGTTCGAGCATCGTCAGACCCTGCGTTACGGTGAGAATCCCCACCAGGCGGCCGATTTCTATGCGGCCCCTGACCCCGGGCCTTTCTCTTTGGCATCAGCTCGTCAGATTCAGGGCAAGGAGCTTTCTTACAATAATATACAGGATGCTAACGCGGCCCTTTGCGTAGTGCGCGACTTCAAGGAGCCTTTTTGCCTTGCCTTAAAGCACATGAATCCATGCGGGGCTGCCGTCGGCAAGACCATACAGGAGGCATGGCAGGCGGCATATGAGGCCGACAAGGTGAGCATATACGGGGGGATAGTGGCCATGAACCGCGAACTCGACGCTGAGATTGCGGCCGCAATGAAACCCATATTCCTTGAGATTGTCATCGCTCCCTCGTTCAGCCCCGAGGCCCTTGAGATACTCTCGTCCAAGAAGAACCTGCGGGTGCTTCAGGTTGATATGAGCGCGTCTGAAGCCCCGGTGCCGCAGTATGTCGGCGTGACAGGAGGACTTCTTGTGCAGCAGCTTGACATCCAGACGGAAGAAATCGTGCCGTCGCAGTGCGTCACCAGGACAAAACCCTCCGCGGAGCGCCTGGCAGACCTGCAGTTCGGCTGGAATATAGTGAAACATGTCAAGTCAAACGCAATAGCCGTGGTGCGTGACGGGCGCACAGTGGGTATAGGCGCGGGACAGACAAACCGGGTGGGTTCCGCCCGCATAGCCTTGGAACAGGCCCGTGAGGCGGGCTTCAGGGACGCTCTTGTGCTGGCCTCCGACGGTTTCCTGCCTTTTGCCGACACCGTTGAGCTTGCCGCATCTTACGGAGTGGAGGCGATAGTGCAGCCAGGCGGCAGCATACGCGATGATGAATCCGTGCAGAAGGCCGACGAACTCGGCATATCCATGATATTCACAGGGGTCCGTCATTTCAAGCATTGATTCGCCTTTCTAAGGCGGGTACACAATATCGGGTCAAAAAATATACAGCTTCTAACCCACGTCAGTTAAGAGTATGAAAGTTTTGGTAATAGGTTCCGGCGGTCGCGAGCATGCCATAGTGGATGCCCTGTACCGCTCCGACAAGGTCTCGAAGATTTACTGCGCCCCGGGCAATGCCGGTATTGCCGCCATGGCCGAGTGCGTGCCTGTAAAAGACACGGATGTCGATGGACTTCTGGGCTTCGCATCCGAAAAGGGCATCGACCTTACCGTCGTCGGTCCTGAAGCCTCGCTTTCAGAAGGCGTCGTGGATGCGTTCCGCGCCGCCGGCCTGCGCATATTTGGCCATACTCGGGATGCTGCGCGCATCGAGAGCAGCAAGGAGTTCGCCAAGCGCCTGATGATAAAGTACGGCATACCTACGGCCTCTTACCGCGTCTTCAGCGACTATGACGAAGCCGTTGAATATGTGAATTCCAGACCGTTCCCCGCAGTGCTAAAGTATGACGGACTTGCGGCAGGGAAAGGCGTGGTGATAGCGGAGGATGCAGAATCCGCACGCGAGGCCCTGGCCTCGATGCTGCTTGACCGCAGTTTCGGACAGGGTAGCGTGGTCGTGGAAGATTGGCTGGAGGGGCCGGAGTTCTCTTTCATGTGCTTTGTGGACGGCGACAATGTGTATCCAATGCCGCTCGCCCAAGACCACAAGCGGGCCTTCGACGGGGATTCCGGGCCGAATACCGGAGGCATGGGGGCCTATACCGGACTGCCTTTCATCAGCGAGGCCGACCGCGACTTTGCCTTTTCGGAAATCATGTGCAAAGCGGCTTCGGGCATGAAAGCTGAAGGCTGCCCCCTTAGCGGGGTGCTGTACGGAGGACTCATGAAAACGGCGGACGGAATAAAGGTGATAGAGTTCAACGCACGTTTCGGAGACCCGGAGACAGAGGTGGTGCTGCCCTTGCTCGAGAGCGATATTACAGATATCTTCTGCGCTGTTGCAGACGGTCGTAAGGCGGCTTCGCCGCGGTGGAGCGAGTCCGTGTCCATAGGCGTGGTATTGGCCTCCAAAGGCTATCCCGGCAGTTATGGCAAAGGTGCCGGGATAGAAATCCCGGAACACCTTTCAGGGAAGATATACCATATGGGCACCGCAGTCTCAGAAGGCCGTCTCGTCACGGCCGGTGGCCGCGTGCTCATGCCGGTATGCAAAGGTGCAACCCTCGCAGAGGCCCGCGCCGAAGTGTACAAGATAGCCTCGCAGATTAAGTGCGACAAGCTTTTCTACCGCTCAGACATCGCGCACCAGGCTCTGTAGGCAATCACCCTTTCTGCAACTCCTTCACCTGTTCGATTGGCAGGGCCGTGCTCTCGGCAACGAGTTCAACAGACACCCCCGCGGCCAGAAGTCTCTTTGCTATCGCACGCTGTTCTTCAGTGCGGCCTTCAGCACGACCTTTCGCCTCACCTTCGGCCAGCCCTTCCTCAAAGCCCTTGTCATGGGCAAAGTCGATAGTGTTCTTGTAGTCCCAGT
>JAFLUX010000040.1 GCA_022508605.1 Bacteroidales bacterium | reverse complement strand
GGATGTTTCTCATAGTCCGTGTAAGTTTTAAGGTTGATATAACAGATGATTGGTCGATGCCGCAGCTGTGCAGTGCGCATCGGAGCGGCGTGAGGCAAACATCGTAAAAATTCCCGGACGAGGCTTTAAGAATCGTAAATAATACAGGCTGAAACAAATGTTTTTACGATTCTTTATATATAAGTTTTTTTTGAAAGCCTTACAAATGCGGGCAGATGAATGCAAGTAGTAATAGCATACAGGTGCGGAGACGCGGGTGCGATGTGCATATTGACAGGAAAAATGACGAGCGTGCCTGCGTGAGAGAGGGTTTACAGAAGACAGAAGAATGTTACAAGCGAGACTGATAACGGTGGCGTAGTGTACAGGCTGGAGTGTTGCGCGGACGGACCGGGGCGCTGCATGGCGGCAGTAGCGCCGTACAGCGGTGGTGTAGTGTAATGGCGGGACTGTCCTCGGTATCTCTCTCGCTCCCTCGGAAAAATAGAAGTAAATACGTAACTTAGCGCCGGTATGACACGAAAACTCTTTATGATTCAGGCGTTGCTGCTGCTTGTCGGCCTGAGCGCCTTTGCCCAGACGGCGGCGGATGTCCCCTACAGGGACGGTGCGGCGGACGGGTATGCCAGGCAGCGCTGCCGGCTCGACATTTTCAGTCCTGATGGCGCGGAAGACCTGCCCGTGGTGGTGTATTTCCACGGAGGAAGCCTCACCGGCGGCGACAAGTCGAAAGCCCCGAAGGAACTGCTGAAAACGGGTTTTGTGGTGGTGTCGGCGAACTACCGCCTGCTGCCGAAGGAAGGCGCACCGGAGCGGGGGACAACCATAGATGACTGTATAGACGATGCCGCGGCGGCGGTGGCATGGACTTTCCGCAATATTTCAGATTACGGAGGCTCGCCGGACAAGATTTTCGTGGCGGGTCATTCTGCCGGGGGATACCTTACCGATATGATAGGGCTTGACAAGAGCTGGCTTCAGGCATACGGCATAGATGCCGACCGTATCGCCGGGCTGATACCTTTCAGCGGGCAGGTGATAAGCCATTTTGCCTACCGCAGGACGCTGGGAATGAGCGAACTCCAGCCCAGCATAGACCCCTACGCCCCATTGGCCCACATCCGCCCCGACGCTCCGCCGATAGTCATAATATCCGCAGACAGGGAACGCGAACTCTACGGCCGCTACGAGGAGACGGCGTACTTCTGGCGCCTGCTGAAATTGGTCGGGCATCCAGATGTGTCGATATACGAGCTGCAGGGCTTCACGCATTCCAATATGCTTCATCCAGCCGTGCAGATTCTGAAAGACAATGTCGACCGCATCCTCGCGAATCCGCGCTGAGGCCCTGCCGATGAGGCGCGCCGGACGCAGGCGCATTGATTGTTTTAAAAAAAAATTGTAACTTGCCCACATCTGTCAGTGATGTTGGACTGACAGCTTATTCTTCACAGTTAGTAATGTATCGAATGAAGTACCTAAACAGATTGTTCGTGCTGACCCTTTCGGTGTCTGCCTGCATTTGTGCCACATCGTTTCCCCTTGCGGCACAAAATCGTATCGACCAGATTCTCAAACGGGCTCCTGAGCAAAAAACGGAGCAGAAGGACGGCGTTAAGAGAGTGAGCGGAACGGTTCTCGAGGCCGGGAAGCGTGAGACGAGGCTGGCATTCTGCAAGATTTTCGCCTACACTATGGATGGAGAGAGCGCGGCGCGCACCGTGACCATCGACGACGGGGTGTTCAATCTTCGGCTGCCGGACGGAAATTATACCTTGCTGTTCGAATGCACCGGGCACAAGTCCAAAACCCTTTCGCTGGAGGTCAAGGGCGCGGATGTCGAATTGGGCCGTGTCATACTCGAAGTCGGCGAGGAGCTGGAAGGTGCCGGAATTGCGGCAGAACCCCTCCTGCACAGAAGCGGTACGCGAATCAGCTACGATGTTTCCAAAGACCCCGATGCATCAAAGATAAGCATGTCCGCAATGGCGGAAAAGATTCCTGAGCTCAAACTTGCATCGCGCAGCGGCAATCTCGAATTTCAGAATCAGCGTCTCGGGGCGATATTGATCGATGAAGAGGAGAACGGCCTCATCAACTCCGGCCGACAATACCCGATGGAGTTCATCAAGGCGCACTATATGAAGAAAATAGAGATTGTGATGCCCGGTGACCTTGAATACAACAACACCGCGCCCATAATGCTCATCACGCTCGCCAAGGCACTCCCTTACGGCTTCGCTTCCAATCTTGGTGCGAGGTCCGACACAAAAAACAATCACTCTCCGACGGCTGATGTCGTAATCAACACCCCGTTGATAGGGGTCGGAGTGGGTTATTCGTATTCTTATGCCGGTCCTCCGGCCTTGTCCGATACGACTGTCCGTGAAATGAGCGACAGAACCGCAGAGTCTTATTCGAGCTCCGGGAGCACTTCCAATACCCACAGCTTCAACGCCAACTTCTTCAGACGGCTTTTCAACGACAGGGTCAGTTTCAATGCATCTCTTCGCGGTTCATTCTCCGAGAGCGATTCTTTCAGTGAGTCCACGGCGAATGTTTTCTCTCCGGACGGAGAACTTCTTGAAAGCAGCACGACCACTTCACGGGGCCTCTCCATTTCTCCTTTCCGCCTCAATGGAGCTTTGAGATTGAAAGGCGATTTCGGACCGATGACAGGACGGAAACGCCGCAACGACTGGAGACTTGAATATGGATACAACAATTCTGAACGCACCGGCGAAACGTTTTTTAACGGGCAGGGCACCCAAACTTCAGCGACCGGGACCATAGAGCACAAAGTGAATGCGTCTGTGAATCTGAGAGACGTAATAGCCAAGCCTTTCAAGGCATCGACGCAATTCAAGGGCGGATACTACAACAGAGCCTACACCAGCAATTCGGCCTTTCTTTCGGAGTCGAACGGAATGGATTACAGACAGCAGGTGGGCTATTTCGACATGTACCTCCTGGGCTCGGCGTTTGACAACAAGATGGGCTTTATGGCCCTTCTGAACAATGAATATGTCGGTAACCGGGGGACCTTTATGAACGGAATCGACAATACCCCGCTCGATTACCGCGAATTCAATGTCAATCCCCTGCTCAGTGCAACCTGGTCATTCAAACGGGTCAGGGCAGGATTGTCTTATACTTTGGCGGTCAAAAGACCTTCGGTTTCTCAGCTTAATCCGTACATCGACCGCACGAATCCATATTACCTGCGCACGGGCAATTCCGAGTTGAAAGGAGAAAGAAACAACAGTGTATCGCTCAGCCTTGGACTGCGTCCTTTTGTAAAGTGGATAGAGATAGCTGATGTCAAAGCATCGTGGTCAGGGAGCCGCAATGCCATATCGCCTATTGTAACTGCGGATGCAGATGGCATCGCCACACGCAGTTATGCCAATATCGGCAAAAAAAATTCCGCCAATTTGTCGTGTAATTTTTGGCTTAAGCCCATGAAAACCGTAAGTACTTCATTCTTTGCTTCCTATAGCAGGACATGGGCGTCTCTTCCCGGAGGGGTCGACAATACTTTCGATTCAGTTCTCGCGTCGGCATCCGCATCCTGGACTCCGAAGTGGTTCTCACTGGATGCGACATTCATTCTGCGCCCCTCATTAAGTTCGGTGCAGTCTGCCAAACTGATAATGGAACCGGGAGGCGAACTCTCCATTTCCCGTTACTTCTCAAAACCGCATATCGGAGTCTCCGCGTCCGTCACTGACGTTTTTCATTCGGGAGGCATGATGGAAAGCCTTATACATTATGACAATTTCGTTGAAAGACGCTTGCGCGAGCGAACGGGAAGGACTTTCGGCGTGCATGTCTACTGGCGTTTCGGCCGCTTCGTCCAGACGGAAAGCGTATCTGTGAACGCTTACGATATGTAGCTTGTAAGCTGCTCCAAAAAGCTCCCTACGGCAGGTACACTCCGTCTTCCTTGAGCGTGGCGATGAGCAGGTCGGTGTCTATCTGCTTGGGACCGACTCCTGCCCTCACTGCAAGAGCGGCAGCCGTGCCTGCGGCCTGGCCCATTGCGAAGCACGGCGGGATGACCCTGATTGCCGCCATCACGGGGCGTTCGGCTCCGGCGCAGCGTCCGGCACAGAGCAGGTTGTCCACTTTTTGCGGCAGGAGAGCCCTGTAGGGAATATAGTAAGGCTCGTTGGTGTTGCGGGCCACATATTCCACATAACCTTTGCGGTGTATGTCCATGTGATTGGCGCAGCAGAACACGGGGTCGGGATATTTCACCGAATTTCTGGCATCCTCCGTTGTGACGGTGTATTCTCCCACGATGCGGCGGGTTTCGCGCACTCCGAGATTCTCCGCTGACTGGGCGAGTTCGCAGTTTTCGCACCCTTTGACATATTTGCGCAGGAATTTCACCACATATTCGGCCTGCTCGCGCCCCGTGACCTCAGCATCTGTCACCTGCTTGGGATCGAGCCCGTCCACGCCGTCGTTCTGCGTCATGTTGACGGTGGCCGTGCCGTCCAAATTCTGGAACAGGGCTATTTTCTGGCGCCACATGGGAAATTCTCCCGCCTGCCGTGCGGCAAGAATCTCGCGCATATAGAACTGCCCTTCGAAGTCGCCGGCCTTCTTGCAGGCCTCATTGTGGGCGTCCATCGCATCCCAGTCCACATTGCGCAGCACTATGAAAAGCGAAGTCGCCTGCACATCGCCCTCGCCGTCGCCGTACACGAAAGGCGCACCGGCCTGGGCCGCCACGTCTCCGTCACCGGTGCAGTCTATGTAGGTCTTTGCGGTGATTTTCCATATCCCGTCCTTGGTGGCGAAATATGCAGCCTTAATCTTGCCGCCCTTTGTGTCCGCCTTAATGAAAAGCGCATGGTAGAGCAGTTCTACCCCGGCTTCCGTGCAAAGCTGCTCCGAGGTGCGCTTGAGGCATTCGTAGTCGAAGGTGGTAAGTCCGTGGTGTCCCTTGTCGCGGTATGCCGAGAATGAGCCTATCTCGGCTTTGAGCGGGTGTATGGCGCCACCCTTTGCCTCCATCCTGTTGACAAGCTCCTCATAGAACCCCCTGATGAGCATGGTCTGACCGTCCGGGGTGGTGGACGACATGAACGGGGCTATGAGTCCGTTCGTGGCCATGCCTCCGAGGTATCCTCCCCGTTCGGCGAGTATCGTTTTCGCCCCGTGGCGGGCCGCACACACGGCCGATCCTATGCCTGCCGGCCCTCCGCCTACGACGAGGACATCGCAATCGAAAGTGCGGGTGACGGGCAGCGTGACTTCACTGCCGCCCGTGCATGCGCAGAGCATGCCCGAGGCCGCGGCGAAAGCTAAAAGCAACTTTTTCATATACGGACTTTTATGTTTATAAAGACTTATGCTCAATCAAATATGAATTCGAATTCATTCATCGGATCCGTCAGTCTGGACAAATGCTTCGTGAGCGGAGAGATGCCGAAAAGAGGGGAGTAGGTGCGCACTTTCATTGTCTTGCCGTCCGGGAGGAACTCCAGTATGCGCAGCCATCCGTCTCCGCCGTTCCCTTCCCATCCGCCGCCGAGCGTCTGCACGTTGAACATCATCTGCCCCACGTTCTTGCCGGCGCGGTTCCTGTCCTCGCGCCATCCCATATTGTCGGCATAGTTGTCCTTGTGCGTCTGGCGGAAGTCGCTGTGTCCGTGGTGCCCGCACAGCACGAGGCGCAGGTTGGGCACCTCATATACGAGTTTGTCCCATATCTGCTGGCCGTAGTTGTTGCCTTCCTGCTGGGAAAGTGGATATCTTTCGGCCGTGGCATATAGCTCATTGCCGCATCGTCCGGCGCACTTCATGTATGAGTGGGTCAGGAATATCACCCAGTCGTCGCTGTATTTTTCGCACAGGCCTTTCACCCATTCGAGCACTGCGTCCGAGGGGCAGAACTCTGCCGTAATCACCAGAATGTCATGATCCCACCCCGGCAGGGAATAGCGAGTCGCGCAGTTTTCGAGCGATGCCCGTCCCTCGCGGTTGGGGTGTTCGCTCACGAGCACGTCGAGCAGTGCCGCCCCCTGGCGCTCTGCGGGGAACCAGTCGGGGTAGAAGGTGTGCATGTCCTCCGAGGCCTTGAACCCGTAGTCGTGGTTGCCCGGAGAAGTCACGTATGGGACGATTCCGTCTATCCTCTCGAAAGCCCTCGACACCGATGCCCACATCTGCCGGGAGGTCTGGTTCAGCATGCGCCGGTTGAGGGCGTTGTTGTCGTTCTGTTCCACGAGGTCACCGGTGCAGAGCACGGCCTTGATGTTCAGGTGCGCGGCGTTGTCGCGTATCCATGCCGTGCATATCTCGAATATACCCTGGTTGATATCGTATTTTTCGTACCCCTGGGGGTCGCCGAGGAGTATCATCGTGGAGCCGCCCTCACGGGTCAGGTCCTGACGGTCGGCCCTGTCCTGTCCGGCCGCGCTCATGCACAGCGCAAAGGCTGCGGCGGTGAATAATAAAGCTCGTTTCATCTGTCCGATAAATTTGATTTTTCAAAAATACGATTTTTTGCCAAAATGTTTGTTTTTAAATTTTTTTATTTAAATTTGTAAGTATAGTTGGTAGTAATATGAAAAAGATTCTCTTCTCCGCCGTCGCTGCGCTGATGTGCAGTACGCTTTCGTTCTCACAGGAAAATCCCCGCTGGTTGCGTCAGAGTGCAATTTCTCCCGATGGAAAGACGATAGCCTTCTCCTATCAGGGCGACATCTTCACCGTCGGTGCGGAAGGGGGCCGTGCCTGTCAGATTACAAGTTCCTCGTCTTATGAGGCGGATCCTCTGTGGACTGCGGACGGGAGCGAACTCGTGTTCTCCTCCATGCGCGAAGGAACCAAGGACGTCTGGGTGGTGGCTGCCGGAGGAGGTACTCCGAGGCGTCTGACTTCATGGCCCGGGGCCGAGACGCCTCTGGCGGTGACTCCTGACGGATATGTGCTTTTCAGCGCGAACATCCAGCCGGATGCGGAGAGCTCCGCATTCCCCGGCACAGCCCAGCTGTACAAGGTCAGCCTCAAGGGAGGACGGGAGCGGATGGTGGCCTCATTACAGGTCTCGGGGCTTTCAGTAGGCGCCGACGGCACCATTCTGTATGAAGACTACAAGGGATACGAAGACGCCCTGCGCAAGCATCACACCTCGTCGGTGACAAGAGATATATGGCGCTGGGAGCCGTCCGGCGGCACATTCACCCGCCTGACGGATTTCACGGGAGAAGACAGGAATCCTGTGTTCGCCCCCGGCGGACGCGAATACTGGTATCTGAGCGAACAGGGAGGGAATTTCAATGTGTGGAAGGCTCCGGTGGATGCCTCCACCCCCGCAAGGCAGGTTTCTTTCCTGCCGGTACATCCCGTGCGCTACCTGAGCGCATCTGCGGACGGGCTTCTGCTTTTCTCCTACAACGGCGACCTCTACACCATGCGTGAGGGCGGAGAACCCCGCCGTCTTGACATCACGGTTGTAAAAGACAAGACGGTGAAAGACAAGACCCGCCGTTCCGCATCAGGGACCACCGACATCGCGGAGTCTCCGAACGGCAAGGAAATCGCCGTGGAGTCGAGGGGCGACATATTCGTGACGGCCATAGACAACGGACGGACCCGCCGCATCACCTGCACTCCGGAGCGGGAGAGCGGCCTGAGCTTCTCGCCTGACGGACGCGAATTGTACTACGCATCCGAGCGAAACGGCCACTGGGGAATATGGAAAACCAGCCTCAACTCGAAGGATGACAAGTATTTCACATACAGCTTCGACTTCACGGAGGAGATGGTGACCGAGCCTGGAGTCACCTGCTTCGCGCCTTCCGTATCTCCGGACGGCAAGTATCTGGCCTTTTTCAGGGACCGTACCGACATAGTGGTCAAAAACCTGAAATCCGGGAAAGAAAAGACGCTGCTTTCCGGTGCCCTGTACTCCTACAGGGACGGCGACCAGAGCTTTGAATGGAGTCCGGACAGCCGCTATATCCTCAGCAGCTATCAGGCGGACGGCGGCTGGAACAACACCGATGTCGCCCTCATAGACGTGGAGAGCGGAGAAGTGACCAACCTGACCCGCAGCGGCTATTCCGATTCCGGCTTCCGCTGGGCATTGGGAGGCAAGGCCATGACCTGGACCTCCGACAAGGCCGGCTATCGCAGCCACGGCAGCTGGGGAGCCGAAAGGGACGTGTACATAATGTTCTTCGATGGCGACGCCTATTACAAATTCCTTCGCGACAAAGAGGACGAAGACATAGAAAAACTGCTCTCCGGGGACGATAAGAAAGCTCGCAAGCAGGAAGAGAAGGACAGCCTGAAAGCGGAAAAGGGCAAAGTGGACAAACTCGTGCTCGACCTGGCCAACCGGGAAGACCGCATCGTGCGGCTGACCCCCGTGTCGGGACGCCTCGGAGACCATTTCCTGACGCCGGACGGCAGCAAGCTCGTCTTCGTGCAGCGTCTCGAAAAGGGCTATGACCTGTGCCAGATAGACATCAAGGGCCGTTCGGTGAAAGTGCTCGCCAAGGGTGTCAGCGGACGCTTCATCCCGTCGAAGGACGGCAAGTCCCTGTACATCCCCGGCGGCCTCAAGGCCCGTAAATTAGACCCGGTGACCGGCAAGACGTCTTCCATAGACTTCTCCGATTCGTTCGATTTCTATCCCGCCAGGGAACGCGAATACATACTCTCCCATATATGGAAGCAGGTAAAGGAAAAGTTCTATGACGAGACGATACACGGTATAGACTGGGACGGCTTCTATGCCAACTATGCACAGTTCCTGCCGTACATAAACAACAATTACGACTTCCGCGAGCTTCTGTCCGAGATGCTCGGAGAACTCAACGCATCCCATACGGGCGCCCGCTATCGCGATATGTCCCTGATGTTCGCGCCGAGAACCGCATATCTCGGAGTGCTGTACGACGACAGTTGGTCCGGGGAGGGCCTGAAGATAAAAGAACTTCTTCCCGGCAGCCGCCTTGCGCAGGTGAAGCCCGACATTGCGCCCGGAGACATAATAGTTTCAGTCGACGGAGTCCCGGTAGAAGCCGGAACCGCATGGTATGAAGCCCTCATGTATAAGAACGGCAAGAAAATAGTGCTCGGCATCAAGAGCGGCAAAAAGACAAGCACGGTCACTCTCACGCCGGACTCCTCCGATGCCGACGGTCTGTACAGGCGCTGGGTGAAGGGACGCGAGGACCTGGTCGAGCGTCTCTCGGGCGGCAGGATAGGATACGTCCACGTGAAAGGTATGGATTCCGACAGCTTCCGCGAGGTCTATTCCAGGGCGCTCGGCAAATACCGCACTTGCGATGCCCTTATCGTGGACACCCGTCACAACGGCGGGGGATGGCTCCATGACGATTTGGCGACGTTCCTGAGCGGCAAGGCCTACATAGACTTCGTCCCCCGCGGACAGTACATAGGCACGGAGCCGTACAGCAAGTGGAACAAACCCTCTTGCGTGATAATAGGGGAGGACAATTATTCCGATGCGTCCGGTTTCCCCTATGTGTACAGGCAGCTCGGAATAGGCAAGCTGATAGGCGCTCCCGTTCCCGGCACCATGACAGCGGTATGGTGGGAAAACCAGATAGACCCCACGATTGTGTTCGGCATCCCAGAAGTGACCTCGGTAAGCCGGCAGGACGGCAGCGTCCTTGAAAACCAGGACATCGAACCCGACATCCTCGTGCTCAACGACCCGGCATCCGTGCTGCGCGGAGAGGACTTGCAGATAGCTGCGGCAGTCGCTGAACTGCTCAAACAAATCGACGCCGCGAAACCTGTTTTGAAATGAAACGACTGAAATTGACATTGCTTCTGGCATCCTGCCTGCTGATGCTTTTCTCGCCCGTGCTCGACGCACAGTCCTCCGGCGGATTTACCGTCAAGGGCTGCGTGCGGGACGCTTCGGGAGAGACGCTGATCGGGGTATACGTATTCGTGAAGAACAAGAAGACAGGCACGACTACCGACCTGGCCGGAAACTACTCTATCAAGGTTCCCGGTCCATGCACGCTCGTATTCCAGTATATGGGGATGGAAACCCGCGAGGTCAAGGTGGACAAGGCTGCCACCCTGAACGTCACCATGGAGAATGACAACACTCTCGAAGAGGCCGTGATATCGGCCGGCTACGGACTTGCCCAGAAGCGTTCCGACATGACCGGCTCGGCATATCAGGTGGAGTCGTCCCAATTCCGCACCCTTCCGGCGGCGCGTATGGACAATCTGCTGCAGGGCATGGTCCCCGGCATGGACATACAGGAGAGTACGATATCCTCCGCCCGCACCCGCTACACCATCAGGGTGCGCGGCGACGCATCCCTGAACGCCAACAGCGAACCGCTGTGGATAGTCGACGGCGTGCCCATATACACAGGCTCCGAAAGCGGTGCGGTGCCCGGAATGTCTACAACCGTGAGCCCGATGCTCTTCATCAATCCCGACGACATAGAGTCCATAACCGTGCTCAAGGATGCCGCCACCACCTCGATATACGGGGCGGACGGGGCCAACGGCGTCATACTCGTGACCACCAAACAGGGGAAGGGAGACGGAAAACTCCGCGTCAGCGCCTCCATGAAATACGGCATCTCCAGCGTGGACAAATCCACGCTCCTGAAACTCTGCAATGCGGAGCAGTGGTGGGCGCTCGCCCGCGAGGCCTGGGCGAATGCCGGCTACGACCCTGCCATCTTCCCTTACCGCGACAATGAGTACAACGACTACACAGGTACCGACACCAACTGGTACGATGTCTATCTGGCTCCGGGCAATACCACGGAACTCGGCCTGAAAGTGGATACGGGGGGGGCGAAATTCAAGCACTATCTGTCTCTTAATTACTATTTTGAGAACTATACGAAAAAGGGCAACGACCAGACCCGTTTTTCCGTAAGAGACCGCAGCAGCTATAAATTCGGCAAGAGGGTAGGCGTGGACACAAACCTGTCCATGACCTACAATGTGAACAACATGGTGTCCATCTCGGATTCCTATTATCGCGTCATCCCCATTTTCTCGCCCTACGACCTTGACGGGGTCACCCCTCGTCTTTACAACTACTACAGCACAAGCACCGATTCCTACACTCCGGAGCTGCGCAAATTCTGGTACAGCGCAGTCGCCGACAGGGAATTCAGCGACAATACGATACGCGGCGTGAACATAGACGGAAGCGCCACGCTCGCATGGGATATCCTCGACGGGCTGAAATTCACATCCATGTTCGGAGTCAACGGACTTATACAGCATGAGATGATTTATTATCCCAAGACGACGCTGGATGGTCTTACGGACTATGAACAGGACGGAAAGTCACGTCGTTCGGCGGCGTTCAACTATGTGTGGAACAATATAAACCGCATCAATTTCAACCGCAAGTTCGGCAAACATACCGTCGGAGCCTTGGCGGGAATTGAACTGGTCAGCAGGGAAAACCGCTCCCTGTATGCCACCGGCGCGGGCTTCGCCAACGACTTCATAAAAGAAATCGGCTATGCCATCTCGGAGTCCAGGCGCGGCTCGTCGACTGCCTCCAACAGCCGGTCCCTGTCGTATCTCGGCACCCTGAACTGGTCCTATGACAACCGCTACTATCTGTCGGCATCTTACCGCCGTCAGGGCGATTCCTCTTTCAGTACCTTTGCCCGCTGGGGCGACTTTTCGTCCGTCGGTGCCTCCTGGAACGTGCACAATGAGAAGTTTTTCAACGTGCCGTTCATAAACCGCCTGAAAATAAAGGGCAGTTACGGCAACAGCGGCAATTCCCGCGTGGACACCTCGGCTGCCTACGGCACCTACACCTACGGCACGGGTTCATATTACGGCGGCCTCATGGGGGCCGTCCAGGGCAGCGCCCCCAATCCGGGACTGAGCTGGGAAAACACCCTCATCAGCAATCTCGGATTCGATTTCGGCCTCTTCGACAACCGTATAGATTTGCAGGTGGAGCTTTACCGGAAGTACACCAAGAGCCTGCTGTACAAGGGGAGGGTGTCTTCAATAATAACCGACGGCACGGTCATGCGCAATGTGGGAGAGCTTGAAAACTACGGTCTGGAAGTGTCGCTTTCCACAAAAAACATAGTGTCGGGCGGCTTCTCCTGGACGACCGATTTCAACGGGGCGGTCAACCGCAACATCATACGCAAGCTCTACAAGGGCACCCATACCGGCTTCTTCGACCATGTGTGGATGGAAGGGGCGAGCAAGGATTCCTGGTGGTTGAGCCGCTGGGCGGGCGTGGACCCTTCCACCGGAGCGCCCATGTGGTACGACGTAAACGGCGACCTCACCTATTCTTTCTCCTACGACAACCGAGTGCTGCTGCCTGAGTACAGCAAGGAGCCGGACTTCCGCGGAGGCATGAGGAATATTTTCAACATCGGCAACTTTTCGGTCGTGGCATTCCTGACCTATACCATAGGAGGCTGGGAACTGTTGAACTTCGCAGAAGACGGCTACGACATAATATCCAGGAACGTCCCGGTGGAAGAACTCGACCACTGGCGCGCGCCCGGGGAGGTGTCCAACAATCCAAAGCCGGTGTACAAGATATCGACCAGTTCCACGATGGGCTCCACCCGCTTCCTGTACAACAAGACCAGCATACAGTTGAAGAATCTGGTGCTCAGCTACAATGTGCCGGTGAAGGTGTGCAGGACGATTAAGATAGACGGCGCATCCGTCTCCCTCATCGCGGACAATCTCTATTTCTGGAGTCCGGACCAGAGCGCTGTGCGCAACAGCTACAAGACCATGCGCTATCCCGGAGGACTTACCCGCACCTTCTCCGCCCAACTGATGCTCAATTTCTAAGAAGATGAAAAAACTGTTCTCCATATGTTTTGCCACCCTGACCATAACGGCCGGGTGCACGTCTTTTCTGAACGTCGAAACGCTCGGAAAAAGCACTATCAGCGGTTTTTTCTCCGACCTTGACGGGCTGCGTGCCGCCGGACTCGGACTTCACCGCCTGATATGCGAATTTTACGACGACGATTATATCCGCATGGGCGAGCTCGCCGGCGACAATATATTCCTCTACAGGGTGAACTCCTCACAGAACATCCTGCTTCTGTACGATTTCGCCAGCCGCCCCTCTGACAACACCGGATATCCGCAGCTTCTGTGGAAGGCCGGCTACGAGATTTGTACGAACGCCAACAACATCCTCTACTACGGAGAACCCCTGTACGGGCAGTATCCTGAATCGCGGGAGCTTATAGACAAGCATTTCGGATATGCCTATTTTGCACGGGCGCTCGCCATCTTCGACCTTTGCAACGTGTACGCCATGCCCTATGACTACACGGCCGATGCGAGCCACCTCGGCGTGGTAGCCATAGACTATGTGCCCGGCTTCGACTCGGAACTTGGCCGCAACACGGTGAAGGAGTGCTACGACCTGGTCCTTTCCGACCTCCACAAGGCCATCGAGTGTTTCGGCGAGGAGAGCGAACGCACGCCCAACTACATTTCCGCACTCGCCTGCAAGGCCCTCCTTGCAAGGGTGTACCTGTACATGAAGGACTACGCCAATGCCGCCATATATGCAAAGGAAGTGATGGACGCGGTGCCGCTGACTCCACGCGGGGACTATGTGAATATGTACCGCAGGGCTCAGAATTATCCGGGAGAAGGGATACTCAGGATGAACACGTTCGACACCGGTTCCGGCATGAGGAGCTTCTGCACCCCGCTTTCCGGCCAGACCGCCACCGTCGACCCTGTCTTTCTTTCCACGTTCAGGGACGAGGACATACGCAAGGAGCTTTTCACCTATGTGGCCGAGCCGGAAGACGGTCCCGAGTATGAGGGCAACGTGTATACCGCCATCTGCAAATACCTGCCCCTTAAGGGCGGCGAATCCAATGCCGAGAATCGCAGATGCGACCATTTCGTGCTGCGCGTCTCCGAGATGTATCTGATTCATGCGGAGGCCCTCTGCCTGGGCATGAATGACACGAGGGGAGCCGCGGAAGACATCAAGGCCCTGCAGGCGAGGGCGCTGGGCAAGTCCCCTTCGGAGATAAACCTGGCATATACCGGCGTGGACGGACTCGACAGGCTGATACAGGAAGAACGGAGCAAGGAACTCTGTTTCGAGGGACACCGCTTCTTCGACCTCAAGAGGCGCGGGGAGGACGTGGTGCGCAGGGCGGGTTCTTCTTCGTCCGTGGCGCTCCTCCGGTATCCCGACCACCGCTATGTGTTGCCTATAAGCCAGTTGGAAATGCAGTCAAATGATAAGATGGTTCAAAATGAGAATTATGAATAAGTGTCTGACCATTCTTTTTTCGGCGCTTTTACTGTGCTGCGGATGCCAGAAGCACGAGGAAGTGTTCTTCGATACGCCTTTCGTGCGCATTGAAGATATAAACGGCGCGACGGCCATGACCGTCGACGGCAAACTCGACAACCTGCTCACCGAGGTCCGCATAGTAGTGTGTGCCAGCGACAATTATTTCATATCGCCCGTTACCATTGAGTATGAGACCATAGTGGGGGACGGGCTGACGGAGGGCGAGGACTTCAGGATACAGCCGAGCACCATGAGTCCGCTCACATTCTCTCCCGGCACCTACAGCATGATTGTGCGTGTGGTATGGTATAAGAGAGAGAATCTCGACCCCGAGAAGGACAATACGCTTACGCTCAGGCTGAAAGGTACGGACAATCCCGACTTCCTGCTGGGAGTGCCCGGACCGTCACACAAAAAACAAGAATTTATTTTCACAAAATTATAGTGTTATGAACAGCAATTTCATCAAATCGGCAGTCTGCCTCATCGCGGCTGCTTCCCTGTCCTTCTCCTGCAAGCAGCAGGAGTCTCCGGACGGCAAATGCGAAATCTCCTCTTTCGCACTTACAGCTGCGCTCAACAGCTCGCTGGGCGCTGATGTGAACGGCATCATAGATGCCCAGGCGAACACCATTACTCTGGTCATTCCGGAATCCGTGTCGGAGACTTTCTTCATCCCCACTTTCACCGCCACCGATTATGACGTCGTGGAAATAGGCGGGGTCAAGCTTGTAAGCGGACAGACCTCCGTCAGCATCTCCGACGGCACGAAGGTTTCTGTGCGCGATGACGTTTCCGTCCTTTCTGCCGAATACACCATTTGCGTCAAGGCGGACGACGGCGCTGCGGAACTCGTCTCGGTAGTATTCAAGGCGGCCGACAACAGCAAGCTTTCCGAGGATGTGTGCCCTGCGGCCATAGAGCCGGAGATGGTCGTCCGTGTCCCTGCTGCGGCGTTCCGCACGGAGCTGGTGCTCACCGTGGATGCCGGGCAGAACGATGTAATAGAGGTGAACAACACGGAGGTTGCCGGCGGTTCCTCGATAAAGGTGGACACGAGCTTCCCCGTGGACATCGTCGTGTCTGACCCCGTGGCCGGCAAAAGGACTGCCTATGTGCTCAAGGTGGGCAAGATTCTCGACTATGTGGTTACCAAGCTCGCAACATACAGCGAGGGAACGATCAACGACTTCACCATGACGCTGAATCCCTCCGAGGACGTGCCTTATATCGCATATACGAGGAAACTGGATGGTGAATCCAACAATGGCGTATCCGTTGCTAAATGGAACGGAACCAGTTTTGCGCTCGTCGGCGCCACGGGCATAGCCGATGCTTCGGCCCGTTCGGCCAGCAAGCCTCAGGTGGCTTTTGCAGCCGACGGCACCGTGTATGCCTCATATATGGCTGGCGATGTGGCAAGCAAACCTACGGTCAAGAAACTCGACTCCGACTGGGTGACCGTGGGAACCGCGGGCATCACCCCTCAGAATGCCAACACTTCCTATTACTATCCTCTCTTCGTGCATCCGTCCAATTCCCGTGTTTCTTTCTTCTGGTGCGGCAATACCAAGGACACCGATACCTATCGTACCATTGCTTTCGCCCAGTACAACGGCAGCGATTGGAGCACGAACAAAGTCAGCGGCCCGGTTCCCGTGTACGGCGTGGGCGCTTCCTCAAGCGCCGGTATGTATTATACCTCGTCCGCAGTCGTAACTGACAGCAAGGTGTATATCGCTTCTTCCTTCAACCAGTACGGTTATTATGTGCATGAAGTGGCTGCCGACGGCACACTCTCGGCAATTGTGGAGAATTACCTTCCTGCCGGAGCCGAACACGGCCTGCCGGCCAACGTCATGCTTCTCATCGGCGGCGACGGCCAGCTCTACATGTTCGGGGCCGATCGTCCTGCCGGTACCATGCAGCTTTTTACTGTGGATGCTTCCGCCAAGACCCTGTTGCCTTACGGGGCGGGCATACCTGTCACAATTTCTTCCAGCGGCGGTATCTCCCAGGATGCTTCGGTCGGCATCAACCCTGTGGACGGCCAGATTATTGCGGCATATGACAACGCCGACGGCAATCCTGAGTTCCTGCTTCTCGATGTGGAGGGTGGATATCAGTGGAGCAAGCTTGCTGTCGACGCGGCCCCTGCAGCCAAGTCCGCCTACGGCATAGTCTTCGACAGCAAGGGCAACGGCTTCGTCGCCTATGTGTCCGACGGCGCCGTCGAAGTGTTCAGGGTCGGCCTCGAGCCTGATGAACTTCCCGAGTAAGGGTTCTCGGCAAGTCCTGAAAATACAGGAGGATGACCAAAAGTCTTGATTGACTTGGAGGTCATCCTCTTTTCGTTAGCCTGGGCGACCAACAATCACTTATCCGCGCCCGCCCAATGCCTTGACTTGTTCGATAGTCAAAGCTGTGCATTTTGCCACTACCTCAGCGGAAAGGCCTT
>JAFLUX010000004.1 GCA_022508605.1 Bacteroidales bacterium | reverse complement strand
CGTTTCTATGGTTGCAGCAATTATCCAAGGTGCCGATACACCCATGCCAGTTAGTGTCTTATATGCCAAACATCAAATACCATTACGCTTACGACGAAACTGATCGTATTGTTTCCATCGGCGAGATCTCAGCCGATATGCGACACCAGCATACCTATCGCTGTATTGGGTGCGGTGCCACGATGGTTCCAAAGTTGGGGTCAGTACGCGCAGCGCATTTCTCTCACAAAGCGGAGTCCGACGGATGTGGGGCAGAGACCTATTTGCACAGATTGGCGAAAAAACTTGTCAAAGCAAGATTTGAAGAAAGTATTCCTTTCGAGATTGCATATCATCGCGATGTGAAATGTTCCAATCAAGCATCTTGCGCCTTTTTTGTGACTGAACTATGTCACGAAAGACAGCAGGAAACTTTTGATCTGAAAAAGTATTATGATACTTGCGAAGAAGAGAAAGAAATAAAAGGCTATGTTGCTGATTTGCTGCTTACAAATTCTCGTAATCCTTCTGCTGCCCCAGTATTGATTGAGATACAGGCCAGTCATGCATCTGAATTGACCAAAATTGAATCGGGACTCCGTATCATCGAAATTCGAATCAAGGAAGAAGATGATATAAAACAAATTTTATCAGGAGTTATCAAGGATCATCCGGATAATTGGATTGAGAAAGTCTCTGTGCGTGATGTTGACACAATCGGATATGCTAAGTTTTATGGATTTAAACCAGAGTCTACAAGCCCTAAACGACTCACCAGAAACAGAATAGTTAGGTTCTGTCTATATGCCAATGGATCTGCCCACATTGAGACTCATATGGATTGTAGCATCCAGATGAAAAGAAGTTCCGCTCACTCTATTCTAGAACTTAATTTTGATTCATCGACTCTTACGGAAAATGCTTATAACTGTGGCTATGCCATCGCTCTCAATAAAGGGTTTAAGTTCAAGTCTTGTTCTCTTTGCCGGTATCGGAAGGGCGCCCATGAAATGGCAACCATATTTACAGAGGGACCTAACTTCTGCTGCCTATATAAATCAAAAGGAACGCCAAAATGGCCTGAATCCAAATATGCTGCACAGTGCGAATTTTATCATTTAGACGTCGTCAAAATGAGAGAGGTGAATCATCATCTTTCAACTGTTAAGTACACAGTTGTCCCATGATTTACTTTCTGATAAAGACTTGTCGGTCTCCGCGGCGAGACTACTTCTGGCATGGCCACCGCGGCTGCCCCAAATATGTCGTTCCGAAAAGCAACACCGAATTCTGGCAGGAGAAAGTGGCCCGCAACATCGCCCGCGACGAACTCAATGCCCAGCGCCTCGACACCCTCGCCTGGACCGTCATCACCGTCTGGGAATGCGAACTCTCCAAGAAAAGCCTCGCCGTCACCATCGCCCGAATCGAAGCCGAACTGACCGCTGCCAAAGAGAAACACGAGCGCTACTGCGCCCTCCGCCGCCAGAACCGCGAATTCGCCCGGGAGCAAGCCCAAAAGCACCGCGAACTCCTCGCACAAGTCCAGGCCGAACTCGAAAAACAATTTCAACACATTCCCGTCAAACCCCGGAAAAAGAAGTAGGGATAGTTTGGGATCTTTGTCTTGAGATGTAATCATCATTGCGGTTCTCTCCGAAGCCGTCAGGTTTTTGTTTTTGCCCTTCTGCCATCTGTTCCTCGCCAAGAATCATTATCTTTGTACGGATATAATACAAAAACCCATGAGCGAGAAAGACATAAGCATAAGTTATCCGGAGGGATTGTTCCAAGATGTTGTCCATATTATCGAAACGGCACGGCAACGGGTGGCGATCAACGTCAACAGCGAACTCACGCTCATGTACTGGAATATCGGGAAGCGCATCAACAAGGAGGTACTTCACGATAATAGGGCGGAGTACGGCAAGTCAATAGTGTCAACACTGTCCGCACAATTGATCGGCTCGTACGGCAAAGATTTCAACTCGCGGAATCTTCACCGGATGATGCAGTTTGCCCGGGAGTTCAACGATTTCCAGATTGTGTCAACACTGTCGACACAATTGCCGTGGTCCGCTTTTCTGGAGATGCTGCCCATTGAAGATGCCCTTGCACGCGAGTTTTACGCGACCATGGCTGCCACGGAACGCTGGAGTGTCCGCAAACTCCGGGAGCAAATAGACGCTATGCTCTATGAGCGTACGCTTATCAGCCGCAAGCCTGAAGAAGTCATCCGCACAGAACTTTCGACCGTCCGTCAAGGCGGAGCCATCTCTCCCGATCTGGTGTTCAAAAGTCCGTATTTCCTTGACTTTACCGGACTAAAAGGATTCTATAGCGAAAAGGACTTGGAAGATATGATTATCAGCGGTATGCAGCAGTTCCTGATGGAACTCGGCAGCGGATTCTCATTCGTGGACAGGCAGAAACGGATCATCATCGACGGCGAAGACTTTTCTTTGGACCTGCTTTTCTACCATCGGAAACTTCATCGACTTGTGGCAATAGACCTCAAGAAAACGAAGTTCAAAGCCGCCTACAAGGGACAGATGGAACTCTACCTGCGGTGGCTGGACAAGTACGAACGTCAACCCGGCGAAGAAAGCCCCCTCGGACTTCTGCTCTGCGCCGCTGGCAATGACGAACAGATCCAACTCCTCCAATTGGGTGATGCCGGCATTCAGGTAGCCCAATACTACACGGAACTGCCCGACAAAGAGCTCCTCCGGACACAGTTGCAAAAGCAAATCGCCCAAGCGAAAATCCGACTGGAAAGTCACGAGACCGAATAAAAAAGGTTAGTTTCATTGCGTGTGTTATCATTCCTGCAGTCAGCTGCGGTCATTGACGGTCGCGTACGACCGCAATCACATTGCTGAATCTCACCGTGCCCGACCTCTTCGGCTTCGTCGCTGGTTTCAAACAAAAAAATCGGCACTTGCTGGTCAGACGGTCAGCCCACCCCGGCCGTCTCGCCGAAAGGGCGGCATCCGACAAGCGAACTCCCGACACCCGCTTCACCAGCATCCCGCAGGGTGGCAGATTACACAACCCGGATTATGTTAAGTGCGCTCCGTTTGTCGGTATTCGGGCTTCTCACTCCGCACTTTCCGCGTGCATTGTTGGAGCGGTTTCCGTTCGCAGGCCTCCGCGGCCTGCGGAGAATTCTCTTCCGCTGCAAGGTTGCCGCCCCGAAGATCTTCTTCCGCTACTACTTCGTCAACGGCAGCACCGGGGAGAAGTCCCAGGCCATGCAGACCGAAGTCAAGTGGACCGCGGGAGCGTAATCCGCAGGGCGCAAGCCCGTTGCAAAGAGAAAGCCCTGGCTGCCGATAGGCGGCCGGGGCTTTTGGTTAAATTTGATTATCTTTGCAGTCGAGTTTGGCCTCGGCCATTCTTATTTATTGACCCGCGGCGCCCCGAAAGTCTCTTCGGGACGCCGTTTTTCTTTTCAGAAGTTTTCGTCCCATTGCGGCAACTTTCAAAATTATTGAGACAAAAATCACTCAAAAGCAAAACCAATCTACTGAATCTCAATAGATTGGTTTTCTAATTAGTGCCTCGGGCGGGAATCGAACCCGCACGGCCGTTTCGGGCCAAGGGATTTTAAGTCCCTCGTGTCTACCATTTCACCACCAAGGCCCTTGCGGGTGCAAAGATACGTTTTATTTTTGAAATGATTGCCTCTTTCCTGAAACGCCCTGTGAAAGACGACTAAAAGAGGACGGCAAAGCAAAACAGCAAAAGGCAACGGAAAAGGGACGGCAGAAGAAGCGGAGACGGAGACACAAAAACGGAAAAGGCAAAGGGGGCGGGGCAGAAAGACGAGAGAGCAGAAGCAAGGCAGCAGAGAAAGCGACGGAGAAAGGACGGCAAAGCAAGACGACAAAAGGCAACGGAAAAGAAACGGCAGAAGAAGCGGAGACGGAGGCGAGGAAAGGTCTGCGGGAACTCCGAGGGCCGCCGCAAAAGCGAACGGGTCAAAGGAGGCAGACAGCGGAAAAGCCAATGAGAAAAGGCGTCCCCCGTCAAAAGTATTTCTTCTCCTGACGGTCCAGCGCGATGAAGATGAACAGCAGCACGGTGAAGGCCCAGAGCGACGAGCCCCCGTAGCTGAAGAGCGGCAGGGGTATGCCGATGACAGGCATAAGGCCGAGGGTCATGCCAAGGTTTATCACCAGGTGCATGAAAAAGCATGACGCCACGCAGTAGCCATACACCCGCGTGGAGGTGCTGCGGGCCCGCTCCGCATCCTGGATTATCCAGAATATCAGCAGTCCGTACATCAGCAGCACCGCCATGCTGCCGACAAAGCCCCATTCTTCTCCGACCGTACAGAAGATGAAGTCCGTGCTTTGTTCCGGCACGAAGCCGAAGGTCGTCTGCGTACCCTGCAGATATCCCTTGCCGAACAGCCCGCCGGAGCCTATGGCGATAAGCGACTGGTGCACGTTGTATCCCACGCCCTTAAGGTCTTCCTTGATGCCGAGCAGCACCTCTATGCGCTCCCGCTGATAGGTCTTCAGGCCGTAGTGGAAGAACACGTCGGTGACGAGTATCATGGCCACTCCTGCGATGATGCCTATGATGCCGTTGCGTATCACCATGCGGCGATACCGCAGCGTGCTGGCCTTTCTGGTGTAGTACACCAAATATGCCGCCCCGGCCAGCAGCACCAGCACGAGGGAGAGCCACCAGCCTGCCTTCAGGGTCACGATAAAGATGAGCGCCGACATGCCTATCAGGGCGAGCCACCACCCGGAAATCCCCTCGCGGTAGAAAACGAATATGAAGCCGGCATATACCAGCGCCGAGCCCGTCTCGCTCTCCGCCACGATGACCAGCATGGGGACGAGCACCAAAGATGCCGCAAGCAGAAAATGCTTCCAGTTGCCCATGCGGAAATTCGGACGGCTGAGCAGCGAGGCCAGCACGAGGGAGGTCGTAATCTTCGACACCTCCGCCGGCTGGAACTTCACCGGGCCGAACTCGAACCATGAATGGGAGCCTTTCACATCCTTGCTTATGAAAATCACCAGCACCAGCAGCACCAGCACAAAGGCATAGGCGGGCTTGCATATACTGTCCCAGAAATACGGATTCACGACGAACAGCACGAGCGCGGCCAGCACCACGGCGCTTCCTATCCACACCGCCTGCTTGCCGCAGTTGAAAGACCAGTCGAAGATGGAGGACGGCTCCCCGGAACGCACGGCCGCATAGATATTCAGCCAGCCGAAGAGCATTATCAGCAAGTAAACGGCTATCAGCCTCCAGTCCACCGTCTTCCTCAGACCTCTGTCAAGTACTTCTTCCTGCATATCAGCGTATCAATCTGGTATTCATGACTCTGTGCTCCACATCCCTGCGGCCCTCCGATATCTCGCCCCTCAGATACTGCTCGACGAGAAGCGAGGCTATGGGGCAAGCCCAGCTCGCGCCGAATCCGGCATTCTCTATGTACACGGCCACTGCGATTTTAGGATCGTCGGCCGGGGCGAAACAGATGAACACGGAATTGTCTTTTCCGTGAGGGTTCTGGGCCGTTCCCGTCTTGCCGCATATATTCAGGCCGGGCACATAGGCGGAGTTCGCGGTGCCGCCCTCCCCTATGGCATTCACGGCTTTCCACATGCCGTGCACCACCTTCGGGAACTGCAGGGTGTCCACGAGCGTATACTGCTTCTCGTAGTATATCGGATCTATCTCCACACCTTCGGATGCCTTCACCACATGCGGGATGTAATAGTGGCCTCGGTTGGCTATGGTCGCCGCCAGATTGGCTATCTGCAAGGGGGTGGCGAGAATCTCCCCCTGGCCTATCGACAGCGACACTATGGTGGGAAAGCGCCAGCGCCCCTTCTTGTAGTAACGGTTATAGAATGCCGACGAGGGAATGTTTCCGCTGAGTTCAGAGGGGAAATCGCTCCCGAGCTTGCGGCCGAACCCGAAACTCATCACCATCTCCCGCCAGTGGTCGTAAGCCTCCTCCGTAGACCTGTATTCCGGATTTTCCAGTATGGACTTGAACACGTAGCAGAAATAGCCGTTGCAGGACATCATGAGCGCATCTTCCAGGTTAAGCGGAGAGCGGTGCGAATGGCAGCCGAGCTTGCGGCCGCTCGAAGTATAGACATACCCGTTGTAGCAGGGGTACTGCATCCACGGCTTGAGCACCCCGTCCTCGAGCCCTATCAGTCCGTTCACCAACTTGAACACCGAGCCGGGAGGGTAAGACGCCGATACAGCGCGGTTGTAAAGGGGCTTGTTCTTGTCGGAGCTCAGCTTCTGGTAGTGCCGTCCGAACTCCGCGAGCACGTCCACGTCTATGCCAGGGCTCGACACCATGGCCAGAATCTCCCCGGAAGACGGCTCTATCGCCACCACGCTCCCTTTCTTGCCGTTCATCAGGCGCTGTCCGTACTGCTGCAGGCGGGCGTCTATAGTGGTGTATATGTCCTTGCCCGGTTCCGCCTCCACATCGAACTCTCCGTCCCTGTATGAATTTTTCTGCCGCCCCCTCGAGTCGCGCTGATATATGTGCCATCCCTTACGGCCCCTCAAATCCTGCTCTCTTGCCGCCTCCAGGCCGGTGCGCCCGTAATAGTCGCCGCTCTTGTAGTCGGGGTGCGTCTCAAGAAATTCGGCGCTCACCTCCGAGGTGTACCCCAGCAGGTTGCCGCCCGCATTGAACGGATACTCGCGCACCGTCCGCACACGCCCCTTGAAGCCAGGGTAACGGAACTGTTCCTCCGCAAAACGCAGGTAGCTGTCGGAGCTTACCTGCTTGAGGAAAGTCAGCGTCTGCCAGCCTATTCGGGAGCGGTAGTCATGGTAATATTTCATCCTCTCCCTTATGAAATCCGCACTCGTGTCGAGAGCCTGCGCCATGGCGAGGGTGTCGAATGCCGTCACCTCCCTCGGAGTCACCATGATATCGTAGCACACCCGGTTTCCGACAAGCAGGAGTCCGTTGCGGTCGTAAATGACCCCGCGCGGAGGATATATCATCTCGCGGGTCATGGAGTTGTTGTCCGCGTCCACCTTGTAGCCCACGTCTATTATCTGCACATAAAACAGCCTACCGAGCAATATGAGCAGGGCCACGGCGAAACCTATCAGGAGTTTTGTGGAGCGATTGTCGATTTCCATGTCATTCCGGTCTTAAGATTCCGGCAACAAGCACGCACAGCGGAGCGCTCGCCGCCACGGAAAGCGCGAAACGGAGGGCGCCGCTCCAAAATCCTGAGGTATCTGCCGCATCCATCCACACGTAGCACAGAAAAAACACGGCGCAGAGCAGGAGCATGGCAAGCGACATCTTCGGCAGGCCGATGCGCCCCGGAATGATGCGCTCGGCGCGAGAGCTTATTTCGTCTCCGAAGACGAAACTTATCAGCGGCTGGCGCAGCAGCGCGGCAGGAACGAGGGAGGCCGACGTGATGCCGAGCATGCCCGTGGAGAAAAAGTCCACGGCGAATCCGGCGGCGAAAGCTATGAGCATGGACACGTTGCTGCCATACTCCAGCGGCAGCATGAGCAGCAGCGCCGGAAGGATGGAAATCAGCACGTACCTGGAAAACGGGAAATAGTTGCAGATGAAAATCTGCACGACTATGAATATGAGGCTGAAAACTATGAAACGGTATTTGCTCATTCGCTCATCTCCTCTATGGCCGCTCTGTCAGGGTTTTCCGCAATAATCACGTAGCGCAGCGCCGAAAAATCCACGAACAACTTGACATCCACTATATTGACGGCCCCGTCCACAAGGCGGGAGCCGGTGGTCACGCCCACTGGAATATCGGCCGGGTACACGGCCGAAAGACCGCTCGTCAGCACGGTATCGCCCTCCGGAACCTCGAGGTGCAGGGGGATGTTCTTGAGTATGGCGCGGTCGAAGTCGCCCCCGTCCCAGTTCATCGGGGCCACTATGCCCTCCCTGCCTATGCGCACGCTCACGCTGATTTTGTCGTTCAGCAGCGAAAGTCCGTAGGAATAACGCCTGTCCACCGAATATATCATGCCCACCACGCCGTTCGGCGTGATTATGGCGCTGAGGGGCTTTACCCCGTGTTCGCTACCCTTGTTCAGTATGATGTAGTTGTGGCGGCTGTTGGTGCCCATGGCCGTGATTTCGGCAGGAATGTAGTTGAAGCGCGAGGGCAGCCCCGCCGAGTCGAGTTTCGCCATCGCCTGCGACTCCTTTTCCAGTTCCTTGTAATGCTGCAGCTCCTTGAAAAGTTCATAGTTGCGTCCCGCCAGTATCTCGTTCTGTTCGCGCAAGCCGAAATATCCCCGGACATTGTTTATGCTGCCCCAGGAAAAGGCCATCACATTGTGCGAGAAACGGTTTATCCATATATCCTGCAGCACGGACGAACTCTTCAGCGCCGACACCGCGGCAATCTCCAGCGAAATGAAGACTGCCGCGGTGAAAAGGCCGCTGAAGAACCTCCCCTTCTGTGCCATGTGGAAGCTGCTCTAACGATTACCGGCTTCTCAGCGCATCAGGAAAGAGTAACGGTCGGTATTTTTCAGTGCATCGCAGGAGCCTCTTGCCACCGCGTGCAGAGGATCTTCGCATACGTGGAACTGTATATTCACCTTGTCGGTGAGACGCTTGGCAAGACCGCGCAGCTGTGCCCCGCCGCCGGCGAGCCATATGCCGTTCTCCACTATGTCGGAATAGAGTTCGGGGGGCGTGCCCTCGAGCACGTGGAGTATCGAGGTCTCTATCTTCGCTATGGACTTGTCGAGGCAGTGGGCTATTTCCTGATGGGTGATGGTAGCCTCCACAGGATGCGCCGTCATGAGGTTGGGTCCGCGCACGATGAACGGCTCCGGCTCCTCGTCGAGGTCCGGAATCACGGCTCCGACCGCAATCTTTATCTTTTCCGCCGTAATTTCTCCCACCTTGATGTTGTGCTGCTGGCGGAGGTACTGCTGTATGTCGGCAGTGAACACGTCGCCGGCGGTGCGTATGCTCTCCTGCACCACGAGGCCGCCCAGCGAAATCACGGCGATTTCAGTGGTGCCGCCGCCTATGTCCACGACCATGTTGCCCATGGGAGCCTGCACGTCGAGTCCCATGCCGAGCGCCGATGCCATGGGTTCGAAAATCAGATACACGTCGCGTCCGCCGGCGTGCTCCGTGGAGTCGCGCACGGCCCTGATTTCAACTTCCGTAGACCCGGAAGGGATGCCCACGACCACTTTGAGGTTGGGGTTGAAAAGATGGGTGCGGCGGCGGTTGTTCACCTGGCGTATGAATCCGCGAATCATCATCTCCGCCGCATTGAAGTCCGCAATCACACCGTCGCGCAGGGGGCGTATGGTGCGTATGCCCGGATTGTTGCGTTCGTGCATCAGCTTCGCCTTACGGCCTATGGCTATGCACTTGCCTGTATTATTGTCTATGGCCACGATGCTCGGCTCGTCCAGCACTATCTTGTCATTCTGATAGATGACGGTATTGGCGGTGCCCAGGTCTATGGCCAGTTCTTGGTTTAGGAATGAAAATGCCATAATTTCGTACTTATACGGATACTCCACAAAATTAATCAAATTTCCAAATATTTCCATTAATTTTGTTGTGTGGACTCCAAAAATCTGAAAAGACCCGTATATGCAGTGTTCGTCGCCGGCGGCAGCGGCACTCGGATGGGCGGCAGCATTCCGAAACAATTCCTGGAACTGAACGGAGTACCCGTGCTGAGGCGGACGATAGAGCGCTTCCTCGACGCGGCACCGGAGGCAAAGGTGATAACGGTGCTGCCGTCCGCATACGAACAGCACTGGCGGGACTTGTGCTTCAGCGCGGCATTCTCCCAAATCATAGTGCACGGCGGCCTGACGCGCTTCCACTCGGTGCAGAACGCGCTTGCCAGGGTTCCGGACGGAGCCGTCGTGGCAGTGCATGACGGGGTGCGCCCGCTGTTCAGCACAGCTCTTGTGGAACGCATGCTTTCCATGATGCGGGACTGTCCCGCGCTCATACCCGCCCTGCCGGTGACAGACACGCTGCGAAGCACCGACCCGCAACTCCCCGACCCCGACAGGAGCCGCCTCGTGATGGTGCAAACCCCGCAGATGTTCTGGTCGGAGAAGCTGAAAGAAGCATACCGCCAGCCCTACGACACGGCTTTCACGGACGACGCATCCGTAGCGTCCAGGGCAGGGATTCCCGTCGGCATAACCGATGGGGAGAAATTCAACATAAAGATAACGACGCCCGAAGACCTCGCGCTGGCTGCGGCCATTCTCACTTTCTGACCAGCACTTCCTTTCTGTAGCGCAGCGTAAGCCACACCGTGCGTGCGGCAAGATGCACGAAATAGGCGGCAAGCAGCATGTGCAGGAGGACATCGCCGGCAGCGGGCGCCCCGGCCAGATACTTGAATCCGAACCAGAATGCGAAGAACCCGGTCAAGGCAAGGGCCATGGACTGGAACAGGCTGCGCGAGGCCGTGGCCCCGAGATATATGCCGTCCCAGGTGAATGCCGCGCAGCCTATCGGAGGCATGACCAGCAGCCACGGCAGGAAGCGGCGGCAGGTGTCCACGACATCGGGGTCGGAGGTCAGGAGGCGCACCAGCGGCATGCCTGCGGCCGCATAGACCCCGACGAACAGCACGGCTATGCTCATGCTCCAGCAGAATACTAAGCGCACAGTCCGGCGAAGCATGGCTTCATCCCCCGCTCCGATGAAACGCCCGCTCATGGCTTCCCCGGCATACGCGAAGCCGTCGGTGAAATAGGAGAACACCATCAGCAGCTGCATCATTATCGACGAACAGGCCAGCAGCACGTCTCCGAAGGCCGACGCGATGATGGTATATCCCATGTAAATGGCCGTAAAGCACAGTGAGCGGCCCATCAGATTGCCGTTCATCCGGAGGAAAGGACGCAGCCCCTCGCCCCGCAGCAGCGAGCGCACGTCTTCGGCCCGCAGGGAGCCGAACACATCCCTGTACTTTATGCGGCACACCAGCACGGCATAAAGGAGTCCGGAATACTGGGCTACGAGGGTTCCGGCCGCAATGCCGTCGAAACCTATCCCCTCCCACCCGGCGAGGCCGAATGTCAGCAGCACCGAGGAAGCCACGTTCACCACATTTATTATCAAGTCGGTCCACATGGAGCTGACAGAATCCTGCATGCCCACGAACCACCCCCGGAACACCATGAGGCACACGGTTGCCGGAACGGCCCAGATGCGGAGCCCGAAATAGCGCAGGGCGAGGTCGCACACTTCCGGCCCGGCGCTCACCAGCAGCATGCCCATCGAGGACAGGGGCTTTCTCAGGAGCCAGATGAAAAGCGAAAACACCAGCGCCAGCCCCGTGCCCCGCACGAATATGGCGGCGGCCCCGCGCATGTCCCCGCGTCCGTAGGCCTGTGCGGTGAGGCCGCCTGTGCCCGTGCGCAGGAAAAAGAAATTCCAGTACAGCAGATTGAGGAGCATGGCCCCCACGGAAATTCCGCTGATGAACACCGCGGAGCCGCCGCCCGGCGAGGAAAGGTGCCCGGCCAAGGAGGTGTCCACCATGCCCACCACGGGCACGGTGATATTTGCCAGTATGCTCGGCAGTGACAGCCGCAGTATCTCGCGGTTAAGGGAGCCTTCTTTCAAAATGCAGCGCATCGCGGGGCAAAAATAAAAAAATGTTTGTTAAATTCGCAGTATGAAAGCACTCAACCTCCACGCCGTCGGAGACCTCCGCTACGAGGAAGTACCCGACCCTGTACGCCAGAAAGGCGAAGTCCTGCTGAAAATCAAAGCCTGCGGCATCTGCGGCAGCGATATTCCCAGAATCTTCAAAAAAGGCACCTACCACTTCCCCACCATTCCCGGACATGAATTTTCCGGAGAGGTCGTAGATGCCGACAGGCCGGAACTCATAGGCCGCAAGGCCGCGGTATTCCCGCTGATTCCGTGCCGGAAGTGCGCTTCCTGCCAGGTAGGAGAGTATGCGCAGTGCAGCGACTACGACTATTACGGCTCCCGCCGCGACGGGGCCTATGCCGAATATCTGGCTGTCAAGGAATGGAACTTGGTGTATTTCGACGGCATCTCTTTCGAGGAGGCCGCCATGTGCGAGCCTGCCGCCGTCGCCCTCCACGCAGTATCACTCGCGCAGATACAGATTGGCGATTCCGTCGCCATCTTCGGGGCCGGTCCCATAGGAATGATGCTCGGACTCTGGGCCAAGGCCTCCGGAGCTTCGCAGGTGTTCATCTGCGACATAGACCAGAGCAAGGTGGACTTCGCCGCCGGCATGGGCTTCACTGCAATCAACAGTGCGAACGTCGATGCCGCGGCATACATTCGTGAGGCCACCGGAGGACGCGGTGCGGACGCATGCATAGAAGGCGCAGGAGCCAGCGCCACATGGGAGGCCTGCATACTGGCCGTAAAGAGTTTCGGACATGTGGTGTGCATGGGCAATCCTTTCGGAGACATGACCCTGACCCAGGGCACCTACAGCCAGCTGCTCCGCAAGCAACTGAACATAAGGGGCACCTGGAACAGCAGCTACAATGACTCCAGGAACGACTGGCGCACATCCCTCGACGCCATCTCCGGGCACATCGTGGATGTACGCCCGCTCATCACCCACCGTTTCGCGCTTGAAGACTACAAGCAGGCCTTCGACCTCATCCTCGGCCGCAAGGAGTTCTTCAGCAAGGTGATGTTCACCCCTGACAGGCAGGGCTGACCGCAGCGGGGCCCGTCAGTCCAGCTCGAAACTGATTACCACATCGCCGAAGCGGCCTGTGACTATGTCCTCCTCCTCGAAGAACCTGGCGGACAGCTGGCCGCGCCATACGATGTCGTCCTTGATATTCATGGGCAGGTCTATGGTGAAGCCGTAGGACTTTGACTGTATTTTCACCGTCGCCTCGCATTTCCAGCTGGTGCGCGTACCCCCGTCGTCTTCGGTTATCAGAAATGCGAGTTTGTCGAGTTGCGTGCTGAAATCCGACACCAGTATGGCCTCGAAAGGAAGTTCCTTGCCCACATAGCGCCTCTGCACCACGATGATGAACTCCGTTATGCTCGGAGAATACAGTTTCAGCTCCGCCTCCGTGCTCGCGGTGAAGCCCTCTACGCTGCCGCATTTTATCCAGAACTCCGATGCCCCGCAGAACCAGGTGTCGTAGTTGCGCAGCATCTTGAAGGTCTTGACAGTAAGTTTGCGCGGACGGGCGGCAGGCGATATTCCGTCAGGCTCCGGGGCCGCGGCCGCGTATGAATGTCCCGACACTTTCTCGAACAGCTCCATGGGCGTAAACGCCGCGTCGGAATTGCTGTTGAGCACCCACACCGGACGGCGCATCGCCACGGCCTCGTCCACATATACCGAGTCTTTTACCCTCAGTTCGCCGCCCTCCACCGACAACTCGAAGCCGTAGTTCGATTCCGCCCCGTAGCCAGGGTCGAAGGTGATGATGGGATATGTGACCCCGTCCCAGTCTTCGGAATACGGCCAATACAGCTGGTAGTCGCTTTGGGCGAGGGCATCCATAAGGCTCTCCACGGACGACCTCGTGGATGGTCTGCCTGAAAGATAGTCCCTTATCAGGTTGCGGAGCGGATTGCCGTATCCTCCGGGGGCCTTGGTTCCGGCAGGCAGCCTGTCGTCGCCTACTCCGGCTCCGGGGTTTTCGAGAATGCAGCTCATGGTGTACTCCTCGTCGAAGCCGTTGCCGGAAGAATTGCCGACGGCATCATAGACTTCTCTGAGGTGTTCCGGCTCCAGCGGAAGTTCAGCGAACATCCGGGCGAGACCGGGAAGCGAAAGTTCGGCCGGAGCATTGTCCGGCTGCAAATCGGGCGTGCCGTTTTTTTCGATTGCGCCGCAGGATGCAACTGACAACAGCATGGCGGCATAGCAGGATAAATTTTTCATAGTCTTAAAGTTTCTCCTGCAAAGAAACGGAATATCAAGCGTTTTTTCAAAATGCGATACGCTTGTTTTTCAAAACGGCGCCAGGAATGCCGCTAAAGCCCTTTTTCAAAGGACACGAAGCGCTCTTTTCCGAAAAAATCCCGGATTTTCCGAACCTTTTCAAAGCCGCATGAGCGGAAAAGCCCTGCGACGGCATCCCCGAGGGCCTCATTGATTTCAGCGATGCACCAGCCGCCGGGAGCAAGAAAGCGCCCGGCCCATACGGATATGGAGCGGTAGAACACCAGCGGGTCGTCATCCGGGACGAACAGGGCAAGATGAGGCTCATGCTCCAGCACATTGGCGTGCATCGCCGCCTTTTCGCTTTCTCTTATGTACGGAGGATTGGCAGTAATAATATGGAAGGGGGCGCCGTCCGCCTCATCCGGAGGGTCCAGCACATCCATTTCCAGAAAAGCCGGCCCTGGGCAGGGGAACTGCGCCCCGGCCAAGTCAAGGGCCTCGCGCGAAATGTCTATGCCGGTAACGGAGGCCGAGGGGAGGCCGAGAGACAGGCTCCACGCTATGCATCCGGAACCGGTGCAAAGGTCGAGTATGCGCAAAGGTCCCTCCCCGGCTTCGGCGGCACGGGACAGGGCGGCCTGCACGAGCTGTTCCGTCTCGGGACGCGGTATGAGCACGGCGGGAGACACCCTGAAACGCCGCCCGCAGAACTCCTGCCAGCCCGTGACATACTGAAGCGGCTCACCGGATTTCAGGCGCACGAGGGCATCTGCGAGGGCGGCTTCTGCGGACTCCGGAACACGGAAATCCGGATCGACCACATGGGTGTACGATTCCACTCCGAGTATGTCGCGGCACAGCCGAAGCACGATGCCGCGCGCCTCTTCGGGAGGATACAGGGAGCCGAGTGCTTCCGTCCCCCCGCTGATGAACTGCCGCAGCAGCACTACGAATTTTCGATTATCAGGGACAGGAAGTCGGTCACGGACATTCCCGCGGTACGCACCATGCGGGGCACAAGGGACGCGCTGGTCATCCCCGGAATGATGTTCACTTCAAGGAAATAAAGTCCGTCTTCGGCAAGGATATAGTCCATTCTCACCACGCCCTTGCAGCCGAGGAAAGAATACAGCTCCGCAGTGGTCCGGCGCAGTTCCGCCTCCTGTGCCGCCTCAAGCGGGGCGGGGCAGATTTCCTTGCTGTGGCCGTTGTACTTCGCATCATAGTCGAAGTAATCGCTTTCCGGCACCACCTCTATGGGAGGAAGCGTCTGCACGGATTGGCCGTCGAAATAGGCCGCGCAGGTGAGTTCGCGTCCGTTTATCCCCTGCTCCACTATCACGGCGGGGTCTTCGGTAAATGCAAACTGTATGGCCTCCGGCAGCCCGGACGGGTCGGCGACCTTGGTCACGCCGAAGCTGGAACCGGCCTGGGTAGGCTTGACGAATACTGGGAAAGACAGCTTCTGTGCAGCGGCCTCGCAGAATGATGCAAGGTCGTCGCCGCTGTGCACATAGGCGTCTGGGGCGCATTTGACGATACCGCTGTCCCGTACGAAAGACTTGCAGGCATATTTGTCGAACGCGATGACGCTGGAGAAAGAGCCGCAGGAGCTGAAGGGCACGCGGAGCATTTCAAGGTAGCCCTGCATCTGCCCGTTCTCGCCCGGAGCGCCGTGCTGCACAATATATGCGAAATCGAATTTCACCTTGTTGCCGAGCACGCTGACGGAAAAATCGTTCTTGTCCACTTCCGGCCTCGCGCCCTCCGGGAAAGTCACCCTCATGGCATTTTTCCGCCTGTAGGCGACGAGCTGCCACACCCCGAAGCGGGCGAAAATCTCATACACGTCATATACGGCCTGGTCTATGGCTCCGGCCACAAATTCGCCGCTGCGGCACGACACCTCCCACTCGGAAGAATCGCTTCCGTAAATCACGGCTATGGAATTGTACTTGCTCATGCTAATTGAAATAGTAGTCTGTTTCTTCGGTGTTGGCCGCCTCGGACAGCGGGTCCTCGTCCCCGCCGAGGAAAGTTCCGGAAGATGAACAGTCGAGGCTGAAATCTATGTTCGCCGGGGCAAGGAACGCATCGCGTTCGCTGAAAAGTCCGGCGGCAAGACATTTCTTCATCCATATCCCCCAGACCGGCAGGGCCATGCGGGAGCCGTCCAGGGAATTGAAATGTATCTGCCTGTCCTCTCCCCCTATCCATGCGCCGGCGGTGATTCGCGGAGTGTATCCGATGAACCAGCCGTCGGAACAGTCATTCGTGGTGCCGGTCTTGCCGGCGATTTCGCCTTTCAGGTTGTAGGCATAGCGCAGGCGGCTGCCCGTGCCGCCGTTGACGACGCCCTGCAGCAGATTCGTCATCAGATAGGCGGAAGCCTCGCTGATCGCCTCCCTCTTGCTGCCGGCGTGTTCGGAAATGACATTGCCCTGGTTGTCCTCTATGCGGGTCACATATACGGGAGAGGCATACACTCCCCTCGAGGGGAAGGTGTTGTATGCCGCCACCATTTCATACAGCGCTATGTCGGCCGGCCCCACGCACAGGGCATATACCTCATCCACATGGCTGTGTATTCCCATGCGGTGCATCATCTGCACCATGGCGCTCGGGCCGAACTGTTTCATGAGGAAAGCCGATATGTTGTTGGAACTGTTGGCAAGTCCCCATTTGAGCGTGACCGTCTGGCCTATCATTTCGGGCTTGTCGGTGCTTCGCGGAGTCCACGTGGAGCCGTCCCAGTTGATGAAGGTCTGCGGGGCGCATATCACCCTGTCGCACGGGGTCATGCCCTCCTGCATCGCAAGCGTATAAAGGAAAGGCTTGATGGTCGAGCCCACCTGACGCTTCGCCTGGCTCACGTTGTCGTATTTGAAATAGCGGTAGTTGGGACCGCCCACGAATGCCTTGACATTGCCGGTCACAGGCTCCATGGCCACGAAGCCGCAGCGCAGGAAAGACTTGTAGTAGCGTATGGAGTCGTTCGGGGTCATGGTGGTGTCCACATAACCCTTCTTGCTCCATGAAAAGACGCGCATTTTCTGAGGCTTGTCGAACTGCGCGAGTATCTCATGGTCGCTCAGCCCGGCCCTCTTCTGCATGCGCCAGCGGTCGCTCCACCTGCGGGCCTGCGACATCAGGCGATCCACGGTCTTCTGGTCTATGTCGTTGGCGAATGGCTTGTTGCGCTTGGAGCGCAATTCCTTGTTGAACGCCCCCTGAAGATAGCCTCCGAGGTGTTCGGCCACGGCCTCCTCGGCAAAAACCTGCATCTTGTAATTGATGGTGGTATAGATGCGCAGGCCGTCCCTGTCGAGATTGTAGGGGCTGCCGTCCGGCTTCTTGTTTTTCTGCAGCCAGCCGTATATGGCGTCGGAAGCCCAGCGCAGCGAGTCGGCCGAATAATCCTCTTCATACTGATAGTCGGAGCGGCGCGGCTTCTTCGCGTTCATGTCGCGGCGGAGCATGTCGCGGAAATAGGGGGCATGGCCGGAATTGTGGTCCTGCACATGATAGTCCAGCACTATCGGCAGCTGCCTGAGGGAATCCCTTTCGGACTTGCTTATGTAACCGGCCTTTTCCATGCGCCCTATGACGAAGTTGCGGCGCTTAATGGACTCGTCCGGATTGAGGGCCGGGTTGTAGCGTGTGGGCTTGTTGACCATGCCTATGAGCAGCGCGCTCTCCTCCACGTTGAGTTCCGAGGGGGCCTTTGCAAAAAAGGTCTCGGAGGCCGATTTCACGCCATATGCACCGCTCCCGAAGAAGATGGAGTTGAGGTACATGGCCATTATCTCGTCCTTGGTGTAGTCCCTCTCGAGCCGCACTGCCGTAATCCACTCCTTGAGTTTTGTAATCACGAGGGCAAGTTTTCCCGACTTCTCGTTGCGGGGATAAAGGGTCTTCGCCAGCTGCTGGGTGATGGTGCTGCCGCCTCCCTGGCTCGAATCGCGCAGCAGCAGGGTCTTCACGGCCACGCGCGCCAGGCCCTTCATGTCCACGCCCGAATGCCTGTAGAAGCGCACGTCCTCGGTAGCCACCGCGGCATGCACCAGATTCTTTGAAAGTTCATCGTAGGAAATGTAGGTGCGGTTCTCTATGTGGAAAGTGGTGAGAACTTCTCCGTCCTCCGCAAGCACCTGCGTGGCCAGCTTGCTGTCGGGGTGTTCCAACTCCTCGAAAGAGGGCAGCTCCGCGAAAAGTCCCACGCAGAGCAGCAATATGATTATCAGGGCGAAAGGCACTGTTATCAGTATCCAGAAGCCCTTGATTATCGTCCGTTTTACTTTATCCGTCATTTTTTCGATTTAGAAGACAAAATTACGATTTAATTTTTGAAAATCTTTAACTTTGTGGCCGATATTGACAAAAAATGGAAGCGAATTTAGTGATAGTAGAGTCGCCGGCAAAGGCGAAGACGATTCAGAAATATCTCGGGAGCGGATTTATAGTGAAATCCAGTTTCGGACACATAAGAGACCTCCAGGACAAAAGCCTGAGCATAGATATAAAGGACGGATTCAAGCCGGAATACATAGTTCCTGCCGACAAGAAGCGGGTGGTGAGCGAACTGAAGAAGCTCGCTTCCGAGGCGTCCGTCGTCTGGCTCGCTTCCGATGAGGACCGCGAGGGAGAAGCCATTTCGTGGCATCTTTCCGAAACGCTCGGACTCGAACCTGAAAAGACCCGCCGCATAGTTTTCCACGAAATCACGAAAGACGCCATACTCCATGCCGTGAAAAACCCGCGATCCCTGGACATGGACCTCGTAAACGCCCAGCAGGCCCGCCGCGTACTCGACAGGCTCGTGGGCTTCGAGCTTTCCCCCATACTCTGGAGAAAGATTCAGCGCGGACTTTCCGCAGGCCGCGTGCAGTCGGTGGTCCTCCGCCTCGTCGTGGACCGCGAAAGAGAGATAAGCGCATTCACCCCGGCGCCCTATTACCGCGTGGAGGCCCTGTTCGAGATAGACGGGATAGCGGTAAAAGGCCAGTTGGACAAGCGTTTCGGCAACAAGGAGGAGGCCCGCAGCTTCCTTCAGGACTGCATCGGGGCGCGCTACACGGTAGGGTCGGTGGAGAGCAAGGAGGGCACGCGCATGCCGCCCGCACCGTTCACCACCTCCACGCTCCAGCAGGAGGCGGCACGCAAACTTCACCTGCCGGTGGGAGTTACGATGCGCATAGCCCAGTCGCTGTACGAACGCGGACTGATAACCTACATGCGTACGGACTCCACCAATCTGTCGAGCCTTGCCGTAAACACCGCCAAAGAATTTATCCTCGACAATTTCGGTCCCGAATATTCGCGTCCGCGCCAGTACCGCACGAAGTCCAAGGGGGCGCAGGAGGCGCACGAAGCCATACGCCCCACATTCATATCGAACACGGACATAGAAGGCACCCAGCAGGAACAGAAGCTCTACCAGCTCATCTGGAAGCGTACCGTGGCATCGCAGATGTCCGAGGCCAGGGTCCTCAACACCTCCATAGGGGTGGACATAGACAAGCGCGGAGAGAAATACTCCATACAGTCCCTACAGATGCTTTTCGACGGCTTCCTGAAGCTCTACCGGGAAGGCTCCGACGATGAGGACGCCACGGGCGGAGAGGAAGTGGTGCTGCCGCGCGTAGATGCCGGCCGGGAGCTCACGGTAAAGCAGGTGAACGCCGACTGCAAGCACACCCAGGCCCCGTTCCGCTACTCCGAACAGACGCTCATAAAGAAGATGGAGGAGCTGGGAATAGGGCGCCCGTCCACATACGCGCCCACTATAAGCACCCTTACGAATGCCCGCGGATATATCACCAAGGGCGACAAGGAGGGAAGCGCGGTCAAGGTATGCGACCTCACGCTCAAAGGGCGCGAGATAAGCGAAAAGCAGCGCACCGACACAATAGGCGCCGAAAGGGGCAAGCTCATACCGACGGATGTGGGGATACTCGTGACCGACTATCTTACGGGCGACTTCTCCGACATCATGGACTACGACTTCACCGCCAACGTGGAGAAGGATTTCGACCAGGTGGCCAGCGGAAAGAAGCAATGGAACACCGTGATTTCCGATTTCTACGCACCTTTCCACGCGAGGGTCGACGCGGCCATAAACAAGCGCCAGTACAGCCATCTGGAAAGGGAAATCGGAATAGACCCCTCCGACGGACTCATGATTACCGCCCGGCTGGGGCAGTTCGGCTCGTATGTGCAGAAGGGCGAGGGGGAACACCGCCAGTCGGCAAGCCTCGGAAAGGGGCAGATTATAGAGACGCTCACCCTGGAAGAAGCCGTAAAACTGTTCAACCTGCCCCGCACCGCCGGCGAATACGAAGGGGTGCCCGTGGTAGTGACCAAGGGGCGCTTCGGCCCGTACCTGAAATGGGGCGACAGGAACATATCCCTGCCCCGCGGGAAAGATCCGATGAAGATTACCATAGAGGAGTGCGGCAGCCTGATAGAGGCTGACAGAAAGCGCAGGGAGGCCGGCTCAGAGCCTCTGTGCGAGTTCGGGGACATCAGCGTGATAAACGGACGCTACGGCCCGTACATCAAGTTCGACGGCAAAAACTACCGAATACCGAAAACTATCAGCGCGGCGGAATTGACCGAGGAGAAATGCAGGGAAATAATATCCGGCTCCAGCCCGTCGGCCCGCAGAAGCAGGCGCAGCACAAAATAAAACAAAATATCACCTATGGGAAATTATCGATTGGACGAAACCGACCGCAAGATTCTGTTCTTTCTTATCAACAATGCCAGGATGCCGTTCCTGGAAATAGCCCGCGAATGCGGGATTTCAGGGGCGGCGGTGCATCAGAGAGTCAAGAAGCTGGAGGAGGCCGGGGTTATCACCGGTTCCCAGATGAGGGTTAAGCCCAGCACGCTCGGACTCAACGTGTGCGCTTTCATCAACATATCATTGTCGGAGGACAACAAGTATCACGAAGTCACGGAGGCCCTGCGGCACATTCCTGAGATTGTGGAGTGCCATTTCGTGACGGGCCGCTGCGCCCTTCTCCTGAAGGTGTACTGCATAGACAACGACCACCTCATGGAGACCATCCTCAACACCATACAGCGCATTCCCTACGTGCAGTCCACGGACACCATGCTGTCTTTGGACCAGGCATTCGAGCGCCAGGTGTGGGTAAAGAACTTCACGAGCACAACATTCCGCAACATAGACGAGAAATCATGATGCACAGAGCCGTGAACAAGCCCGGAGTGCATGTCCCGGACACCGGAATGCAGTATCCCGACGACCCCTTCCAGCGCTTGCTGAAGGTGAAGCAGGAGAATTCCTCAGAAGGGAAGTATCAGTTCGACGACTCATACCCCTATGTGGACAGGTCCTTCGGCTACAGGCTCAATCAGGCAATCTCCTTCTTCGTGAAGTGGCTGCTGGCGGCCCCGATAAACCGCCTTCATTTCGGACTCCGGATACAGGGTCGGGAGAATCTCGCCCTGCTGGGGGACGAGCTTGAAAAAGGCATCGTGATGGTCTGCAACCACGTTTACGTATTCGACGCCCTCGCAGTCAACCAGGCCGTGCGCCCGTGGCGCAGGATACGCATACCCATGTTCGCCAAGCATTTCAACGGCGGACTCGGATACTTCCTGCGCGGCATGGGAGGCATTCCGGTGCCCGAGGAAAGCTCCGGGGTGAGGCCGTTCAACGAGGCCATAGACTATTTTCACGGCAAGGGCGACAGCATATTGGTGTTCCCCGAAGCCGTCAGATGGAACTGGTATCAGCCGATAAGACCGTTCCGCAGAGGGGCTTTCACAATAGCATGGCGGCTCGGCTGTCCGGTGCTGCCCCTCGTGCTCACCTACAGGAAAAGACGCGGCCTGTACCGCCTTTTCGGCCCCGCCAAGACCCCCTGCGTCACCATACACATAGGCAAGCCCGTGGGATTCGACAGGAACAACCCGCGCAAGACTGAAATAGACAGGGTGCGGGAGGAAACCCACAGGCGCATGGAAGAAATGGCCGGAATAGTGGAAAATCCCTGGCCTGCTATCCCCGCGGACGAATAAGCCGGAACTCCATGCCGGCATTCCTTGCCCCGGCCCCGTCCGTATCTTCCCTGTCGCCCACGACAAGACATTCCGACGGCATCACGCCGAGCTTTTCCGCCACTCTCAGAAAAGAAGCCCCCGAAGGTTTCAGTCCGCCCATGGACGGGGCGTCGGTTATCAGGTCCGCCCAAGAGGCGTCGAAGCCGAGGGCGGAGAGCTTTTCCGCGACGAAGCCGTAGTCCGAAAACACAGCCGTCCTTATCCCCTGCTCCCGCAGTTCGGCAAAACGCACCCTGACCCACGGATACAGTTTGCAGCCGCTGCGAATCCGCTCCGCCATGAGCGGCATGTAGGTTTCCGTGTACCACTCGCTTATCTTCTTTTCAGAAGGGGCCGAAGGGATGTGCTTTCGTACAGCGGCGAAAAAAGCGGCGAAAAAAGACTCCGCATTGCCGAAGTCCCGGCCCATCAGTTCCCGGCGGGCAAGCCTCTCGGCTCGCATCCACCATATATGGCGCAGGTCGCGGAGTAGCATGCGCACAGGAAGGAAGCGCTTGTCATACAGCGTCCCGTCCAAGTCGAATATCACCGCACGGTGCATTATTTTTCTATGAGCTTTTTGAATTTGGCGTGACGGTACTCATCCTGGAGCAGCAGCAGCATCTTGAACTGCCCGTCCCTGAAGCCCTCCTTCAGGCATTCCATTTTGAAGCGCCGGAAAGAGTGCGCCACGAGCCTGTAGGGCAGCGGCTCGCGCAGGCGCATCGAGGCCCTCTTGCTTTCATACTCTATATTGCGCTTTTTCAGGTTCTCGTCCACCAGATTGTTGAAATGCTCCATCTGCTCCTGGGTCACGTTCTTGTTGATGAATTCATAGTAGAAACGGTATCCGAGCAGCTTGAGGTCGGCGAAGCCCACGAAGAAACGGGTCTTCAGCCCCGTCTGCTTTTCGGCCTGTTCCACTGCATCTATGAACTGGCTTTCGTGCAGCTTCTCTCCTGTTATGGACACTATTCCGTTGACTTTCTGACACATGTGTACCGTGGGGGTTCCCAGCCGTTTCGGGCCGGCTTCCACGAGGTCGTTCATGTTGTAGCGGTACAGGCCAGAAAAAGTGGTCACGAAAGGACAGTACCTGCGCCCCTCCTCCAATTCGTCCACAGTGAGGAATTTCGGATTCTCGGATTCCAGCTCGCTCTCCTCGACAAACTCGTAGAAATGGAAATGCGGGAAAAGCGAGGTGTTGATGGATTCGTCGAGAGTAAGCCCGAAACGGCACTCTGAACTGAAATATCCCAGCTCCTGGTGGAAAGTGCCCTCCGGGAACATGCCCTCCATCTTGTCGATGTATATGGCCGTGTTTCCACATTTCCAGGTGCTGAGTATCTGGAGGTTCGGCCAGTAATGCCGGGGCAGCGGCGTGCCGTGGCGTTCCTTGAGGGCACGCAGTTCCCGCGCCCTTTCCGGATTGGGTTTCAGGCTGCCGTACAACTCCCGCAGTATCTCCGGCTCTATGGCGAATTTGGACGACACGGTGCCGGCCTCTATGTCGGATATGTAGTCGTCGAAATACTGCTCCGCATTGGCCATCATCTCGACCACTGTGGAGGGATTGGGGGTTATGAACAGCGTGATGTCCTGCTCTACGGCAAGGCGCATGAGCACATAATAGCGTGCCGTGTAGTCAGATATGGAATAGACGCAGGTAGGATTGGAATACAGTTTCTTTATGAAGGACGGGGCGTCTATCCTCGTGACGCCGGAAACGGAGCCGTACATGGTCCCGTCCTCCGCATATCCCTCGACGACCTTTCCCACTATGGTCAGGATGGACCCGCTGAACACCTTCGGCCGGTATTTTATGAAATTGTAGAGCCACACCCTCGTCATCTTCCCGTAGACGTTGCGCAGATACTCCGCAGAAATAGGTATCCATTTCGGTTCCGACGTCGTGCCCGACGTCGTGGCGTACATCACAGGCTTCCCCGGGATGAGGACGCTGGATTCTCCCTTTTTGTGACGCTCCACCCACGGGCGAAGGGCCTCGTAATCATTGACTGGGACGTGCGCTCGGTAAAGGCGGAAGAGTTCGGTGTCGTTTCTTGCCTTAAGAATCTCCGAAAACCCGTGCTCCTTCCCGTACGCCGTGTTCTGCGCATATCTGAGAATAGTCCTGAGTGTGTCTGCACTTGCGATGCGGGGATGTCTGAGCGCACGGTTCAGGCGCGACATTTCCAAGCTCCCCGCTATGCCAACCAGAGTGTTGGCAACTAACTGGCTTTTAAGGCTCATTCGGTTTTAGTTTTACCCCGCTAATATAATAATTCCACTGATTTTGACAAAAATTTACTAAGTTTACACTTTCAAGCGAGCATTATGGAAAAGACGATTTGGTTTGCCGGAGGCTGTTTCTGGGGCGTCGAGCATTTTTTCAAGGGTGTGGACGGGGTGCTCCGCACCGTTCCGGGCTATGCCAACGGAGACACGGAGTCTCCTTCTTACGAGCAGGTCTACACCGACTCCACCGGACACGCCGAGACAGTGCAGGTGAGCTATGACCCGCAAAGGGTGAATCTGGCGACCCTCGTGAAATTGTTCTTCGCGCTGATAGACCCGCTGGCCCAAAACCGCCAGGGGCACGACGAGGGGACACGTTACCGCAGCGGAGTGTACTACGGAGACGAAAGCGAAAGGCCGGTGATAGAATCATGTTTCAGGGCAGTGCAGGAGCGCTTTTCGACTCCCATTGCCACGGAACTGGCGCCGCTGCGCTCCTTTTGGCCGGCGGAAGAACGGCACAGGGACTATCTTGACAAGAACCCCGGCGGGTATTGCCATGTGCCGCTGAAAGCCTTCCGCTATCTGCGCTTGTGGCAGGACTTGGCCCTTGCCCTCGGCGACGAGAGTGACCCCGTGGCGCGGCAGGCCCAGGCGGCCGCGATGATTGCCTCGGCGATGAAGTTTTTCTGGACGGGTTTTTACCGCGTGATTGACGGGCAGCTCGTCCTCGGGCCGTTCCAGGGCCCTCCGGCATGCTTCCGCATAGCTTTCGGCCGCGGAGTGTGCGGAACGGCATGGAAAGAGCGCCGCACCATAGTCGTGCCCGACGTGGAGGAGTTCCCCGGGCACATAGCATGCAGCAGCGAATCGCGTTCCGAGATAGTCGTGCCGCTGATAAGGGACGGGGCCGTGCAGGCGGTACTCGACATAGACAGCACATCGGCCGGCACCTTCGACAACACGGATGCCGTCTGGCTGGAGATGATTGCCGAATTAGTCTGAGGAATACGCGAAGTGACCGTAAGGGAAAAGATAGAACTGCTGCCGCACAGCCCCGGAGTCTACCGCTACTACGATGACAAGGGGACCGTCATCTACGTGGGCAAGGCCAAGGACCTTTTCAAACGCGTGCACCAGTATTTCGTGGAGCCGGAACGCCTCAACGCCAAGACCCGCGTGCTCGTCGGCAAGATTGCCGATGTCCAGTACTCGGTCGTCGCATCCGAGGCCGATGCCCTGCTGCTCGAGAACAATCAGATAAAGGAGTACAAGCCCCGATACAACATACTCCTGAAAGATTCCAAGACCTATCCGTGGATATGCGTCACGGCCGAGCCGTACCCGAGGGTGTTCCTTACACGCCGCGTGGTGCAGGACGGGTCCCGCTATTTCGGGCCCTACAGTTCCGTGTTCCACGCACGCAGCCTCCTCGAATTTTTCAGCGGAAACTGGCCGCTCCGAAGCTGCCGTCTGCGCATAGACTCCGACACCATACTGCGGGGCAAGGTGCGTCCCTGCCTCGACTACCACATAGGCCGCTGCCGCGGATGCTGCACGGGCGCCGTTTCCACCGAAGAGTATAACGGCTGGATTGCGGAAATAGTGCACCTGCTGAAAGGCGGGGCCAGCGAAATCATCTCGAAATACAGGACCGCCATGTTCGAGGCGTCGGAACGGCTCGATTTCGAGGGCGCGCAGCTGTGCAAACAGCGCATGGAGTCCCTGCAGCGCCATTATGCCAAGTCCGTCATCAGCTCCGAACGCGACAGGGACCTGGATGTGTTCTCCGTCGTATTCGACGGTTTCGACGCCTACGGCAACTTCATGCGGGTGCGCGGAGGGGCCATAGTGCGCAGTCTCAACTTAGGGTTCCGCATGCAGATAGAGGAAGAACAGTCATCGGTGCTGAGCAGCTTCGTGGCGGAGATAGAGCAAAAGTTCGGAGAGCTGTCGAAAGAGGTCATAGTGCCATTCTTGCCCGACGTGGAGATAGACGGCGTGAATTTCCACATACCGGCCAGGGGCGACAAGCTCGCACTGCTGGAGCTGAGCGCGAAAAACGCCAAGGAGTTTCACTTCAACTCGCTGAAACAGCGCGAGCACAGCAACCCGGACGAATACCGCGGCGAGGTGGTGCGCGAGCTCGGCAAGGCGCTGGGCATGAAGGAACTCCCGCGCCATATCGAATGTTTCGACAACTCCAACCTCCAGGGCACCAATCCAGTGGCATCCTGCGTGGTGTTCCGCGACGCCGCGCCGTCCAAGAAAGAATACAGGAAATTCAAAATCAAGACTGTCATAGGTGCCAACGACTACGCATCCATGAAGGAGGTGGTGAACCGCCGCTACTCCCGCATGCTCGAAGAAAATCCCGACGACCTGCCGCAGCTCGTCGTAATCGACGGCGGAGCGGGACAACTGAACTTCGCATGGCAGGCCATATGCGAACTGGGACTGCAGAAAAGAATATTCGTCGTGGGCCTTGCCAAAAGGTTGGAGGAAGTGATACGGACGGGCGACCCGTACCCGCTGTTCCTCGACCGTAACTCAAAGGCTCTGAAAGTGCTGCAGCAGATACGCGACGAAGCCCACCGCTTCGGCATCACGTTCCACCGTTCCCTGCGCAGCAAGGCCGCCCTGCACAGCGCGCTCAGAGACATCCCGGGAGTCGGGCCAAAGACGGAGGAAAGACTTATGCTGCACTTCGGTTCCCTTGCCAGGATAATGGCGGCGCCGGAAGAGGAAGTGGCTGCCCTTGTGGGAGTTAAGCTCGCGAAAACCATAATTGAAAGCAGAGAATCTTGTATATCTGAATAATTATACATACCTTTGCGCACTGCGTTAAACGGAAGTACTAATTTATTAAACCAATATTTTATGGAACGCGTAGAAATCGTAGAAAAAGTAAAGGGCATTATCGTTGACAAACTCGGTGTCGAGCCTTCAGAGGTTACCGAGGACGCCAATTTCACCAATGACCTCGGCGCCGATTCTCTCGACACCGTGGAACTCCTCATGGAGTTCGAGAAGGTGTTCGGCATCAGGATTCCAGATGAGGAAACCAGCACGATAAGCACCGTCAAGGACGCTATCGACAAGGTTGCCGAAAAGATTGGCTAAGCCTTTGACTTTGAACATTCAAGGCCGGATGACATTCAGTCACCCGGCCTTTTAGTTTCCGTAAATCCCGGACTATTCAGTCGCTCCGTCCAGCAGAAAGCGGAGCTGCCTCTCCAGGGCGGAGCCACGATGGGGCATGTCAATCATCATAGTTGAAGACCCAGTCATCATACGAGCCTCCGTCACCGAAGTCCACGTGCATGGACAAAATCAGGCCCTGCTTGTTGAGTTTATATGAGAAAGCGTTATATCCTCCGGGATATTGCGAGCTTATCCTCGAAACCAGCTTGGACGGAATCTTGCCGAACAGTCCGGTCGTCATCAGATGCGGAAGCTCCATAGGGCCCGGCCACAGGGGTATCCACAATCCGTTGCGGTTGTCGTCGTTTTTGTATTCGTAGTTGACAGTGTTCATCAAATCGTCCTCATCATAGTCCTTGACCTGCACTAAACAATCTTTCTCCCATTTCAAGTCCACCTTGTAGAAATCATCCATGCGAAACTGGAGAAGGTGTCCGTCCGCATCATATTCGCAATATGCCGTCGCACCGTCCGGCTCCGAATAAGACTCGATATACCCCATGTCATTGCACTTTATATTCTTTATTTCATAGCCGCCTACAGTCAGCATCAAAGGATTGTACCTGACAGAAATCCGAATGTCGTTCAGATTGTCCGTAATCGTGGCGATTCGTCCGGAGTCGTTATAGGTAAAGGAATACACGTCTTCTCCCCAGTACGAAATGGAGGCCAGGGGTTCATCTATGTCATCCTCAAAATGTTCAGGGTCGCATGCACATGCAAGCATGGTCATCATCGCCAATGCGGCGGCAAATCTTAGCTTTTTCATTATCATAATTGTTAATTCTTTGATTTATTGCCGGTTCGAGTCTCGTTAGGGGCCTTTTCCCTCAGGAGCTTCTGCCTGCGTGTTTCCGCGGTATCCCTCCCGAAAAGGGTGCGGTCCCCCTCTACCGAGCGCCAGTAATCCGCATCGAAGCCCTCCGGGGAGCGGAGCGGGTCGGTGCCGTCGAGCCGGAAACGGAGGTATCGTATGGGATAGCCCTGGTCGCGGAACATCTTCTCATAAAAGGTCTGCACCTCGGTAAGGCAGGGATCGAAACGCCCGGCCTCGGCATACAGGTCGTCCGAAAAGGCCTCCACGGGGAGAGCGTTTTCCCGGCACAGCTCAAGGGTGTACTGATACAGGAAGCGCGAATCCGTCTTCAGGTGCACGAGGCCCCCGGGAGCAAGGAACCGGCGGTAGCGTTCGAGGAAGAGAGGAGAAGTCAGGCGCGAGTTTTCGCTGCGCACCTGCGGGTCGGAAAAAGTGAGCCAAATCTCCGATACCTCGCCGGGAGCGAAAAAGGCCGTGATGAATTCTATTCGGGTGCGGAGAAAGCCAACGTTCCCCAGATTATGCTCCGTGGCATATTTGGCCCCTTTCCAAAGGCGTGCCCCCTTGATGTCCACCCCGACATAGTTGCGGGACGGCTCCCGCATGGACAGGTCTATCGTGTACTCCCCCTTGCCGCAGCCGAGCTCGAGCACCAGCGAGGCCGCAGGATTGTGGAAACGTTCCCCCCAGCGGCCTTTCACACCGTGGTCGCGAAGATTCATGTAGCCGTCCGCGAGCACTTCTGCGGCAGAGGGCTGCAACAGGCAGGAGAACGATTCGTTCTCTGCGAATTTCCTGAGTTTGTCGTGTCCCATGATGGTACCTCCGGCAAAGTTACGAATTTTGAATGTTCGGGCAAAATAATTAAATTTGTAGGTTATGAAGAAAACTGTACTTGTGTCCGGAGGTGCCGGCTTCATCGGGAGCCATGTCACCGTGGAGCTGAGCCAGGCGGGTTACGACGTGGTGGTTGCGGACAACATGTCCAATTGCGACGACACCAATTACGAAGGCGTCTGCGCCATACTCGGCTTCCGCCCGCCTTTCGAGCGCGTGGATTTTTGCGACAAGGCCGCCACGGACGCCCTCTTCGGCAAATACGGCATCGACGCCGTCATACACTTCGCCGCGTTCAAGGCGGTGGGAGAGTCGGTGGACGAGCCCCTGAAATACTACCGGAACAACCTCGTATCCTTCCTTAACGTGCTCGAAGCCGCCCGCAACTGCGGAAGCGGCATGGTTTTCTCATCATCCGCCACGGTGTACGGAGAGCCGGACACGTCTCCCGTCACGGAAGAGAGCCCGCGCCGAAGCGCGGCATCACCCTACGGAAACACCAAGCAGATATGCGAGGATTTCCTGCGGGACTGCACGGCGGCATACGGCATGTACGGGATTTCGCTGCGGTATTTCAACCCGATAGGGGCGCATCCGTCCGCACTCATAGGCGAACTGCCCCGGGGCGTGCCCAACAACCTCGTGCCCTATATCACGCAGACGGCCATAGGCAAGCGGGAATGTCTCAGCATCTTCGGCAACGACTACCCCACCCCGGACGGAACGTGCCTGCGCGACTACATAGACATCACCGACCTCGCGAAATCGCACGTGTGCGCGGTGGACAGGATGCTGGACGGCCGCATGGAGTCCCGCTACGAAATCTTCAACATCGGGACCGGCACACCCGTGTCGGTGCTCGAACTGGTGAACGCTTTCGAGAAGGCGAGCGGGGTGAAGCTCAAGCGCAGGTTCGCTCCGCGCAGGAGCGGGGACGTGAGCGCCATCTGGGCCGACCCGTCGCTTGCCTGGAGCAAGCTCGGATGGAAAGCCTTGCGCAGCGTGGAGGAAACGCTCGCCTCGGCCTGGGCCTGGGAAAAGCACCTTGCTGAAACAGGAAAATAGATAGTTATGAAATTATACCTGAAAACATTCATCGCCACGGCGCTGCTGACGGTATCGGCTTTCGCCGGGGCACAGAAATATGGCGGCATAGTGGACAAGTCCGCGGCGGTCATAGGCAATGAACTTATCACGCTCTCGGACATAGAGCAGGAGGTCCAGATGATGTCGGCCCGCGGACAGGCCTCGGACCGCAACATACGCTGCGAATTGCTGGAGGCCATGATGAAATCCAAACTCTTCCTCATGCAGGCCCGCATAGACTCCCTCAACGTCAACCACGAGCTCGTGGAGGCCCAGCTGTCGCAGCAGATAGACCAGGTGCTTACGGCCCTCGGAGGCGAGGAGGGGGTGAATGCCTATTTCGGCAAGCCGCTTTACAAACTCCGCCAGGAGTGGCGCAAGCAAATCGAGGAAAACTCCCTCACGCAGCAGGAGCAGATGGAAATCGCCCGCGCCATACCGGAAGTGACTCCATACGACGTGAAGATGTACATAGACACGTCCTCCGTGGACAGGCTGCCGGTCGTGCCCATAAAGTACAAGATAAGCCAGATATGCATGTATCCCGACAGGGATGCGGCCGCCCTCGCCGTAAAGGAGAGGCTGCTGTCCATACGCGAACGCATACTTAACGGAGAGAAATTCTCCACCCTGGCACGCCTCTATTCCGAAGACCCCGGAAGCGCACGCAAGGGAGGCGAGCTCGGCATGGCATCTAAATCCGTTTTCTGGCCCGCATTCTCGGATGCCGCCATGGCGCTCAAGCCCGGAGCCATTTCCCAAATAGTGGAGACGCCGGACGGATACCACCTCATAGAGGTGCTCGAAAAGAAGGGGGACATGTTCAACGCCCGCCACATCCTGCTCAAGCCCGAATATTCTTCGGAAGACAGGGAGAAGGCGTTCAGCAAGCTCGACAGCCTGAAGACGGCCATCACCGACTCCCTCATCACCTTTGAACTTGCCGCACGCTTCTATTCCGAAGACCCTGCCTCGCGCACCAACGGAGGCCAGATGGCAGACCCCAACTCCGGCTCGGCCTATTTTGAAATAGACCAGCTCAAGCCCCAGGACTACAATGCCATAAAAGACCTGCAGCCGGGCGAGATTTCCGAGCCCATAGAGTCTCTCGACAACGAGGGGCGCGACGGCAACTTAGTGTACAAGATACTGCGCCTGGACAAGATTATCCCGGCGCACACCGCCACATTCGAGAGGGACTACACGGAAATTCTCGGAGACGTGAGGCAGCAGCTCCAGATGAAGGCCATAGACAATTTCATAAAAGAAAAGATACGGACCACCTATATCCGCATAGATCCTATTTTCGAGGATTGTGAATTCGAGTCCGCGGAATGGAAGTCAAGATTCGCCAAGCACTGAAAGTTCTCGCGGCCATAGCCCTGATTGCCGCCGCATTGCCGCTGCACGCCTTCCCCGACAAGGAGAAGGCCGACAGCCTCGTGCGCATAATGAAGGCCGAGTCGCTGGAGCTGAAGGAAATCAACGGGCAGCAGTACCGCAAGGCCATAGCCTCCACTTTTCTGCACAACGGCACCTATCTCATCAGCGACACGGCGCTGTGGAACGTCGACACGAAGGTCATAAATGCCTGGGGGCACGTAAAGGTAATCCAGGATGAAACAATACTGACGAGCGACAAGCTCGATTATCTCATCGACGAAGACCTCGCCCAGTTCCGCGGCACGACCGTCCAGCTCGAAAACAAGAAGCTCAACCAGCTGCGCACGCGATACCTCGACTACAACACCCGCGACAGCATGGCCGTGTTCAGGAACGGAGGGGCCATGCGCGACGAAAAGGGACAGATAATAGAAAGCCTCACCGGCACCTACGACTCCCGGCGCAAGTATTTCACATTCGAGAATGACGTGAACATGTTCACCGACTCCATCTTCGTGAAGACCGGCAGGCTGCTGTATTATTCGGAGACCGAAAAGGCGGAATTTCCGGGGTTCATAGACTTCTGGAAAGGCGGCAACATGCTCTCCGCCGGCATGGGATGGTATGACAGGGGGCGCGAAAGGTTTTTCTTCACCCGCAACGTGCACGGCCAGTCCAGGGAGCAGGAAATGTGGGCCGATACGCTCTATTACTACCGCACGACCAACGACATACATCTGATGGGCAACGCCCAGGTGCAGGACAGCTCACGCCGCACTACCGGAATGGCCGACCGCATCTACTATTCAGATTCGCTCCAGCAGGTGATGATGAGGAAAAGGGCCGCCATAGCCATGGAGACCACGCAGGGAGAGCGCACCGACACCGTGTACGTGGGGGCCGACACGCTCATCTACAGGACCATACCGCGCTGCGACGTGGACGATGCCACCGTAAAGGCATGCGAGTCGCGGCTGTCTGACATACTCACCGATGCCGTGACCGAATTTAGGCGGAAAGCTGCGGAAGCCGCTGCACAGGCGGCCGAGGAGGCAAGACAGAAAAAACCCGGTGCCGGTCTCTCGCGCCCCGGGAGCATCAAGCCGGGCGGAGCGGAAAACGACACTCCCGAGGATGACTCCATGGACATGCGGAGCGGCCCCGAAACGGCCGACTCGACGGCAGTCAAAGACGCAACAGCAGCCGCGGACCTGACGACAGTCAAAGACTCGACGGCAGCAAAAGACACAAGCGCTGCAACCATTGATTCCACGGCAGCTACGGGCTTGACGGCAGCAGCCGCAACGATAGCGGCTGACACAGGTAGAGCGGTCCTCACAGACTCGACGGCAGCAAAAGACACAAACGCTGCAGCCGCAGATTCGACGGCAGCCCGCGACTCCATTTCAGCCGAAGAGGGCGCCATGCAGACGCCTCCGGACAGCGCAGCTCTCGCAGCTGCCGCCATACGGGACAGCATTGCGGCGGCGGAAAGGGCCCGGCTCGACAGCTTATTCATCGCGGACTCGCTCGCCAGGGCGGACTCCATAGCCTTTGCGAACCGCGACACCACCAAAATAGGATTCGCATACGGAATACGCAACGTCAGGATATTCCGCAAGGACATTCAGGTGCGCTGCGATTCTCTGAGCTACTGCGACCTCGACTCCATAGCGCGTTTCTACCTCGACCCCGTGGTATGGAATGACGGCAACCGCCAGTATACCGCGGACAGCATCTTCGTGCTGGTCGGAGGCGGAAGCGTACGCAAGGCGAGCCTGCAGTCAGACGCATTCGTAATCACGCAGGAGGACGAGGTAAGCTACGACCAGATAAAGGGGGCCGAAATCATGGCCTATTTCGACTCCACGGACAGCGCGCTCAAGCGCTTCGATGCCCTCGGAGGGGCTTCCGCCATATTCTTCATACGAGAAAACGAGGCATTCGCCACCGTCAACAAGGTGGACTCGAAGATGCTGTCCGCCATATTGGTAAACGGCAATATAGACCAGGTGTCCTATTTCGAGACGCCGAAGAACAATGCCTACCCCGTGGTGCAGCTGCCGGAGCAGGAGCGCAAGATGAAGGGCTTCAACTGGAGGCCCGACGAAAAGCCGACCGGCCCGCAGGACATCACCACGATGAAAATCAGGAAAAGCCAGCGTGCCTATTTTTCCAGAAAGCCGCAGGCCAGCTTCAAGCAGACCGAGACTTATTTCCCCGGGTACATGCCGCGCATACGCAGGGAGATAGCCATAAGGGACTCCCTTGCGGCACTCGGAAAGAGCGCCCGAGACACATCGGCAAAGACCGTCGACGCGGCAGTCAGCGACTCCCTGACAGTGCAGGACAGCACCGTGATGCGCGATTTGCCGGCTCCGGCAGACACGACGGCAGTGTCCGACTCTCTCCGGCAGCAGCCGGCTCCGGCCGACACCTCGCTTGCCGCCCCTGCCGACCCCCTCGCCGTGCCGTACTCCGACCCCAAGCAGCAGCGCCGGGAGGAGAAGGAGCTGAAAAGGAAGCTGCGCATAGCCGAAAGGGATGCCAGAATCGCCGCCCGCGAGGCAAAATGGGCGGAACTCGACAGAAGGGATTCGCTCAAAAGGGAGGAAAAGAAGCAGAAGGCCATGGAAAAAGAGAGGGCGAAGACCCTGAAAGCCCTGCAGGACATGCGCCGGCAGGAAGCGAAGGACGAGGCGAAACTGCAGAAATACATAGAGAAATACCGAAAACAGTATGAAAGAGAAAAAGCACGCAGCGCTGCCCGAAAACGCGCACCGGGAATTGAAGCCCGGGGAGAAGTACCAGCCGCTCCTGAGTCCGGAGAGCCGCCCGCAGGAAGTGACGCCGTACTCCGTGACGATGGGACTGTTGATGACGGTCCTGTTCTCGGCGGCGGCGGCCTACCTGGGGCTTAAGGTAGGACAGGTGTTCGAGGCGGCGATACCGATTGCCATCATCGCCGTCGGGGTCACAGGCATCCTGCGCAAGAACGATGCGCTGGCCCAGAATGTCATCATCCAGAGCATAGGGGCCTGTTCCGGGGTCATAGTCGCCGGAGCTGTTTTCACCCTGCCAGCAATATACATTCTCGGGCTGGAGGTGAGCTTCTGGCAAATGTTCCTCAGTTCCCTGCTCGGCGGGGTCCTGGGCATATTGTTCCTCATTCCGTTCAGAAAGTATTTCGTGCAGGAAATGCACGGCAAATATCCCTTCCCCGAGGCCACTGCCACTACACAGGTGCTGGTAAGCGGCGAGGGCGGAGGACAAAGCGCAAGGACGCTCGTTGCCGCCGGGCTTATAGGCGGTCTGTACGACTTCGTTGTCGCGACGTTCGGCGCCTGGGCCGAAACGCTCAGCACCACGGTCATGCACTGGGGGCAGGTCGTGGCGGACAAGGCAAAGATAGTGCTCAAACTCAACACCGGAGCGGCGGTGCTCGGCTTGGGCTACATAGTGGGGCTCAAGTACGCATTCATCATCTGCTGCGGCTCCTTCCTCGTGTGGTTGGTCATCATCCCCTTGATGAACCTCATCTGGGGCGGACAGGTCATAGACCTCATGGGCACCGGCATCTCCTCCGCAGTTGGCGCCATGTCCCCTGAGCAGATTTTCAAGGAATATGCCCGCCACATAGGCATAGGAGGCATAGCCGTCGCCGGCATCATAGGCATAATCAAGAGTGCCGGGGTCATCAAGAGCGCGGTGGGCCTCGCGGCCGGAGAGTTCAGGCGCAAGGGAGAAGGGGGCGCCGCATCTGCCGAACGCACGCAGGAGGACATGCCCATGAAAAGCGTCATATTCGGCATCATCATAGCCCTGCTCGCCGTATTCGCATTCTTCGCATTCGGCGGAGTGGTGAACAACGTCTGGCAGGCCCTGCTCGCCCTCGCGATTGTCACGGTCGTATCGTTCCTCTTCACCACGGTTGCGGCAAACGCCATAGCCATAGTGGGCACCAACCCCGTCAGCGGCATGACCATCATGACTCTGATAATCACCGCACTCGTGCTCGTCGCCGCCGGGCTCAAAGGCAATGCCGGAATGGTTGCGGCCATGGTCATAGGAGGAGTCGTATGTACCGCGCTGAGCACCGCCGGAGGCCTCATCACCGACTTCAAGATAGGTTACTGGGCAGGCACCACGCCCCGCAAGCAGGAAGTCTGGAAATTCGCGGGAGTGGCGGTAGCCGCGGCAACCGTGGGCGGGGTCATGCTCGTGCTCGACAAGACCTACGGCTTCACGGGAGAAGGCGCCCTCGTGGCCCCTCAGGCAAATGCGATGGCAGCTGTCATACAGCCCATGATGAACGGAGGCAGCGCACCCTGGCTGCTTTACGGTATAGGGGCCGTCATAGCCGTGCTGCTCACGGTATTGAAGATTCCCGCCCTCGCATTCTGCCTCGGCATGTTCATCCCCATAGACCTGAACCTGCCCCTGCTCGTCGGCGGTGCCATATCCTGGTATGTCAGCACCCGCAGCAAGGACGCCGCGCTCAACAACGAGCGCCGTGAGAAAGGAACCCTCATTGCCAGCGGCTTCATCGCCGGCGGCGCCCTCATGGGGGTCGTGTCGGCAATTCTGAAATTCGCCGGCGCCGACTGGTTCCTCAGCGGCTGGAACGAAGCCGGAGCATCCGGTGCCGCCCCTGCGGAAATGCTCGCCATAGTGCCTTTCCTCGCCATTTGTGCATATATGATAGTCTCATCACTTAAAAAAAGCCGTAAATGAACATACTCGACAGATTCCTGCGCTATGTCGCAATAGATACGCAATCCGATGAAGAATCTTCCTCCCAGCCGTCTGCGGCCCGGGAGCTGGTGCTGCTGCAAATGCTGCGGGACGAGCTTCTCGAACTCGGCGTGCAGGCCACCCTCGACGAATACGGATATGTGATGGCCACCATCCCGTCCAACACGGACAGGCAGGTGCCCAAAATAGGCTTCATAGCCCATGCGGACACGTCTCCGGACGCCCCCGGCAAAGATGTCAAGCCGCAGATTATCCGCGACTACGACGGCTCCGCAATAGAGCTTAAAGGCGTTCCGGGGATGAAACTCGACCCCGCCGACTTCCCCGAACTGCTCGCACACAAGGGAGAAACCATCATCACGGCCGACGGAACGACCCTGCTGGGCGCCGACGACAAGGCCGGGATTGCCGAAATCATGGATGCCGTCGAGTACATTGTCACTCACCCGGAGTTCAAACACGGGGAAATCAAAATCGGCTTCACACCCGACGAAGAGATAGGACGGGGTGTCGTGAAATTCGATGTGGAGCGTTTCGGAGCGGATTTCGCCTACACCATGGACGGAGGAGAAGTCGGAGAGCTGGAATACGAGAACTTCAACGCCGCATCCGCATCCGTGCACATCCAGGGCCGCAACGTACACCCCGGAAACGCAAAGGACAAGATGCTCAACTCCATACTCATAGCCCAGGAACTCACCTCCCTGCTCCCCGCCGGGCAGAGGCCAGAGCACACGGAGGGGTACGAGGGATTCTTCCACCTCATCGGCATAAAGGGCAGCGTGGAGGAATGCACCGTGAACTGGATTATCCGCGACCACGACAGGGCGAAGTTCGAGCGCAAGAAAGACTTCATGCAGGAGTGCTGCAATTTCATCAACGCCAAATACGGCAGCGGCACCGCGACCCCCGTCATCAAGGACCAGTATTACAACATGCGGGAGATGGTGGAGCCCCATTACCACATAGTGGAGAAGGCCGTGGAGGCGATGAAGCTGGCCGGGGTCACGCCCCGCATACAGCCCATACGCGGCGGCACCGACGGGGCCAACCTGTCTTTCAAGGGACTCCCCTGCCCCAATATCTTCGCCGGCGGGCTCAACTTCCACGGCAAGTACGAATGGGTGCCGTTAGAGTCCATGCAGAAAGCATCCGCCGTAATACTCAACATCATAAAGCTCTTCGCAGAATGAAGCAGACAGTGCACCGCATTTCGCTCGCCCTGCTTGCGCTCTCAATGAGCGTCGGGGCCGCCGCCTGGGGTCGCCTCGGGCATGCCACAATCGCAGAAATCGCCCAGCGTCACCTCACGCCGGAGGCCGCAAGGGTCATAGACTACTACACCGGCGGAGCGCCTCTCGCCACCTGGGCGAGCTGGATGGACGAGGTGGCGGGCACGGAGCCGTACAAAACCGAGTTCGCAGGATGGCATGCATCAATATGCGACCCCTCATTCAACAGCCCCCTCTACCTGAGGAAAGCCCGCAGGAACTGCCGCGACGGGGTCACGGCGATGGAATTTTTCAGGGAATGCCTGAAAGACTACGAGTCCATGCCGGACAGCGTGGTACTCCAGGCCATAAAGTGCATGACCCACATCGTCGGAGACTTCCACTGCCCCGCTCACGTGCGCTACACGGACGAGAAAAACGAACTGAAGCACAGCGTGGAATTTTTCGGCAAACAGGCCGTGCTGCATGCGGTCTGGGACACCGGCATAATACAGAAACACAGCGGCCTCGCCTGGAAAGACTACAGGGAATATGCTGACAGGCTCGACACCTGGGACAGCCAGCACATCAGCAGCGTCACAGGAGGCTGGGCAAGGGAATGGTTCGAAGACTGCGCCCGCGACGTGCGTCCATACATACGCACGGTTCCGGCAGGTGCGGTGCTCGGACAGGAATTCATAGATGCCCACATAGGACTTGCCGAACTGGAAATCCGCAAGGCGGGATACCAGCTGGCCAAGGCCCTCAACACCATTTTCGGCTCAGACCACAGCGACGGACTCTGGTTCCTCGACAAACGCAGCGCCATAAGCCGCAGCGGAATGGTGGAGGGAGACGCGATAGTGTTTTCCCGTCCCGTAGACGTGCTCCCGAAAGGCACTTGGGTGCAGTTCGGAGTCAGCGTCGAGAACACGGGGGAGAAAGCCCCTGAACAATATGCCGTGGAATTCCTTGACGGGGACGAGTGGGTGAAAGAAGGTTCGTTCTTTACCGTAAGCGCCTCGCAGAAGCATCCTACGACCTATCTTACCACCTACAAACTGCGCAATACGGTCTACGACACGCTGAAGGTGCGCTGCCGCGTATGCAGCGGCCTTGCCGCAGACGGCAGCAGGCTCAGCGCGGACGAGCCCGGAAATTCGGTGGAAGTGAAAAAGAAACACTATGTCGGCGCCGTTCTCAAGCCTCTCGGCAGCGCAAAGCCCTCCAGGGAGAAGTCCGTGCTGCTCATAGGCAACTCATTCACATACTATTTCGGAGAGCCTTTCATGCTTCAGGAAATTGCGTTCTCGCAGGGGCTGAAGCTCGACGTTCACGCATCGCTCAAGGGCGGACAGACATTCAGGCAGCATTGCGGTCTCGAAATGTCCGTGAAAACCGCCGCTCAGACACGCTACGACTATGCCTTCATCCAGGGACAGAGCCAGGAGCCGGCGCAGTATGCCGCCAATCCCGCCGGACACAAGGATGTCGCCGACGCATACGGGGAGCTGGTCGGAATCATACGCGGCAAGTCGCCAAAGTGCAGGATTTATGTCGAGAACACCTGGGCGTATCCGGCCCTGTCCAACGGCGGTTTCGGTTCGCTTGAAGAATTCGACCGCATGCTGTCCGAGGGCTGCAACAGCCTCGCCGCACTTGCCGGTACTGAAAAATCCCTCGTGGGACAGGCTTTCGCAAAGGTCCCCGAAATGGGACTGCTGCATCGCGACGATAAGCACCCGGGACTTTCAGGGGCCTATCTCAAGGCATGCGTTACCTACCTTACCATAAGCGGGAAACCCTTCAAGGGCCATGTCCCCTCCTGCGGTCTGAGCGAACACGAGGCCATCATGCTTAGGGCCGTGGCCGAAGCGACGGTGCTGAAATGAACAAGAGCCTGACATACCTGATAGCCGCCATCTGTCTGTGCGCCTGCTCGTTCGAGGGTGGGCAGCAGGGCGCCCTCACAAGCTCCACCGGCACGAAAACCACCGGCAAGACAACGGGCAAGACTGCCATAAAGCCTGCCGCAAGCGCCGCCAGAGAAAAGAACGCGCGCGCCTTCCCGATGATCAGCGTCCCGGCCGTCTACGGCAACGACACCGCAGAGGCCCGCAATTACGTGCTCGGGCACTATTGGGATGCGTTCATCAACGGAGACGGCGTCACAGATGCCGAAATGATACTCGGCGTGAAGGACAAGGAGGTGGAACAAGGGCTTGCGAACTACATCCTGCTGCTATCCACGCTCAAGCAAAAGGCCACTCCGGACGAACCCGGCCCATTGCACGAGGCGCAAAAAAGCATACTGCACTTTTTCAAGCAGATAGAGGCCAAACAACTGGCCGACACCACCTCCCTGCTGTATGTCAAGATGAGCGAGATGGTGTCGCACTACCTGTACGACCCCATTTCTCCGGTCCGCGACGAAGACCTCTACCTGCCCTTCGCCAAGGCCCTTGCGGATAGCCCGTGCACAGGGGAAGACATGCGCACCGCCTACAGATACGAGGCTAAGATGTGCGCCACGAACACGTTCGGCAGCAAGGCCCCGGACTTCCGTTTCAGCGACATCAAGGGCCGCAAAGGCTCTCTTTACGAAGTCAAGGCCGAATACACGATGCTCTTTTTCAGCAACCCCGGCTGCGAATCCTGCAAGGCCATAGTCCGGGAGATTAGGTCGCACGGACGCATAGACTCCCTGATAGCCGAGGGGAGGCTGGCCGTAGTCAACATCTACATAGACGAGGCCGTACAGGAATGGCGGGAATACCACCGCAACTACCCGGACACGTGGATAAACGGGTACGACTACACTTTCTCCCTGCGCGAAAGCGGCAAATACGATATCCGGGCCATCCCCTCGCTGTACCTGCTGGACTCCAGTAAACGGGTGCTCATGAAGGATGCCGTCACGGAAAATGTCCTTTCTTTCCTCGACACGATATGAAACAGTACCTCGACCTGCTCCGCCACATAAGCGAAAACGGAGTCATCAAGCAAGACCGCACAGGAGTCGGCACCCGCAGCATCTTCGGATACCAGATGCGTTTCGACCTATCGGAGGGATTCCCCCTTCTGACAACGAAGAAACTGCACCTGCGTTCAATCATCCACGAACTGCTGTGGTTCATTTCCGGCGACACCAACATAGGCTACCTGCACGACAACAAGGTGACGATATGGGACGAATGGGCCGATGAGAACGGAGACCTCGGCCCGGTCTACGGGCATCAGTGGCGCAGCTGGCAGACGGCGGACGGACGCAGCATAGACCAGCTCTCGCAGGTCATAGAGCAGATACGGCAGCATCCCGACTCCCGCCGCATGCTGGTGTGCGCCTGGAATCCGGGCGACATAGACAAGATGGCGCTTCCCCCCTGCCACTGCCTTTTCCAGTTCTATGTGGCGGACGGCAAACTGAGCTGCCAGCTGTATCAGCGCAGCGCCGACACCTTCCTCGGCGTGCCTTTCAATATCGCGTCCTACGCCCTTCTCACCATGATGATAGCCCAGGTGTGCGAACTTCAGCCCGGCGAGTTCATACACAGCACTGGTGACACGCACCTGTACCTCAACCATTCAGACCAGGTGGCGCTCCAGCTATCGCGGGAGCCGCGGAAACTGCCCACCATGCGGCTCAACCCGGAGGTCCGGAGCATATTCGACTTCCGCTACGAAGACTTCACGCTCGAGGGTTACGACCCCTGGCCGGCCATCAAGGCTCCGGTAGCCGTATGACAACCAAACATCCTCACGCCATGCTTAAATGTATCATAGTAGCCATTGCCGACAACAACGGAATCGGGGTCAAAGGAGACCTCCCCTGGCACATTTCCGAAGACCTGAAATATTTCAAGTCAGTCACTTCCGGATATCCGGTAATCATGGGGCGCACGACCTATTTCTCACTGCCGTTTCGCCCCCTCAAGGGCCGCAGGAACATAGTGCTCAATGCCGGCGGCGAGCCTATACCTGAAGTGAGCTGCGTATATTCCTTCGACGAGGCTTTCCGCGAGGCCGAGGCAGAAGGAAAGGACAAATGCTTCATCATGGGCGGAGCCTCGGTGTACCGCGCCGCTCTCCCGATGGTGGACAGGCTGTACATCACGCACGTACACACCACGGTGCAGGATGCCGACGCATTCTTTCCGGAAATAGACCCCGCAGTGTGGAAGCAGGTGAGCTGTTCGGAGACCCGCACCGACCCGGAAAGCGGATACACATTCGAGTTTGCGGTGTATGAAAAACTGTAATGACATAATGGAGAATATTCAAAACGGACTCTAAATGAAAAACCGATTTTTTATGACTGTAGCGGTGATTGCCGCCTGTCTCGCGGCGAATCCCGTCTCAGCTGCGACAAAAGAAAACAACGAAAAGAAAGAGAGCGCCGATTCCTCGAAAACAAAGGCAAACAAATATGCCCGCCTTTTCCTGAAGGACAAGAACTGCGTGACGGCGCGAAGCGAAGGCGGATTCCTCACCCTGCACAAAGCCAAAGGAAAGATTTATTTCGAACTCGACAGAAAATATCTCGGACGCGAGATGCTCATCGCATCCACCATTACCGGCTCCAGCGCCGCCGACCTCGTTTCCATCGGTTACAAGCCGATGCCCCCCATGCACGTGAAGTTCACGATGGTGGACAGCACCGTGTTCATGAACGACGTGACCCTGATGCCCGATTACGACGAGAACAACGAGGCGCTCAGGACCGCCGTCCTGCGCAATTCCAAAGACCCCATACTCTCGTCTTTCAAGACCACCTGCTACAGCCCGGACTCTTCGGCCGTAGTGTTCGATGTCACCTCCCTTTTCGCCGCCAACTATGAGCCCCTTGCGCCGGTGCGCAGCGGCTCCAGCACCGGAGGCGTGAACATGACGGCATCGTACAACAGTTCCGGCACGGTCCTGGGCGACATCAAGGCATTCCGGGACAACGCCCTGATCAAGTCCACACTTTCCTACACGGTGAGCGCCAACCTCATGCAGCTCATAGCGCTGAAGAACAAGGAGCCGTTTACCGTGGATGTCACCCGTACCGTCATGCTCCTCCCGGAGAAAAAGATGCGTCCCCGCATTGCCGACTCAAGGGTCGGAATATTCCTCACCAACAGATACGACCTGACTTTCGAGTCCGACAAAATCGACCGTTATTCCGTAATCAAACGCTGGGACGTGCAACCCAGCGACACCAGCGCATGGCTGCGGGGCGAGCTGGTGGAACCGGTCAAGCACGTCGTATTCTACCTCGACGACGCATTTCCCGCCAATTGGCGCGAACCCATACGCAAAGGGGCGCTGAGGTGGAATGCCGCTTTCGAGAAAATCGGCCTGAAAGATGTCATACAAGTGCTCGACTTCCCCTCGGACGATCCGGACTTCGACCCCGACAACCTGAAATACTCCTGCATCCGCTATGTCCCCGCGCAGATTTCCAACGCCATGGGGCCGTCCTGGTGCGATCCGGCAAGCGGAGAAATTTACAACGCCTCCGTCATAATCTACAACGACATCATCAAGCTTATCAATGAGTGGCGTTTCATACAGACCGCCCAGGTGGATCCGCGCGTCCGCGGCAGGAAGATGCCTGAAGACGTACTGGCGGAATCCATCGAGTACGTCGTTGCGCACGAGGTGGGCCACACGCTCGGATTCATGCACAACATGAGCGCATCCGCCGCCTATGACACGGAGTCCCTGCGCGACCCCGCATTCACGGCGAAGTACGGCACCACCGCCTCCATAATGGACTATGCCCGTTTCAACTACGTGTCCCAGCCCACCGACAAGGACGTGAACCTGATGCCTCCTTTCCTCGGGCCCTATGACGAATGGCTGGTGCGCTATGCCTACTGTCCCGTCCCCGAAGCCGCCACCATGAAGGAAGAGTCCGCCGTGCTGGAGAAGTGGGTGGACGAGAAAGCCGGCGACCCCATATACCGCTACGGCAGGCAGCAGGTGGCGAAGAGGTACGACCCCAGCGCCCGCGAAGAAGACCTCGGAAACGACCCCATAAAGGCTTCGGACTATGGGGTGCGCAATCTCAAGTACATACTGGAGCATTTCGAGGAATGGATGGACGATGCCGTAGACCCCGACGCTTCTTTGAGGACTTCCCGTTATGAACTCCTTGCAAAGCAGTACAACCGCTATATCTCCAATGTCATGTCTAACGTCGGCGGCATCTATCTGACCGCCGTGAAGCCGGGAACCCCCGGCAGGGTCGCCAAGTCCGTGGACAAAGAGTATCAGCGCAACGCTCTCCTCTGGGTGGTGTCCGAACTGAAGAACTGCGGCTGGATCGAGAACCGCGAACTGACGGACAAGTTCTCGCTGCGTCTTGAGCTGCACACGATTTTGCAGTACTACACCATTCTCGAACTGTTCGAGACAAGCCAGAACGTGCTGCTTTCGTCCCGCATCGCCGACAAGCCGTCGGAAGCCTACACGATACAGGACTGGTGCGACGACATGTATGAATCCATCTGGGAAAGCGCCATCAGGCGCAAGCCGCTCACGGACGGGGACAAAATCATGCAGAGCCTGTATGTCCAGTATCTTAGCGGCATCGTGACCAAAAAGACACAGCTTGTAAAGGTGGGTTCCGCCTCCCTTAGCTCGGCCTACGCGCCCTCCGTGGGCGAAATCGTGAATTTCGGTCTGGACGAAAGCGGCATCGCAGGAAGATATGCAGAGCTTCTGCACAAGCTGGACGAGGAAAACGGGCATGGCTATGTCGCCTCCAGAATGCTCGATTCGTTCGGAGAAGCCGGTTACGGCTGGCAATATAAACTTAACCTGAGAACCATAGACAACAGCAAAGAGGTCTATTTCGGCGAACTTCAGAGAATCAGGACACTGCTGAAGAAAGCATCCTCGTCAGCATCTGCCGGGGACAAAACACACTACAAGGCCCTTTTGTATTCAATCGAGTCTGCGCTGAATGAAAAATAAACTGCTATTGCTGCTGACCGCATTGCTGCTGTCGGCAGCCCCTGTCCTGCATGCCCAGTCCGCGGACAGGATAGTCATCACCGGGAAAATAACGGATGAGACCGGCGAGCCGCTGCCCGGGGCCGGTGTCACGCTCAAGGGCACCGTGACCGGCGTCGTGGCGGACGAGAACGGAAACTACCGTCTGGAAATACGCAAGAAGGCGGGCGAGAGCAGCTGGACCCTCGTGTACAGTTTTGTCGGAATGCTCGAACAGTCCCACACTGTCAAGGCCTCCGGCACCCGCAATGTGTCCCTCAAGTCCGACACCACCTTGGACGAGGTCATCGTGAACGGGTTCTACTCCCAGCCAAAGGAGACGTTCACGGGTTCGGCGACCGTCATACAGGGCTCGGACCTCGTGGCCATGTCCCCGACAAACATCATGGCAGGACTCGCCGCGTACACGCCGGGCCTCGTCGTGATGGAAAACAATGTCGAAGGCTCCAATCCCAATGCCATACCGTCGATACTCATTCGAGGGGCCAATTCCTTGGTCACCAATGAGAGCGAAGAGGGCGTGAACAACCCGCTGATTGTGCTGGACGGTGTTGAAATCAGCATGGAGGAGCTTTACGACCTCGACATTTTCGACATAGAGCGCGTAGACATCCTGAAAGATGCGTCCGCGACAATCCTTTACGGCGAGAAAGGCGCCAACGGCGTAATTGTCGTGGAAAGGAAGAAAATCGAAGATGCGAAAGTGCGCCTGAGCTACAATTTCGTTCCCAACTTCTCTGTTCCGGACCTGAGTTCATACAACCTTGCCGATGCCGCCCAAAAACTTGAATTCGAGCGCCTGGCAGGCCTGTACGACACTGCCGACGGTTCTATGGACAGGGCCTATGACTACAAGCTTCAAAATGTCCGGAGGGGCGTAAATACGGACTGGATACATGCTCCGCTCCGCATCCCGTTCAGCCACAACCATTCCCTGACCTTCAGCGCCCGCGGGTCCAATACCGACTACCGGGCGACAATGAACTTCGGCGACACTTTCGGCGTGATGAAAGGCGACAACCGCCGCAAGTTCGGGGTGGGATTCCACGTCGGATACCATCTCCAGAACAAACTGACAGTCACATACAAGACCAACATCAACATCAATTCATCCACCGCGTCTCCCTACGGAATATTCTCGAACTATGTGGCGCTGAACCCCTACGAACCCATATTCGACGCCGACGGGAACTTCATCAGGAATTATTATTTCAATCCCTACGATACATCTTCGGAAAGGATGGCGAACCCCCTGTACGACGCTACTCTTTCAAGTTTCTCGACAAGTGGCTCGCAAAGCATGACCAATTCCCTGCAAGGCCGCTGGGACATCACCAAGGAGCTGTACATGACCGCCCAGGGCAACATGAGTTTCAACTGGGGCTCTTCCGATGATTATACCTCCCCGGATGCCGCTCAGTATGCCGGCTACAGCGACATTCTCAAAAAGGGACAATATGCATTCTCTTCGCGCAAGGGGCAGACCTACGACGGCAAGGTGGTGATAAACTGGGGCAAGTCCATAGGATACAGAGGCTCGATGTTCAGAGTCAGCGGAGGCTCCAATATCAAATATACCCACACGCAGACGGCCCGTGCCGTTGGAGAAGGATTCCTCAAAGACGGTCTCAGCGACATATCGTTCGCCCTTTCGTACCCTGCCAGCGGGCATCCTACCGGCACCGACAGGATTGCAACGGAACTCGGCCTTTTCGCCAACGCCAATTTCAGTCTGTGGAACCGCTATTTTGCGGATGCTTCCTACCGCTCCTCCGGCTCCTCACGCTTCGGCCGTGACAACAGCTTTGCGCCTTTCTGGGCGCTGGGCATAGGCTGGCATCTGCACAATGAGTCTTTCCTCAAGGGCAAGGACTGGGTCGAAGCCCTCACTCTCCGCTACTCCACCGGATACACGGGGTCTGTCTCCTTCGATTACTATCAGGCCAAGACCATCTATGAATACAAGTCCGATTATCAGTATCATACAGGCATAGGCGCCGTTCCCGTCAGCATGGGCAACCCCGACCTGAAGTGGCAGAAGAAGCTGAACAACAACGTGGGGATTACGGCCACCCTGCTGCACGGCCGTTTCAACCTGTCTTTCGACTACTACGACAATACGACCTTCGACTTGTTGATGCCCATCAATCTGCCGCCGTCCGTGGGCGTGTCTACCATGTACGTGAACTTCGGACAAATCAACAACCGGGGGTACGATTTCTCCATGTCCGGCCAGATTATCAAGACCGGCAACGTGTTCTGGAACGTCACCCTGACCGGAGGACACGTGATGGACAGGATTAACAACATTTCTTCCGTGCTCAACGGCACGAGCACCACGGCAATAGGCGTTTCCGGAGAAGATACGATTACCCCCAAACTGCTCTTTACCGAAGGGGGGTCGCAGTTCGACATCTACGCCGTGCGCTCTGCCGGAATCGACCCCGCCACAGGAAAGGAAATATTCATAAAGAAAAACGGGGCCTTCACTTTCAACTATGACTCATCCGACCGCGTGCCCGTGGGCAATACCAACCCGATACTTCGCGGCTCGGTTATCAACACCTTGCGCTACAAGGGATTCTCATTTACCATGAACGTCTCCTACACTTTCGGTTCCGACTTCTACAATTCCACGCTGCAGGGCAAAGTGGAAGATGTCAACCCCCGGAAGAACATAGACGCAAGGGCCTATACCGACAGGTGGAAGACTCCGGGAGACTTGGTCCGCTATCTCGCCATAGGCGCGAGATCCGAGACCGTCAATTCCGAACGCTTCGTCGAGAGAAAGAACGAGCTTTACTTTTCCAGTCTCCAGCTGACATACGATTTCACGGAGGGCCTTATCAAGAGGCTCGGCATGAAGCGCCTGTGCGTAGGCATAGGCACATCCGACCTCGGCTATATATCTTCCGTCAAATATGAGAGGGGCACCTCATATCCTTATTGCCGTTCCCTGAACTTGATTTTCCGTCCCACTTTCTGAGTATGAAAAAATTGTTTACTACCATATTGTTGGCCTCCGCCCTCACCTCCTGCGGTTTCCTGGACGTGAACCCGAAGGGAGAGGTGTTCGACCAGGACATGTATTCCACGGCGGAAGGCTACGAAGATGCCCTTTATGGCATCTACGCTGAGCTGGGCACAGCCACCTACCTGTACAGCGACTATCTGTACTGGATACCGGAGGTGCTTTCGATCAACAGCAGCATCTCGGACCTCGGGCTACAGTACATGGCTGTCGCCCAATGGTATGCATATAACGCCACCTCCATAAGAAACGGTGTATGGGGCGCATCATACAAGGTAATCAACCACCTCAACAACATCATCGGACATATAGAGGAGGGCGGCGAAGACCAGTTCCGCTACAGCCGTATCTACAAGGGCGAGGCCCTTGCGTTGAGGGCCCTGGTACATTTCGAGGTGCTGCGGCTTTTCGGCGCCCCCGTGTGGGCAAGCGCCGCGGATAAGGCAAGAGCCATTCCGTATGTGGACAAATATTCTTTCAGCATCACGCCTTTCAGCTCCGTGGACCAGGCTTATGAGAAGATTATCGCCGACCTTGAAGAAGCGGAACGCTGCCTTGCGGAAGATGAAGAGCTGCTGCCGCGGCAAAGGGACAATTCATCCGCAGGAGGATTCACCTCTTGCCGCATCATCCACATGAACCTCTATGCGGTCCAGGCCCTGCTCGCTCGCGTCTACTGGTCCCGCAACGACCTCGACAACGCAGCCGTCTATGCCGACAAGGTCATCAAAAGCGGCAAATTCAGCTTCCGGGACAAGTCGTCCTTCGTACAGTTCGACAACGGCACATTAGACCTGAAAGAGACCATCTTCGGAATCTATTCCCAGAGTTCCAATTCCAAGAATGCCGCCAAATACGGTCTTTCCGGTTCAGGCACCAGCCTTGTAATCGCATCCGACTGGCGCTCCCTCTACAACGACGGTTCTTCGAGCACCGGCTCCGACTACCGTGAGGCCGCATGGTTCGACGGCTCGCGCCTGCGGGTGCTGGTCAACAATTCTTTCATAGAAGGAAGCGGGAGCTACTCCGGACCTTCCATCCTCGGCGTGAATGTGCTCAGGATTTCCGAGATGTACTACATAATGGCTGAAAGCCTTCTGTCTTCAGACTCCGAGGCCGCCACGCTCTATTACGACGAGGCCGTAGCCTCGCGGGGCCTGGACAGGCTCACGGAAAGCGGGCGCACCGTGAACTCGGAAATCCTCTACAACGAGCGCCGCAAGGAGTTCTACGGCGAGGGCCTGCACTGGCACGATATGAAACGCCTGGGAAAAGACATCCAGGCCGATGCCACTACATTCCTCAGCGGAACCGACATCAACACCTACAAACTGCCTCTTCCCACAAGCGAAGAGGCCAACAGAGACGAAGAAGGAGTCAAGCAATGAAAAATTTTGTCAGAACAGTGTATTTGGCCCTGCTCCTGTCCATGGCCTGCGGATGCCGTGGAACCTGGCTCATGTACGACAGCTCGCAGCGCGACAGGCTCTATTTCACCGTGGACGGAGACGTGAACGTAGTGTCGTTCGCCCTTCTGACCGATACTTTCGTAGACTATCAGGCCACGGTATATATGCTCGGCATGCCCCGGGATGAAGACCGCACCTACAAGGCCGTATTCGTAAACTCCGCCATAGGCGAGACCATCAGGGTCGGAGGAGAGGAGGTCAGCGTCAACACCGCCGTGGAGGGCATCGACTATACCGTGGGCGATTTCGTCATTCCCGCCGGAGAAGTCACGGGCACGCTCGACCTGCGCCTCATGCGCAGTTCCGACCTTGCGGGCAAATACAAAAAAATCGATTTCCGCATAGTCGAAGACGAGAACTTCCTGCCTATGGATGCCGACAGCACTTCCATGAGCAGCATCATCACCCCGGAATTTATCCTCTACATCACGGACGGGGAGCCTTCCTGCCCGGAATGGTGGAAGACCGAGGCCGCCGGCGTCGATTACCAATGGGGCGCCTACTATGGAAAATTCACTCCTGCAAAGTTCCGAAAACTCCTCGAATACTATCACGGCATAGCCCTCAAGAATCCGGGGCTTTATGAGGAACTCGTGGCGAAATATGGAGAGAACATCGACAAAAAAGGCCTGGAAAGGAACTTCATGAGCAAGCAGGACCAGTCCGTATGGGCTACATACGTGCTGATTCCCTTGCGGGCATACTACGAAGAATACTATGCGTCTCACCCCTCCGAAGCCGAGACTTTTGCCGAGGTCGGGGATTTGACTACCATGACTTGGGGAAACCCTATGCGACTACTTAGATAATATGAAAATCAGCAATTTAACACTTATAAGCATCATTTCCGCCTGTCTTCTCTCATCCTGCTTCGGCATAGATGAGGGCAATCTGCGGAAACTCGCCCCCATCGCGTTCAACGACGTGCCGTCCCAAATAGACGTCTCCCTGGGAGAAGTGCTCATCTATGACAAACTCGAAGTCATCAGCGAGAAACCCGTGACCTACCAGTGGGCATACGGGAAGAAGGCTGCGAATGCGAAGCATGAATACGACATGGAGAGCATGGAGATTATTTCCTCCGAGCCTCAAATCAACTACACTTTCAGCAAACTCGGTTCCTATATCCTGCGTCTGAGGGTGGACAATGGCGAAAGCATCGAATACAAGTACTTCACCCTCAATGTCAATTCCGGCTTGGATGAGGGACTGCTGATTCTTTCCTCCGATGAGGGCGGCAGGTCCGTCCTCGGGTTCATCAAGACCCGCAGCGAGGATGAAAAGGATCGGGGAGCGAAAGAGGTATGGGAGGATGTGTTCAGAACCATCAACCCGGACACTGAACTCTCCCACGGTTCATCCCTTTTCCTTTCCTCTTTCACCTCCGGGGGCATATCCTACAACCACCTGCTTCTTTCCACCGCAGATGAGCACGGAAACATCTATGACATAGAGCCGAAGACCATGAACCTCGTGATGGCCACCCCGATGAAGGACCAGTACGGCACATGGTGCTGCGACTTCTCCGGGCGCCAGACGGCCGCGACGGGGGCATATACCTTCATCCGGGCGGCAGACGGCCGTGTCTTCCGGCACGACCTTTTCACCCCTTTCCTGACCGAGCGTACCGACGTGGCATCGACGGCTGGAACTGTCGGATACTCCAAGAACATCCTTTACGGCACTTCCGCAACCGACAATATCAAATCGGTATTCTACACCGAGACCATGCTGTGCCAGCCGGACAACAATGGCTCGACCATATTGCGAACCATGCCTGCGGGGTGGAGAATCGTGAACTTCTTCTCTGACAGGGATGCCAACAGGACCTACATTCTCCTGCGCTCCGATGCCGACCCGCGCTCTTATGCAATCAAGTACACCACTGCATCCCTGGGAGCGCTGCAGGACGTTTCGGAATTTACCGCAGAGTCCGTCAATATGGATATCAACTCCGTCTTCTGCAGTTCCTGCCACTCCAATGATGTCTATTATACCTACGACAATGCCATTTATCGCTGGAGCATGACAGGCAAACCGGCCGAAAGCCCCACTTTCCGGCTCCCTGCCGGAGAGCAGATATGCGACATCGCGACGAATTACATGGGTAGCAGCAGCATAGCCGGCGCGGAAACCCTCCTCTATGTCGCCACGTGGAATCCTTCCCGTTCCGGGGACATGAAGGGCAGCATCTATGTATATGACATAGCGACAGACACCCTGCAAAATGTTTACGAGGGTGTCTGCTACAAAACGGCCAGGATACTCTACAAGTACAGGATATCCTGAGTTATTTCCTGTCTCTCACACAACGCACCATGGTCGCGCCCTGTTTCAGGGCCGTAGCGTTGTTGTAGCTGAATGTGGTGCTGTTGCCGCTGGGCGACACCTTGGCACCGTCGCACTCATAATTGGCCCGCAGGGACGTCAACGAAGTGAACATGAACACCGGGGTCCCCATATAGCCGACCTCTTTGAGCAGATAAGGGGTTATCTTGTTGGACGGTATGTAGATGCTCTCCGAATAGGATATCTCTATGCTGTAGTTCCAGGTGTTCATATACGCACCGCTGGTCGTCAATGCGTGCGAATGAGTCATATAACTCGTAGTGGAAAGAGTGACTCCGTTTCCGTCCCGCCCCTTGATTTCGACCATGTGCGGCTTGCCGTCGGTGGTGGTGAGTACATCGGAGCCGTATGACCACACCCTCCAGTTCCCCAGGTTCTCCTGGGCGAGGTCGACAAGCTCCTGCAGCTCGTCCGGAGTGGGCATCCTCCAGTCCGAATGGCCATCCTTCACATAAGCGCAGGGGTCGTGCTTGAGTCTGTCGTAAGATGCGTTCGGGTCGTAGGCTATGAAGTCTATGTCTTCGTAAGAAGACGGGGAGAACGGCACGATGTTCCCATCCTCATCCTTGCGGTAGGCCTTCAGGTCGGCAGCGCCCTCGCTCCAGAACAGATTGCTGTCGCTGTCGAGTATGCTGTGGTCAGAGTCATAGTAACGGTAATTCACGAGCTTGCGCGAATGTCCGAAGTAGTCTTCCGCGGGAATGCTGCTGAAAGGGTCGAAGCCCATCAGGGAACCGATTTTGAAAAACAGTCCCCGCTCCTCCGGCTCCGCAAAGGCATAGGCCTTTGAGGCGGCGTCGTATGTCAGATAGCCCGGACTCCACTCGACCGAGAATGATTTGCGCTCTGTCACCGTGGCATCACTCATGTTCAGGGAGAAAGAGGTAATCCGCCCGCAGGTGAATTTCACCTTTGCCTCCTCTACGTTGGTGAATGTCTTCGATATGATGTTGTTGTCCGTAGTGATGTCCACCCGGATGCTCTGCATGTAGGTTCCCGAAGGGTCGCCCTGGGGCTGAATATAGCCGGGGGTTTGAAAATACGCGGTAATGCTGCCTTCCGGATATGGCCTCAGCTCATCGGATGTAAGCTCGAGATACGGGGCATACTCCCCGTCGAAGATGTATTTGTCCGACAAGTAGTCCTCTATCTCGTTGATGAAGCCTTCGGTGTCCACCATGAATAGGTAAGAATCGCAGGTGAGCTGGTTGGACCTCGTGCCGCGCACGGCAGTCGTAGTGATGTGTATGTTGCGAATGCGGTCCGTATCCTTGCAGGGAATGTTCAGCATACCCACTTCCGCAAGGGCGTTAAGCGGGGTCAGCACCAGGCTCGCCGGGCTGTCCTTCTCCAGTGGCAGTATGCGGCTGGACATGGGCATGACGTTGCAATTGTGCCCGTCCGTGTACAGCCCCTGCTCGATTGGAGATCCGGCCGCTATTGTCCTGTCGGCGCGGAATGTGGCATCGCCATAAGTAACCACTATGCTGATGCCCTCGCCTCTCGGATACGGCAGAGGCAAATCGGCCGTAAATCCGCCGTCTCCCAACGACACAGGCTTGACATCGGTATAGGAGGCATCCTCTACATTGAATATCCTGAAAGTATCATCCATATCCCACACTACAGTCTTGCCCTCCGGGCCGCTCTGAAGGGATGAACGGGTGAGCGCAGATTCAAGGCTGACCGTAAGCGTGCCATAAGAGGCAGGGACAGGCTCCGGGCCGAGCTGCGGGGCGCAGGCATAAAACACGGCCGCTGCGGCCACGAGCGGAAGGATTCGTTTAGAACGGACCATAGTTGTCTTCAGGATAAGTGATTGAACCATCGGAAGGAATACTTTCAGTAACGCTTACCGGGACGTGGAACTGCACTGAACCCACACTGAAATTCAGTGTCGTGCTTCCTACCGACACAGCCTTGAGCGTCCATCCGGTCGCGGAGGAAACCAGCCGGGCTATATTGTCGTCGTCCGTGCCGACTCCGCTGATTGCAGCTGCGGGCACATTCGCATAGCCGCTGACAGAGTCCCGATAGTTTATGGAGAAGTCCAGGCTTCCCTTGTCTATGGGCAGGGCAATGATGGCCCCGCTGCCAGGCACTAAGGGCACGGAGGCTCCTGTGTCCACCGTCACCTCGCTGACTATGGCGGCACTTACTTCATCACCGTTGACCAGGGCCGTGACAAGCAGTCCCGTCCCTGTGCCGGTCACGCTGACGAGTCCGCTTCCGGAGACCTCGGCATAGGTTCCGCCGGAAACCGTCCAGGCGGAGGCAGTGGCCGGAGAGCCGTCGGAATAAAACAGTTCCGGAGTAAAACTCAGGCCGGGATAGGCATAATAGACATTTTTGCCGAAGCTCGCATCCTTCGGTTTGGGCACGACGGTTATATTGCAGGCCGCGCTCAACGCCCCGTCTGCGGCAGTAACCGTGACGACCGTGGAACCGGCCGAGAGCACCGTTACTGCGGCGCTCAGCCCGTTTGCCTCGATTGCGGCGATGTCGGCATCCCGCACCGTCCACGAGACCCGCCTGTCGTCCGCATTCTCCGGCAACACGACTGCCGTCAGGACGGCGCTTTCGCCTTCTGTCAAGGTCAGGGACGGCTCGACGCTCACGGATACGACGTGAATGGTCTTTTTGGTGACTGTCACACGACAGACGGCGGACTTCCCGCCAGCCTTCGCGGTAACGCGCGTAGAGCCTTCAGCCTTCCCCGTCACCGTGCCGTTGTCCGAGACCGCGGCTATCGACGGGTCTTCGCTGCTCCAGCCGACGGTCCAGTCTTCCGCCGCCGCGGGAGGAAAAACCGAGGCCTGTAGGGTTACGCTTGCATCGACCTCGACGGACACGGACGTTTCGTTCAAACTGACGGAGGCCACGGCGACCGGCCCGTCCGGGACATCTCCTCCCCCGCCGCCTCCCGGTTCATCGGGGGTGGCGGGTTTGGGATTTCCGCAGGACGCCAACAGCAAGGCCAGCGCCGGAACTAATGCTATATCCGACAACCTCATCTATACGGAATATTATCAGTCGTTCTTCACGCAGCGGACAGCTCCGCCATAGAGTGCATTGGTGCCGTTGATGAACAGCCTGCCGTAGGCATAGGAAGACGTGAATGAGCTGTACATGCTGTATGACTGTACGGTCGAACCGGAAATATTGACGGTCGAAGTCATGTACAGGTTGGCTGAAGGAAGTCCGACATACTCAGGCACCGAGGTATTTGCCGCCGAGATGGCTGCGGTTCCGTAAGGGGACTGCACCGTGGCCGTATTGACAGCGGAGCCGAGGCCGGAGAATATGTAGTTGAAACCGAGTTCGTTCATCTTCGCGGGAGTCGCGCAGCCCGCTTTTGCGGCTTCAGGATCCCAGGCCAGGGCCGTCTCGTCAGTAACTGCGGCATCGTCTCCCCAATAGGTGGATTTGGGCATATAGCCGCAGAGGGCAAGGTAGTCGTAGCGGGTGGGAACATGCCATCCGGGAGGGCAGACACCCTGGACACCCTCGAGCGACTTGCCGTTTTCGGAGGTGATTTCCTCAGTCATGGTCGCACCATACAGATTGTACAGATATCCTTTCTCACGAATCAGGTCCACATCCTCTGCCGTTGCAATCTTGGTGACGGTAAGAATGGTGCTGCCTTCCTCGACCACGGCCTCGAACGGATAGAAGATAGAGTTGTCCTTTGCAGAAGACGCATTGTAGCATCCGGACGCCACGGTGTAGCCGGCAGGGGCATAGCGCAGGTTCTCCGCCATCCACACCTTATCGCCGATTTTCACTGTCTTGTAGGTCTCTCCGTCATACACGAAATAGCCGTCATACTCTTCAAATTCTGGCCCTTTCTCCACGGCGAATACGGTAGGAATCGCAGGGACGGCGACAGAGGTGAGCGCATCGGAGGCCGAGACAAAGATAAATCCGCTGGCCAGAACGCTTTCTTCGATACCGTCACCGCTGAAAGTAAGGGATATGATTCCCTCCTCGGCGTTTACCTTCGAGGAAACGACGGCGACATCCACAAAGGAGACCGCACGCGTAGCGGCTGCCGAAACCTTGGCAGAGAACACCACATCCTTTCCGGCTGCGGCGATGGCGGCTGCGGCGCTCTTGGGAGTGACGAGGAAGTCGGCGACGGCCTCGACTTTATTCAGTGCCTCATACTTTACGAATCCTATGGCACCGTCGGTATATTCAGGAACAAAAACAACAGACGTCACGCCCGCCAGAGGAGTGGCCTCAGCCGCGAGGGGAATACGATACACGGTATGCTTGCCGTCCGCGAGGGTTATGACAAGGACTCCGTCCTCGACGCTCAGACTCTCGAAGAAAGCATCGCCGTCCTTTCCGGCAGCACCCTGAGGACCCTGCGCGCCAGTGGCTCCCTGTGCTCCCTGCGCACCTTGAGGGCCCTGGGGACCTTGCGCGCCGTCTTTTCCGTGCCTGAGGGTCACAGAACTGTTGTTTGAGAAGATGATTTCGTAGCCCTCGCTCACTTCCGTAATCCTGACGATGCTGTACTTCTCCGCGACAGCTGTCTGGAGCGTCGCCAAATCGCCTTTCAGGCTTGCGACATCGCTTTCAAGGGTATCGACGCGGCCGGCAAGTTCATCATACTTGTTGCATCCGCTCAACAAAAGGAGTGTGGCGACGGCCACGGCAGTAGTAATAATTCTTTTCATATTTTGATTTTTTGGTTGTTTCGTCCGCTCACATCACAAAACTACAGAAAAAGTACGACTAAATCAAACTCTCCGGCACGCGGAACCTACTGGCTAAGCAGATTGCTCACGAATATCAGCATGATTACCGGAGGGATTATCCAGCGTATCAGAAAATACAAAGCGTTGAACACGCGGGAGCTGAACGTCAGCGACCCGTTGTTGGTGAACTCCTCCCTCACATCCGATTTTTTCATCTTCCAGCCTACGAAAACCGCGAATGCCAGCGCCCCGATAGTCATCAGTATGTTCGAGCACACATAGTCGCAAATCTCGAACACGGTTTTGCCGAACAGCTGCAGGTCCGACATGGGCCCGAAGGAGAGTACGCACAGCGAGCCGAGCGCGAGGGCGGGCACCACGATTATGAACGCTCCGGCCTTGCGGCTGCATTTGTAGCGGGATACCATATCTTCGACGCACACCTCCATCATGGAAATGGATGAAGTCAGCGCAGCGACGAGTATCGCAAGAAAAAAAACGATGGTTATGACATAGCTGAGCACCGGCGCATCGACACCGAGTTCGGCGAAGATGAACGGCAGCGTCTCGTACACCAGCGAAGGTCCGGCACCCGGCTCTATCCCCGCGGCGAATACCGCCGGCATGATGGCGAACCCGGCGATGAGTGCGAACATCGAATCGAAGGCCGAAGTCCAGAAGCCGCCTTTCAGCAGGCTGTCCCGCCGGCGCATGAAGGAAGAATACACCAGCACCGTGCCTATGCCCAGCGACATGGAGAAAAAGGCTTGCCCGAGGGCACAGGCCCATCCTTCGGCATCGAGGCGTGAGAAATCAGGATTCAGCAGATAGCGTACGCCGGCACCGGCACCCGGCAGTGACACCGAGTAAGCCACCATCACCACCATAAGCACGAAAAGCAGGGGCGTGGTGATTTTGGTGAACCTCTCTATGCCCTTTTTAATGCCCCCTATCACGATAAAGGCCGTAGCGCCCAAAAAGCCCGCGTACATGGCGAGCGGTTCGAGGACGGAAGAAGACATCTTGCCGAAGATGCCCACGGCCTCATCCGGCCTGCCTTGGGCAAGACGACCCGTAATGGAGCGGATGAGGAAGTCCAGGGACCAGCCGCCGACGACGGAATAGTAACTGATTATGATGAAGGCGGAAATCACCGACACCACGCCCATCGCACGCCATTTGCTTCCCGGGGCCAGACGGTCGAAGGCCCCGCACACGTCGCTCTGCCCGCGCCGCCCGATGAGGGATTCGCAGACGAAACAGGGAATGGCGATGAAAAGGCTGCACAAAAGATAGGCTATGATGAACGCTCCGCCTCCATGCTCTCCCACCATAAACGGAAAACGCCAAATATTGCCGAGCCCGATTGCCGAACCGGCCATGGCCATGATGAAAGTGATGGAACTCCCGAAACTTTCCCTTTTGGAAGACTGCATTTGATACCTACTAACTGTTAACCGTCCAAATGTCGGAATTTTATCGGAATTTTCCAATTCCGGAAAATATCCGTACATTCGAACAAAAACTATGGAAAACAAACGGCAGGCCATAGGCAGGCGTGGCGAAAAGGAAGCCTGCGACTTTCTCGTCGGACTGGGCCACAGGATAGTCCGCAGGAACTGGCGGTGCGGGCATCTTGAAGTCGACATAATCAGCTTGTGCGGCAGGACGCTCCACATAGTGGAGGTGAAGACAGGGAGCGGAGACAGCTCGGTCGATCCGCTGCATCGCGTGGGAGAGGGCAAGAAAAGGCGCCTCGTCAGGGCGGCAAACGCATTTCTGCACGACACGGCACGGGCCGCACTCCCGCCCGACCTTGAAGTCTGTTTCGATGTCATCAGCGTCATTTTCACCGACGACGGCCCGCAGACGGAATACTATCCGTCCGCTTTTATTCCTATATTCGTATGAATATCAGCCCATTAGCAACAGGCACCGGACGGGTGCGCCCAAGCATTTTTGATTATTCAGTCGAAAAATCGTATTTTTGGGTCTTTGACCAACACGTATCGTCATGGCAAAAAAAGCGGAGGACACACCGCTGCTGAAGCAGTATTTTGCAATCAAAGCCCAGAACCCTGAGGCCCTGCTGCTGTATCGCGTAGGGGATTTTTACGAGGGTTACTCGGACGATGCCATAGCCCTGAACAAGATTCTGGGCATAGTTCTCACGCGCCGCTCCAACGGAGACAAGGGCGACACGGCGATGGCCGGATTCCCGCACCACGCCATAGACACCTATCTCCCCAAGCTGGTACGGGCAGGATGCAAAGTCGCAATCTGCGACCAGCTGGAGGACCCCAAGCTCACGAAAACGAAGCTCGTCAAGCGCGGAGTCACGGAAATCCTCACTCCCGGAGTGGCTTTCGGCGAAACCATGCTCGAGGGCAAGGAGCACAACTGGCTCGCCGGACTGAATTTCGACGGACCGGAATGCGGCGCCGCATTCTTGGACGTATCCACCGGCACATTCAAGGTCGCGCAGGGCAGCACGGACTATATCTCCACCCTGCTCTACTCTTTCCGGCCCAAGGAGCTCGTGGTCCAGCGCGAAGTGCTTCGCGCCGTCAGGGAGCGTTATCCCGATTTCTACGTCAGCGCGATAGACGAATGGGCTTTCGCCGGGGAAGCGGCCACGGAAAAGTTGTGCCGCCAGTTCGGGACATCGTCCCTGAAAGGCTTTGCGGTAGACCGCTACCCTCTCGCCCTGTGCAGCGCCGGGGCGCTCATATTCTACCTCGAACAGACGCACCACACTGGGCTCGGCAATATATGCAGCATCAGCCGCATAGACGAAGGGAGCTTCGTGTGGATGGACCGTTTCACCTTCCGCAACCTCGAAATTTTCCAGAGCAACGCCGGTCCGGAAGGACGCGCCCTTGCCGATGTGCTCGACCGGTGCTCATCGCCCATGGGCAGCAGGCTCCTGCGCGAATGGCTCTCCCTGCCTGTCATGGATGTGGCGACCCTCAACGGCCGCTACGACATAGTGCAGTTCTTCGCAGACGATGCAGAGGCCCTCTCGGAAATACGCGAGTACATCTCCGACATCGGAGACCTCGACCGCATCACCGCCAGGGCGGCAACGGGAAAAATCAGCCCCCGTGAAATGATGCAGCTCGCCAAGTCCCTGAGCCGCATGGGCCCTGTCCGCAGCGTTTGCAGCGACACCGGCACGGCCGCGCTCGACAAGCTGGCCAAGGCGATGAAAGACACCGACGGCATACTCTCCCGGATACATGCGACCATGCACGAAAATCCTGCGGCGCAGCTCGGCAAGGGAGACGTCATTGCCCCCGGGGTGAACAAAGAGCTCGACACCCTGCGCGACATATCCAGAGGCGGCAAGAACTACTTGCAGGACATGCAGAACCGGGAAGCGGAGCGCACCGGCATAAGCTCCCTCAAAATAGGGTACAATAACGTTTTCGGCTACTATATAGAGGTCCGCAACTCCAATCGGGGGCTGGTGCCGCCGGAGTGGATACGCAAACAGACCCTCGTCAATGCGGAACGCTACGTCACGGAGGAGCTTAAAGAATACGAACGCAAGATACTGGACGCCGAAGGCTCCATATACGAACTCGAGTCCGGCATCTACGCCTCGCTCGTCGGGGAGGTGCAGAAACATATCAGGGACATTCAGGCGAACTGCCGCATAGTCGCGCAGCTCGACGTGCTGCAAAGCTACGCCCGCCAGGCGATTGACAGGAATTACTGCCGCCCGCAGATGGACAAGTCGCTCTCGTTCGACATAAAGGGTGGCCGGCACCCCGTCATCGAAACGATGATGAGACCGGGAGAGGAATACGTGCCCAATGACATAGCCATGGACAGCCGCAGCGAGCAGATTATGGTGCTCACCGGGCCGAACATGTCGGGCAAATCCGCCCTCCTGCGCCAGACCGCCCTCATAGTGCTTATGGCCCAGGCCGGGTCTTTCGTGCCCGCATCGTCCGCACGCATAGGGGTGTTCGACAAAATCTTCACCCGCGTGGGCGCCACCGACAACATTTCCCGGGGCGAATCCACATTCATGGTGGAAATGCTCGAGACCTCGATGATCATGCACAATCTGTCGGAACGCTCGTTGGTGCTGATGGATGAGATAGGACGCGGCACTTCCACATACGACGGCATGTCCATCGCCCGCGCTTTAGTCGAATACGTGCACGAGAGGGGCAGGGGCGCCAAGACCCTGTTCGCGACGCACTACCATGAGCTGAACGACCTCGAAAACCACTTCAGGCGCGTGCACAACTGGCATATCGCCATCAAGGAGGACGGGCACGACGTAATCTTCCTGCGCAAGCTGGAGCGAGGCGGAGTGGCCCGCAGCTTCGGTATACACGTGGCCCGCATGGCCGGCATGCCGAGGGAAGTGATACAGTCTGCCGAAAAGACGCTGCAACAACTGGAACAAAGGGAAAAGAACGCCGAGGCCCTATCCCGAAACAGCGCCGGGGACGGCAGCGTGCAGCTGTCGTTTTTCCAGCTCGACGACCCCACCCTGTCTTCCCTTCGGGAACAGCTTCTCGATGCGGATCTCGACAACATGACACCGCTCCAAGCCTTCGACCTGCTGCGCAAGCTCAAGGAGGAAGTGGGTGCCGACACGAAAGAATAATGATGAAAAAGGTCTTGATAATAAGCTACTACTGGCCGCCCACGGGCGGAAGCGGCGTGCAGCGTTGGGTGAAGTTCTGCAAGTATCTGCGAAGATACGGCTGGGAGCCGGTGGTATACACTCCGGAAAACCCGGAGCGTCTGGCCTCGGACGAAAGCCTCATGAGCGACGTGCCCTCGGACATGACCGTGCTCAGGACGCGCATACGTGAGCCTTACGCACTGTACCGCAAGTTTTTCGGGGCTTCGGACAAGGGGGCCGGAGTGAACCCCCTGAACCAGCAGAAAAAAACTCTCAAACAGAAACTCGCCGTACTGATACGCGGCAATCTTTTCGTCCCGGACCCCCGGGCCGGATGGGTTTCCCCGTCGGTGAAATATCTGACCGGATATCTGAAAGACAACCACGTCGACACCATTGTCACTACCGGACCGCCCCATTCCATGCACCTCATCGGCATGCAGCTCAAGCAGCGGACCGGAGTGCGCTGGGTGGCCGATTTCCGTGACCCATGGACAGAAATGCACTATTTCAAGCACATGGGGCTGCTCCCGTGGACAGAGTCGCGCCACCGCCGGCTGGAGCAGAAAGTGCTCGACGGCGCGGATGCGGTGATAGCGGTATCGGAGCCTGTAAGGGCCGATTTCCAGGCACGCACGGCAACGCCGGTACACCTTATTACCAACGGGTTCGACACCGATGATTTTTCCGCCTCCCCCGCACCGCTGCCGCGCGACAGCTTCTCCATAGTGCACACGGGGCTTTTCGCCTCCGACGGCAACCCCCTGAACCTTTGGGACGTGCTCGCACGCAAGTGCGGAGAAGACCGCATGTTCAGGGAGCAGCTGCGAATACGCCTCGCAGGCAAGACGGACACGGAGATTTTGCAGGCTCTCAGAGACCGCGGACTGGCGGACAACGTGGAAGATTTGGGCTATCTGCCCCACTTCAGGACGAACGCCCTGCAGCAGAATGCGAACGTGCTGCTGCTGCCGCTCAGGAAGGAGCCGGAATATGCCAAGGCCCTGCCGGGGAAGATTTTCGAGTATCTCGCCGCCCGTCGGCCGGTGCTGGGCATAGGAGACGAGAACGGAGCTGCGGCCTCCCTGCTCAGGGATGCCGGGGCCGGAGTGATGTACGGCTGGGAGCGGACAGAACCCCTGCGCAACTGGATAGACAGCGCATGGGAACGCCACCTTGCAGCCGCGGACGGGCCGGTGGACGGGAATATAGACAAGTATTCGCGCGCACTGCTCACCGAAAAACTCAGCGAAGTGCTATGAAATCAGTTGCAGTAAAGACCGCAGTGACTTGTTCTTCCTGCGGCAAAGGATACGAGGCGGACGTTTACCGGCACATAGACGCACAGGACGACCCGCAGATGAAGGAGGCGGTGATGAACGGCAGCGTTTTCGTGCGGGAATGCCCCTTGTGCGGCTGCCGGGAGCTTATCAAGACGCCCGTAATATACCGGGACAGCCACCTGCTGCTCTGCCTTTCGGAGTATAAGATAGAGGCGGAAGGGCTCGACGGACTTTCAGGCAGGCGGGTATGCGATGTGGGGTCTTTCATCGAGAAGGTTAAGATTTTCGATGCCGGGCTTGACGATATAGCCGTGGAACTGTGCAAGTTCGTGACGCGCCAGGAGATTGGCAAAGACGCCGAGCTGAAGTTTCTGCGCACCGACGGTGCCGACAACGACATAATATTCACCTATCCCGAAGACGGACGCATGCAGATGCTGTCCGTCGGATTCAACGTGTATGAGGACTGCCGGGCCATAGTGGAGCGCAACCCGTCCATGAAAGCCGCCGCACAGGGCCTGGCCCTCGTGGACCGTGATTTTGTGGAAGAATTTCTGAAATGATGAAAAAGAATCTTTTGATATGTCTGGGCGCCGTACTGGGCTTCCTCGCCCTGTCCTACGCATTCGTGCCCGAGCTGCTGAGCGGCAAAATCGTCAACCAGAGCGACATTTCCGGCTGGCAGGGAATGGCCCGCGAAAAGCAGGTATGGGACAAGGCGCATCCCGACGACCCTGCCGAATGGACCGGTTCCATGTTCAGCGGCATGCCTACGGCATCCATACAGAGCTCCACGAAAGGCGACTGGACCCAGAAACTCTACGACCTGCTGCTCACCGGCAAGCGCCCGGCAAGCTACCTGTTCGTCTCGCTCGTCGGGGCCTTTCTGATGATGCTCGCGTTCGGGGTCGGCCCGATTCCCGCCATAGGCGGCGCCATAGCGGTAACGTTCTGCTCGTACAACATACAGATTATCCAGGTGGGGCACAACACGAAGATGCAGGCTCTCGCATTCCTGCCGTGGGTGCTTGCCGCCCTCGTGTTCACGTACCGCAGCGCCTGTTCCCGGAGATGGCTCGCGGCCGTGCCCGGAGCCGCACTGTTCGGCCTCGCCCTGTCTTTCCAGATAAAGGCCAACCACCCGCAGATTTCCTACTACCTGGCCCTGATGATACTCATCTACGCCGTGGTGCTGGCAGTGTCGCTGCTGCGCAGGAAAAAGTCGCTTAAAGAATTTTTTGCAGCGTCCGCCCTCCTGCTCGTGCTGGGGCTTGCCGGCATAGGGACGAACGCCAGCAAACTCATGCCCACGTGGGAATATACGCCGTATTCCATGCGCGGAGGCAGCGGTCCGCAAAGCGGAGAAGGCGGCAGGAAGGGATTGGACATTGACTATGCCACGGCCTGGTCTTACGGCTGGGAGGAACTGCCCAACCTCGCCATACCCAACTACAACGGAGGGGCATCCGCAGGCCCGCTGGGCATGGATTCGGAAACCGTCAGGCTCCTCAAGAGGGCCGGACAGGGAAATCTCCAGCAGGTAAGCCGGTATATGCCCACATACTGGGGCCCGCAGCCCTTTACCGCCGGGCCCATGTACATGGGCGCCGTGACCGTTTTCCTGTTCATACTCGGCCTGTGCTGGTGGCGCGGACGCGAAAAATGGTGGGTCGCGGCATCTTCGCTGCTCGCCGTATTCCTTGCCCTCGGCAGCCACTTCCTGTGGTTCACCCGGCTTTTCTACGACATAGCGCCGCTGTACAACAAGTTCCGCACCGTGTCCATGGCCCTCGTCATATTGCAGTTCACCCTGCCGGTGCTCGGATTTCTCATGCTCGACGACATCCTGAAGAGCTGTTCCGACGGACGCACGCTCCGGCGCAGGATTTTGATTTCCGGAGCCGTCACCCTCGGGCTTTTCTTCGTGCTGGCCCTGTTGCAGAGCACGTTCGGCAGCTTCATCGGCTCCGCCGATGCCGGTCAGCCCGAAGTGCTGACCGCGGCCCTTGCAGCGGACCGCCTCGCCCTGCTCTGGCGGGACACGCTGCGCTCGCTGCTGCTGGCCGCCGCTGCCGCCGCCGCCCTTGTCTGGGGAGTGTCCGGCACGCCCGGCAGACGCACCGCCGCCGCGGTCATAGTGTGCGCCATAGTGCTGGGAGACCTTTTCTCCGCAGGTCGGCGCTACCTCGGCCCGGAGCATTTCATCAGCCCCAAGGCATTCCAGAGCCAGTTCGACAAGAGGCCCGTGGATGAAATGATACTTGAAGACAAAGACCCGTCGTACCGCATACTCGACCTGAGCGTCAACGTATTCAACGATTCGCACCCGTCCTACTGGCACAAGAACATCGGCGGCTATTCCCCGGCAAAACTCCAGATTTATCAGGAATACATAGACCGGCAGCTTTCGCGCGACATTTCAGCCCTTTCAAAGGCCCTGGAAAATGCGGGGAGCATCGAAGAAGCCGAGGCCGCGCTGCCATATTTGGAGGGCCTTGCCTCGCTCAACTGCCGCTACATAATAATAAGCGGCAATCTGCCACCGCTCCGCTACCCGCACGCCCGCGGCAACGCATGGTTCGCCGCCGAAGACGGAGGAACCATAGAGCTGACCGCCTATGCCCCCGACAGGCTCGACTACGCCTATTCCAGCGAATCGGGAGGAGAGGCGATATTCAGCGAAGTGTATTATCCCGCCGGTTGGACGGCCCGCCTGGAAGACGGGACCCGGCTTGAAATCGGGCTCCACGACGACGGATTGCTGCGCCGCATCGACCTGCCGGCAGGCACGCACACCCTCGTGATGAGTTTCGACCCGCCCTCATACAGGCACGGAGAGGCCGTGTCGCGGGCCTGTTCGATTCTGCTGATTCTGCTCGTGCTCGGCTCGGCCGCCGCAAGCATCGTCATCAGGGTCCGGCGGCGGGAGGGCCGATGACTCCGGGGCGGCGAGGTATGTTGCAATGACCTGGAGCAACAACAAGTTGCAACATTGAATTAAAAATAGTATTTTTGCGCCTGCCATCCCATAATGGTGGCAGACATATTAGCGAAAGTGTTTTCGCGTGTCCTTTCCGAAAATCTCGACAATTTTCAGAAACAAGGGATACGGCCAACACTCAGCTCGTCTTGATTATATGCAGTCGGTGGGCTTCTGCCCATCAGGTACTCCATACAAGGCGGGTGTGGAGTACGGATTGTATATTTTTGTTTCACGCAGTCGAGAGCGTTCGGAAGAATATACGAAAGAGGCTCCACACTTTTTTTGTTGTTTAACGATTTCGCATTTTGAGGAGCCGGAATGTACAAAAAGTTTTTAGATGAAAAAGTTTTTTGTTTTTCTCGCCGGCGCACTCCTGCTGAATTCTACGTTTGCCTCGGCCCAGCGTGAAAGTTTTCGCGTAAATGAGAACTATCACCACAGTTCTACTGCAGCACGAAATCTTGAAGCAACTCACGAATTTCTGGTAACACCGCTCCTGGCCGAGGTTCAGATTCAGGACAGCGTGTCCAAGCACCCCAAAGAATTCAAGAGGGACTACCACCTGTACACAAACGATACAGACAAATTGCAGACTATCGATCAGCTCAAGCGTCAAGCTTTGTTTGATTTCGCCTACGAGTACAATGCTGATGTCATAGTCGGCGCACAGACAAGCGCCAGGACGGTGGACGATGACAATGACGGCCAGTCCGACAGGGACGGCGACCGCTACGTGATTCGGATTACCATATTGGGCTACCCTGCAAACTATGTCAAATTCCGCTCGGCCACGGCTGCAGATGTCAACTTAATCAAAAGCTCGCAGTTCTGGCACAAAGACCCAAATGCACAGAACGCAAAGAATGAAGCCGCGTTGAGTTCAAAATCCGGTCTTGTCACCAAAGGACAGAGAACCGTGCTTGCTACCGAATAAACCGACCGTTATAAAGTTCAACCGTTCATCCGACAAAATAAAATCAGTTATATGAAAAAGATTATGTTGTTGCTCCCGGCCGCCCTTATGCTCTGCGCTGCGGCCAATGCCCAGATGATTACTTCAACGACCAGCGTGTCCGAGCGCAAAATACAATTCGAGAAACCAGACATCAATGTATGGTATCAGGGCGAATGGAACCTCGGTTACGCAACCTGCGACAAAATCGAAGTCGGTACCAATATAGATACCGATTTTTCCAGGGTATTCCTTTCCACCATCCACGGCGCCCGAATCACCAAGTACGGCTATGCCGGCATAGGAGCGGGGCTCCAGTATGCCTATGGAAAAATCGCCGACTACGAAGACAGCGACCGCTGGAATACGATGTTTGCGCCAATCTTCGCTAACGTCAGGGGATATTATCCGATTTCAGACGATTTGGAGCCGTATATTTCAATCAGCTTCGGTTCAAGCATCTGCTTTACGTCTGCATTAAACGAAACTTACGATGACGAAAGCTCAAAAATGAAAGGTGGCGCCTATGCGGAATACGGGGTCGGACTATCAGCCGGAAAGTGGAATATCGCCCTTGGCATTCAGTCTGTCAAAATGAAACTTATTGTAAAGGACTATTACGACACCGAAACAGGGACCATGTCTTCCAACTCTTTCTTCTTCAAGATAGGTAAGAGGTTCTGATTCCCCTACAAGGGTATCACTCTGTCAGACACGACTTTACGCGAATGTTTTGCGTAAAGTCGTTTTATTATACCGGGGGCCGAAAATGCCGGCAAACCCCTCCGTTGTCTTTCTTGTCGTCGATCTGAGGCAAAAGTGCAGGGTCTGTGGCGGGAATTCTTCGGGTCCAATACCGAAGACGCCGTGCCCTCCTGGGCGTTTCCCTTGGGGAATGAGAATCGAGAAGTCTGGATTTCCTTGCGACTCTTGATATACCCTACCTATCATCCTCTACCGTCTTAGGAACGGGAGCATCCGTGACACCACGGAACCGCAATTATGACGAGTTCCACAGCATATGCCGGTCTATTCACGCTCACCGGGCTTCAGCGAGGCGTGCACCGCCCCGGCTCGTTGCCCCTGCTCGTATCCCCTTATTGAACGAAGCCGATATTCCGTTGGACATGAACGCTTTGGAAAAAGAGAAATACGAATCATCCGCCCTGTAACCGGTAATGATATCATATCG
>JAFLUX010000039.1 GCA_022508605.1 Bacteroidales bacterium | reverse complement strand
CGATTGGCTGAAAGATACGCAGCTCGTCGGCGAGTTGAGTTACGAATCGCTGCGCCCAAAGTCCTGAACTTCATCGCGCCACCGGGTATCGTATGACCGTTTTGAGCTTGTCGGCCGCTGTCCTGCGAGGGTCGGAGAGGTAGATTTCGTGGTGCCGCCGGCGCTCGTCGAACGCAATCGACAAGCCCTCCTGCGCGGCAAACTGTCTCATCTTCTCGATTGTCGCAGGCTCAGCATCATACGGGCCGACATGCATGCACTGCACGCACAGTCCCTCCTCATAGTGGAAGAACTCCACACTGGAAAAATCCTTTTTCTTTTTGCGGGCGGCCTCGCCTACGGCCCAGTCGAACTCTTCCCGCGTCACGAACTCCGGGAGCCGAATCATCGAGATGAACTGAAACTCCTCCTTGTGCGCATAGTCCACCTCGCCCTGACCGGACCACCAGAGGCCCTCCAGCGGCGGAACCACATAGTCGAAATATCCCGCAATCCGATGGTCGCCCATCTTGCTCATCTTCAGGGTGAATGCAACTCCGTAAAGCAGCTCTATCGAAGCCTTGTACGCTCCGCCCTCGTCATTGGGATTGCCGCTGCCGCGCACTGCGATATAATCCATTGGAGGCACATCCACGACCGTCGGGCTTGCCGGCGGCAGGTAGAATGCCTTATACTCTTTCTTGAAATCGAATGCCATGTATACACAACAAAATTATATCAAAGATAATCACTATGGCAATCATATCCAAAAACGGACGGACCGGAATCCCGTCTTTTTGTTTATCTTTGCCATGAGCTATATGGAATGGGTATGAAAAAATCGAGCCTTACAAACGGGCTGTCGAGGCAGATTAGGACCGGGCATCTGAGCCAAAAAACAAATATCAAGTGACTGAAGTCTTAGTTGTGCTTACCGTTTTATTTCTTTATTTGATAGTCAAGACTATCGTAAAGAAATTAAAACGGCAACGCGCCCGCAGGAGGACCCGTGTCTTCCGTATTCCTGAAGATTCGGAATCTGTCAGCCGGGCGGAGGCTATAGGCAAATCCGGGGAAAGGAAAGTCGCCCATTTATTAGAGAACCTGACACATGAAGATTACCTGGTGTACAATAATCTCTTAATCAGGAAAGGTAATTATACCACCCAGATAGATCATATCGTCATATCCCGATACGGCGTATTCATCGTGGAGACAATATCCATGGGAAAGTGTATGGCAGCGGTAGTGCAGAATACTGGAAACAGTATTTACCCGATATCGGATACAGGCGTCATGGTACGACCCAAGAACACCAGCTCCGAAATCCCGTATGGCAGAATGCCGGACATATCAACGCCTTACGTCGGCATGTATTCGGAAATAATGTTCCAATTTACGGGATTGTCGCTTTTTCTGATGACACGGACTTGTTTGTGACGGCCGTGCAAACGGTCATGAATATGTCGGAAATAGTTCCTTATATCAAGACATTTCAAGACGAAGTCCTGTCGTCAGATGAAATTGATTTTTACAGACAACGACTTTTTGACCTTGTCTCCACTTCTGATATAGACAGAGAAGCGCATATCGCTAATGTTTCCCGTAATCAGGAACGCTGGGATGCTGCACTTGCGGATGGAAAGTGCCCCCGTTGCGGAGGTGCTTTAATACTCCGGGAAGGAAAGTACGGACAATTTTATGGCTGTTCCAATTACCCGAAGTGCAAATATGTCCTTCGTAAATAAGCGCCCCAGACGCCATTTATTGAACATAATACCGCTGACCGCAGTCTTCACAGCTTCAGGGAATGGGTCATTGCACCGTTGCCGTCGAAGATGCGAAGCTCCGTGACTCCATCCGGGGCAAGCGTGACTTCGAGCCTTTGTGCGGCAGGGTTTATCAGCACGGGAAATTCAGCAGGGGAGATGCCCGAGTCCGGGGTGTCGAGACGGTAGCTGTGGGTATGTCCGCATATCATCAGGTCTATGCCCGCCTCATTGAGCACAGGTACGAAAAGTTCGCAAACGTTGCGGTTGCCCTGCCAGCCATTGCTGTCCGGCGGAATGTGGGAAAACACGATACGGCGTTCCGCCTCCAGAAACTCCTTGCTCGATACGACCTCGCGAAGCCATTCCGCTTCCTGCTGAAGATAGGGGAGCGTATCGTACAGACCGCAGTATTCTATGTCGTCGTCCGGCTTGTCTTCGCCGCTGTCGAGGCCGATGAAAAAGTAGCGTCCGTAGCTGAAGCTGAAATACGGCCTTGCCGTGGGCGTGGCGAAACGGCCCGGCCAGAGCATCGCATCACGGCCCCTGTATTCGTGGTTGCCGCGGAATGCATACAGCGGCAGCCCGCCTTTCAGCGAGGCTGAAGCGGTGGCAAGCCAGCATTCGCGAATCCTGTCCGCGGACATGATGCTGCTTGTCATGTCTCCGTTGAATACGACGAACTCTTCTGACGGACGGCGGGCATCCAGGAGCACGCCGAGCAGGGAATCTTTCTCGTGGATATCGTTCAGTACGCAGAACCTCAGCGTGTCGTAGCGCTCTTTCAGGGTTCTTGCGATGAATGGTTTCTTCCGGTACACGTCGGAGCCGGATACCCTGGTATAGCGCACGTCGACGGCCGACTCGTAAGCCTCCAGTCCTTTCATCATGAGCCGGTAGCGGTATGCGGTTCCGGGCTTCAGCCCGCTTACCGTCACTTTGTGCACTTTGCCGAGAGGCCTGAGCCCGTTCACCCCTTCCTCGCGGAAGGCTTCTCGCTTACGGTTGTACCAGTGACCGTCGCCATCCGGCGCGACCTCTACCCAGGCTATGGCGTCTATGTCTGTCTCCCATACGACAGTAAAGGAATCGCAGCTGACGTTTTGCAGATACGGTCCGCATACGACGCGGGCCGCGTTGCCGGCGTATGCCTGCAGGCAGAATGCCGAAACAGCCGCCAACATGAGGGAAAATCGTTTCATAATGCCACAAAATTAGAGAAAAAAAACGTATCTTGCACGAAAGAAGCTATGGACCAGCCGAAACTTGAAAGAATGTTGCGTCTGATGAAGTACCTCTCCGGCAGTGTGGATTACGGCATCGCGGAGCTGGGACGCAAGCTGGAGATGTCGCCGCGCACTGTCTACCGCTACCTGGACACTTTCAAAAGCGCGGGCTTTGCCGTGACTAAACTCTATGGCGACGTCTACAAGCTCGGCAAGATGCCGCGCGGCACGGTAGAGCTGGACAGGCTCATTTATTTCTCCGAGGAGGAGGCGTTTTTGGTAAATTCGCTAATCGACCAGCTCGTTCCCTCCAACAGCCTGAAATACAATCTGAAACAGAAACTTTCGGCCATCTATCGCTATACCGGAATCGCCGAATTTTCCGGACGGAAGAACAATGCCGCGCTCGTTGAGCGTCTCGGGACGGCCGTACAGGATGGACTGCAGGTGCTGCTGCGCGATTACGAGTCCGGGCACTCCAGGAGCATAAGGGACCGCCGCATAGAGCCTTTCGCGTTTACGTCCGACTATGCGGACATATGGGCGTTCGACCTTGAGGACGGCCGCAACAAGATCTTCAAAATATCCCGCATCGGCGATGTGGAGGTGCTGGATGCGGCGTGGGAGCATGAGGCGGAGCACCGGCGGGCGGATACCGACATATTCCGCATGAGCGGCCGTGAGCCTGTACGCATAGTGCTGAGCATGACCCTCAAGGCCAAGAACCTGCTGGTGGAGGAATATCCCATGGCCTCGCGTTTTATAAGGGAAGACGAAGGCTCGTGGCTGCTGGACACGGAAGTGTACGCGCTCGAGGGTGCCGGGCGTTTCGTCCTCGGTCTTATGGACGACGTGCGCATCGAGGAGGGGGAGGCCCTGCGTTCGTATGTGGCCGAGTATGCGAAACGCAACTTCCGCGGGCCGGCTTCCGGGCTGTAAGGCACTCCCGAAAGCTCCCGTCTTCGTTACTCGCGTCCTTCGAGACGTTGCTGCGCCATTTCCTCGTAGTGGGTGCCGGGCCTGCCCCAGTTTGCATAGGGGTGTATGCTTATGCCTCCGCGCGGGGTGAAAAGTCCCGTGACTTCGATGTATTTCGGCTCCGTCAGCGCAATCAGGTCCTTCATTATGATGTTGACGCAGTCTTCGTGGAAGGCTCCGTGGTTGCGGAAGCTGAACAGGTAGAGTTTGAGGCTTTTGCTCTCCACCATGCGCACGTCCGGTATGTAGCTTATCCTGATTTCGGCAAAATCGGGCTGCCCGGTGATGGGGCAGAGACTTGTGAACTCCGGGCAGTTGAAACGCACCCAGTAGTCGTTCTCGCGGTGCCTGTTCTCGAATGTCTCGAGGACTTCGGGGGAATATGTCTGTTTGTACTCGGTCTTGCGTCCGAGGGCTTTCAAGCCTTCATCTTTGCGTGTATCCATCATATATCGGAAATCTTGAACGGGTTGTAGGAAATGCCTTCGTCGAAAGTGTCGGTGCCTTCCGCCTCCTTCACCTTGCGCACGACCGCGGCGGTGACGGGCAGTATGACTATCTCGTAAAGCACCTTGAAACTCACTTGCGACAGCATCATCACAAGCAAGGTTTTCAGAGGTGCGCCAAAGAAAGCTATGGGAATGAAGATGAGGGAGTCGAGCAATTCTCCCGCAACGGATGAGACTATTGCCCGCAATCCGAAATGGCGCCCCCCTCCGGCAAGTTTCATCCTGCTCAGCACGAGAGCGTTCAAGGTGGACCCGGCGAGGAATGCCGCCACAGAGGCGAGAGCTACCCTCGGAGCCATTGCGAACATGTAGTCGAAGTGCGGCGCCCCGTCCCAGAACTGTGCGGCCGGCATCCACACGATGACCTGTCCCATGAGGACTACGAATATGTTCATCGCGAATGCCGTCCATATTACAAGCCTGGCCTTGCGGTAGCCCCATACCTCCGCTATGCAGTCGTTGAGTATGTATGATATCGGGAAAACCAGCACTGCCCCCGGCAGGCTTATGCCTCCAAGGCTGATGACTTTCGTGGCGAACAGATTGGAAGAAATCAGGCAGACCGTGAAAAGTACTGCCATCACGAGGAAGGTCGCGGAAAACTTGTCTTTCATCTTGCAGTTTTTATAGTGGTACCTGTTACACTTGACCGCAGCGATACCGCAGTCTCGCCGCAAAGTTATGAAAAATTTTGCACAATGCTATAAATTCAGTAAATTGCAGGATTCAGAAAACGAAGTTTATGTACGGAAAATTTCAAAGCTATCTCCGGCAGGAGCTGAATGCGATAGACGAGGCCGGACTCTACAAGCGCGAACGCACGATATGTTCTCCGCAGGGTGCGGAAATAATACTGGAAGACGGCAGCAGGGCACTGAATTTCTGCGCCAACAATTATCTCGGACTCTCTGACAACCCGAGACTGATAGCAGCGGCCAAGAAGGCCATGGACGAGCGTGGCTTCGGCATGTCGTCCGTGCGCTTCATCTGCGGACGCCAGGATTTGCACCGCCGTCTGGAAGAAGCGATTTCCGCATATTTCCACACGGAAGACACCATACTGTATGCGGCCTGCTTCGACGCCAACGGAGGCGTATTCGAACCGCTCCTCACGGCCGAAGACGCCATCATATCCGATGCCCTGAACCATGCCTCCATCATCGACGGCGTAAGGCTCTGCAAGGCGGTGCGCTACCGCTACGCCAACGCCGACATGGACGAGCTCGAGCGCTGTCTGCAGGAGGCTCAGGCCCAGAGATTCCGCATAATAGTCACGGACGGTGTGTTCTCCATGGACGGCAACGTCGCCCCGATGGACAGGATATGCGAGCTTGCGGAGAAATACGATGCCCTCGTCATGGTGGATGAAAGCCATTCCGCCGGCGTCGTGGGCAGACGGGGCAGGGGAGTCGCCGAACTGTTCGACCTCTACGGACGCATAGACATCCATACTGGAACCCTCGGCAAGAGCTTCGGCGGGGCCGTGGGCGGCTTCACGACGGGGCGGCAGGAAATAATCGACATGCTGCGCCAGCGTTCCCGTCCCTACCTGTTCTCCAATTCCCTGCCGCCCATGATTTGCGCTGCGGGCATCGAACTTTTCAAGATACTTGAAGAAAGCGATGAGCTGCACGATCGGCAGCAGGAGAATGTGGCCTATTTCCGTGACAGGATGCTCGCCGCAGGATTCGACATCAAGCCCACCCAGTCGGCGATATGCGCGGTGATGCTGTACGATGCGCCCCTGAGCCAGAAGTTCGCCGCCGCCATGGCCGGGGAGGGCATCTTCGTGACCGGATTCTATTACCCGGTGGTGCCGAAAGGGCAGGCCCGTATCCGTGTCCAGATTTCCGCCGCACACACGCGTGAACACCTCGACAGGGCCGTCGCTGCATTCGTGAAGGTGGGCCGTGAGCTCGGAGTCATAGCATAGAGGACATTTGCTTTTTACCGATTTATTCCGCATATTTGCGAATGAATCTTCTGGGGCTGTTCTGGTTTTGACAGCATTGATTTCGGAAGGTAAGCACGTCGGGCGTAGGCAGCTGGCCCGTTAATCCCAGATGTCAAAAAATTAGTAGGCAACTACAACTATTCATACGCTTGCTAATCTCCAAGAGATAGAGCATTAATCAGATCCGCCAAGGCTGCGGGACTGACGTATATCCCTCCGGCTTTACGCCGCTTATGTCCGGGTCAAGGGGTATCATTGAAAGCGGATGCGCGGGGCCGCCTCCTCCAAGTCCCGTCAAGATTCAAGAGGATAAGCGGCGGACAAGGGCGTCTTCCCTCATTCCGCTGCCGACAATTAAAGGAAGAATAAGCGTGTAGAAAGCTTTTCGGGGCCTTGTTTGGACGCGGGTTCGAATCCCGCCAGCTCCACGGATGCCGCGCCGCGGACAGCGGTCTCTCCGGCTGCGGCACGGCTAACGGCGATGGAAAGTGTTCTTAATTTTCTGGCCTTCGATTGCGGCGCCACATCCGGGCGTGCCGTACTCTCATCTTTCGGCAAAGATGGCATACGCATGGAGGAGGTCTACCGCTTCCCCAACCATCCGTTGGAGATAGGCGGCAAGTTCTACTGGAATGTCTATTCTATATATTCCCACATCCTTGAATGCCTTTCGTCTTTGGGGCGCCGCGGAGTCAGGCTCGACTCCATAGGCATAGACACCTGGGGCGTCGATTTCGCCTGCGTCGCCGCTGACGGCAGCCTGCTCGGGCTTCCGCGTGCATACAGGGATCCGTACACGCGGGGAGTCCCGGAGAAAGTTTTCGCGAAGGTCCCGCGCAGAGAGCTGTATGATGCCACCGGCACCCAGATTATGGATTTCAACACGGTATTTCAGCTCTATGCCCAGACGGAAGAGGGGAGCGTCGCCCTGCGTGAGGCCGAATGCCTGCTGTTCATGCCGGACCTGCTCTCGTATCTGCTTACGGGAGAGAAGGTCTGCGAATATACGGATGCGTCGACCTCCGGGATGCTCGGCCGCTGCGGGACAGACTTCGACCGGGGCCTTCTCGAAAGGCTCGGCATAAGACACGACATACTGCTGCCCATAGTTTCTCCGGGGACTCCCGTGGGGCGGCTGAGACCGGAAATCGCCTCGGCGAGCGGACTCGGAAGGGTGCCTGTGGTGGCTGTCGCAGGCCATGATACGGCTTCGGCAGTGGCTGCCGTGCCTGCCGCCGACGAGAATTTCGCATATCTTAGCAGCGGCACGTGGAGCCTTATGGGGATAGAGGTCCCCGAAGCGATAGTCAGCGACGAATCTTTCCGTCTCAACTTTACGAATGAAGGCGGTATAGAGGGCAGCACGCGCTTCCTGAAAAACATTACGGGCATGTGGCTGCTGGAGCAATGCCGCCGGCAGTGGAAAGCATGCGGCAAGGATTATGATTATGACACTATCGCGAACATGGCGCAATCCGAGGCGGGCTTCTCCGGACGCATAGACCCGGACGATCCGCGTTTTGCCAATCCTGCGGACATGCTTTCCGAAATAAAGGCCGTGACGGGGGATGTCAGCGATGCCTGCATAGTCTCTTGCGTGTTCCACTCCCTTGCCGACCGCTACGGGGAGGTCCTGAGGAGCTTGCAGAGCTTCGCCCCGTTCCGTATAGAGAGACTCCATGTCATAGGGGGCGGGAGCGCAAATGAACTGCTCAACCGTTGGACGGCAGACGCTGTAGGAATACCTGTCGTCGCCGGCCCTGTGGAGGCAACGGCCATAGGCAACGTGATGATGCAGGCCTATGCGGCAGGACTTGTGAAAGACCGCTGGGAAATGCGGCGGAAAATAGCCTCGGCATTCCCGCTCAAAACCTTTGAACCAAAATAATCGACAATATGAAAGAAGCACTGATTCTAAAAGCCTATGAAATTGCAAGGGAGCGTTATGCCGCCATCGGAGTGGATACCGACAGGGCAGTGGAGCGCCTTGAGAAGCAGCAGATTTCACTGCATTGCTGGCAGACCGACGATGTGTCCGGATTCGAGAGCGGCGATGCTCTGTCAGGAGGGATACAGGCTACGGGTAATTATCCCGGGCGCGCCCGCAACATCGACGAGGTCCGCCGCGATTTGGAATTTGTCAAAACCCTTCTCGCCGGCAGCCATCGCATAAATCTGCATGAGATATACGGAGATTTCGGAGGCCGTGCCGTCGACCGTAATGAGGTGGGTGCGGAACACTTCGCGAGCTGGATAGAATGGGCGGCGGAAAACGGCTTCAAGCTGGACTTCAACTCGACTTCATTTTCTCACCCTCTGAGCGGCGATCTAAGCCTGTCCAATCCGGACCCGGCAATCAGGGAGTTCTGGATAGAGCATACCCGGCGCTGCCGCCGCATTGCGGATGCCATGGGCAAGGCCCAGAACGATCCGTGCATAATGAATATATGGGTGCACGACGGCTCCAAGGACATTACCGTCAGGCGTAAATACTACAGGGAACTGCTGGCGGAATCGCTCGACGAAATCATATCCGAGCCATTGCCGTGGATGAAGACCTGCGTGGAAGCAAAACTTTTCGGCATAGGACTCGAAAGCTACACGGTGGGCTCGATGGATTTCTACGAGGCCTATTGCGCAACCCGGCAGCTCATGTACACCCTCGACACCGGGCATTACGAACAGACGGAGAATGTCGCCGACAAAGTGTCCTCGCTCCTGCTGTTCATTCCTGAACTCATGCTCCATGTCAGCCGCCCCGTGCGCTGGGACTCGGACCACGTGACCATCATGAACGATCAGACCCTGGACTTGTTCAAGGAAATCATCAGGGCCGATGCCCTCGACCGTTCCCACGTGGGGCTCGACTATTTCGATGCGAGCATCAACCGCATAGGCGCCTATATCATAGGGACCAGGGCAACCCAGAAGTGCATCCTGTCCGCACTGCTCGAACCTCTCGACAAGCTCCGCGAATATGAGGCGGACGGCAAGGGTTTCCAGCGCCTGGCGCTGCTCGAGGAGGCGAAGACTTTGCCTTTCGGGGCCGTGTTCGACTACTTCAACCTGAAGAACGGAGTGCCTGTCGGCGAGGAATTCATTTCCTGCATCGAAAAGTACGAGAGGGAAGTCACCTCCCGCCGTTAAAGACTCAGGAGCTTGGCCGTAAGTTCTTTCAGAAGATCTCCGGGGGCGGCGGCACCGCCGTCCCCTCCTTTTCCGAGGTAGTCATACTCGCACAGGAGCGAGACTGCCGCCTGGGCCTTGGGCAGCGGATAGTTCCGTACAGCCATGTCGTATTCCCGGTAAAAATACGGATTGACGCCGGCAAGTGCGGCGGCCTTGTCTTCCGCAGACGGGTAGGAGCCGCGCGAGAGCAGGGCGGCATATTTCAGTATCCTGTAAAAATGCAGGTATATGGCGCTGACGGCCTGGGGCATGTTGAATTTTGCGGAGTCGCCCAGGTGCGCGGCTATTTTCAGCGCCTTGGAGGCATTCTTTGCCGATAATTCTTTGTTTAATTCGAAGATGCTGAACTGGCGCGAGATACCAACGTTCTTCTCGATGTCCGCTACAGTTACCGCCGTGCTCCCTTCCGGGAGGTTTTTCAGCAGCTTGTCAGTCTCCACGCTTATTGCGGAAAGGTCCGTGCCCACGGACTCGGCCAGAAGGGCCGCCGCCTCAGCATCTATTTTCAACCCGCGCTCACTGTAGTGCCGGCTTATCCAGGAGGGGACTTCATAATCCCGCAGGGCGGGGGACTCCAGCACTACGCCAAGTTTCTGCACGCTTTTGTACAGGGCCTTGCGCTTGTCTATGGCGGCGTTGTGCAGCAGCAGCACCAGTACGGTCGACTCCAGAATCTCGTTGCAGTATACGGCTATCTCCTCGATGCCTTTCATCAGCTGCGCCTCTTTCACTACCACGAGCTGCCTTTCCGACATCATCGGGAAGCGGCGGGCAGCGGTCACGACCTGCTCCGGAGTCACATCGGGGCCGTAGCAAATCGTCTCGTTGAAATCCTTCCCGAACTCGTCTATGCAGTTGTCGATGATTGCCTGGCACACGAGGTCGGGGTAGTAGGGCTCGTCGCCCATCAGCACATAAACCGGCTTGAAAATGCCGTTCTTGGCATCCTCTATGAGTTTACGGCTGATGGCCGCGATGTCTTCCCTTTGGCGCGCCGCCATCAGAGTTCGTCCACAAGGGCGAGCACCCTGTCGCGCACTTCCTCGATACTGCCGGGATAGCCGCAGACTTCGTGATATTTTCCGGCTGCCTTATAATAATCTATAAGCGGTTCCGTCTGTGCATGGTAGGTGTCTATACGGTGGGATATGACCGCATCGGACGCATCGTCGGCGCGTCCCTCGACGGAGGCCCTGTGGGCTATTCTCTCGCGTATGACCTCGTCGGGAATCATGATGGACACGACTCCGGTGAGTTCTTCTCCGCGCGCCGCTATGATTTTGCCGAGAGCATCGGCCTGAGGCAGCGTGCGGGGGAATCCGTCGAGCAGGAAGCCGTCCACGCCGCTGATGGTGTTGAAGGCATTCTCTATCATCCCCTCCACGACTTCGTCGGGAACGAGCCCTCCGGCGGCTATTATAGCCTTGGCCTTAGAGCCGAGCTCTGTGCCGGCGGCTATCTCCGCCCTCAGCAGCTCTCCTGTAGAGATGTGTTTGAGATTGTGTTTCTCAGCGATTGCTCCCGCGTGGGTTCCTTTGCCGGCACCGGGAGGCCCGAAAAGAATGTAGTATTTCATTTGTCCAAAACGTAAATGTCCTTGTAATTTCGTCCGAGCTCATTATAGTCGAGTCCGAATCCCACTATGAAGTCATTGGGGATTTCCATTGCGACATAGTCCAGCTTGACGTCTTTGTCATACACATCGGGTTTGAGCAGCATGGTGCATATGCGCACCTCCGATGCGCCCTGGTTCAGTAGCAGTTCCTGCAGCGCTATTATCGTGTTGCCGGTGTCCACTATGTCTTCGCAGGCGATGACCCTGCGCCCCTTGACGTCCGCCGTGAGTCCCTGTACCGTGAGCACGGTCCCCGATGACTTCGTCCCTCTGTAGGATGCGAGCTTGACGCTTCCGAGTTCGCAGTCGAAACGCAGTCTCTTGAAAAGCTCGGAAGTGAAGAGCATGGCGCCGTTCATGGTGCATATCACCACGGGCACGTCCTGCGAGCCTTCGAAATCCCGATTTATCTTTTCGGCCACGCCGTCTATAGCCTTTTCTATTTCGGCATACGGGATGAATGGCCTGAAAGTCTTGTCGTGCAGCTTGATTTTATCCATAGTTTTCCTCCTGTCGTTTTTCCGATTCGGACCTGACGGTTCGTACGATTTTATCGCGCATATTTGCGCAAATATAGTCAAAAATCCTTATATTAACGCCAAACTTATGGACTATGAAATGCTTCGTATTTATGATGCTGGCCATGTCTGTCATGACAGACGGCCCCGATTTCGATTCGGCAGTGCTCCGCCTGAGCGGGGCGGGGACCATGGAAGAACTGGATGAAGGCGAGTTGGAACGCTACCGCAGCTTTTATCTCCACCCTCTCGACCTTAACGCCGCCGGACGCGGAAGACTGCTTTCGTCCGGCCTCCTTACCGCATTTCAGGCGGCATCCCTGCTCGACTGGCGCGAGCGTTTCGGGGATATCCTTTCTTACGCCGAACTCGCCATGCTCGACGGCTTCGACGAAGAGACGGCGGAGGCTCTCAGACGTTTTACCAAACTCGAAAGCGCAGGCCCTCCGGGGAAAAGGAGCGGCGGTGGCTGGAGGCACGACGTCATGCTGCGAGGGGCCGCACGCAGCAATCTTGAAAGCGCCCCGGAACAGGCCTTCGGCATGCGCTACAGGCTCTCCGCCGGAGAAAAGGCCGAACTGCACCTGGCCGGGCGCAACACTTACGGAAGGCCTGGCTTCGGTGCCGGCACGGTGAGCGCAGCGTGGTACGGGAGGCATGCGAAAGTCGTGCTGGGACATTTCAACGCCCGCTTCGGACAGGGCCTTGCCGTCTGGAGCGGATTCAGCATGTCCCCTTACGGCAGCATCGACTCTTTCAGGCGCAGCGCCAGCGGATTTTCCCCAACGGGCTCTTTTTCTCCGGAATACTGCGGGGCCGCGGCGGATATCGACCTCGGACGCTGGAATGCCGGACTCGCCTACTCGTTCGACGGCAATGCCGCAATAGGCAGCCTGTCTTACTGCGCACGAAGGTTCTCGGGCGGCGTCACTGCCTCCGGAGGAGCCGTGTCCGCCGATTTCAAACTCGGATTCCCCGGGCTGTCGCTCTATGGGGAGGCGGCATGGAAAGAGGCGCCGTCAGCCCTTGCCGGACTGCACTGGGTGCCGTCATACGGGTACAAGGCCGGCCTTCAGCTGCGCTGGATAAAAGGGGTGCCGGAACTTCTTGCCGGAGCTTCTCTGAAGCCGGCCGATGTCGTTGCCGCATGCTCTCCGGAGCAGTTCAGGCTGATGGGCAGATACGCCCCGGAAATTCGGCTCGGACGCTTCGGCCTGAAACCGCTCGTCCGTCTTGCCGCAAGGAAGAAAGGCGCGTGGAGGCTGGAAGGCAGGGGAGAGTTGCATGCCTCCTGCGGCCCGTTCGGCGTGTCGTCCCGTTTCGATTTGGTGAAGTGCAAATCCGCGGCGTGGCTTGTCAATTCGGAAGCCGGATATTCGGCGGAAAAGTTCAGGTGCTGGCTGCGCGCCACGCTTTTCTGCATCGACGACTGGGACGACAGGATTTATGTCTACGAGCGCGATGCTCCCGGCAGTTTCAATGTGCCGGCATATTACGGAAGAGGGCGCGCCCTGTCTTTTGTCGGGGCCTGGAAATTTACTGCAAGGCAGGCCGTGTATTGGCGGTGTTCCTTTATTGATTATCCGTGGATGACAAAATATAAGGAGCCTCGTGCTGAAGTAAAGCTTCAGTATCAGCTCAGGCTGTGACATTTCACTTTCCCGCCTACTCTCCGGAGAGTCTTTCCCGATTTGCGGCTTTCGATGGTGCGGAAATATGAATTATTTCGTATTTTTGCATATTATGGGAAAAGTAATAGCTGTTGCAAATCAAAAGGGCGGCGTGGGAAAAACCACTACCGCCATCAATCTGGCGGCGTCCCTGGCCGCTTTGGAAAAAAAGGTTCTCATAATAGACGCGGATCCCCAGGCCAACACGACTTCCGGCCTGAACTTTTCTCCCGATGATGACAGGCACCGCAGCCTGTATGAGCTGATGGAGGGCCGCATTTCTGCGGATGACGTCCTCATACAGACGGAGATGACCGGGCTGCACATGATACCGTCGCATATCAACCTCGTAGGCATAGAATTCGAGCTGGTGAACGAACCGGAGCGGGAGTCGGTGCTGAAAAAGGCCATCGAGCCTGTAAGGAACGCATACGACTACATAATCATCGACTGCTCTCCGTCCCTCGGGCTCATTACGGTGAACACGCTTACTGCCGCAGACTCGGTAATCATCCCGGTGCAGCCCGAATTTTTCGCTCTCGAAGGCCTCGGCAAGTTGCTACAGACCATACGAATAGTGCAGAACGGACTCAATCCGTCGCTCACGATAGAGGGTTTCGTCGTGACCATGTTCGACGGCCGCACCAAGGTGCATCAGCAGGTGCTTGCCGAACTGCGCGACCATTTCCGCGACCTGGTATTCCGGACAGTGATTCAGCGCAACATACGCTTGAGCGAGGCCCCTTCGCACGGCAAGCCGGTCCTGCTTTATGAAATATCCTGTTCGGGTTCCTCGAATTATCTCAATCTTGCGTCCGAGGTGCTCGAGCGCAACGGTGAAAAACGCGAAGCAATATGAGCAATAAGGTCAGAGGACTCGGCAAGGGCCTGAGCGCCCTCATGGGCGACATCAGGACGGCCGAACAGATACGCAGGCCGGTGGCCTACATAAACAAGGACGTGGCGGGGACGCACGGAGCCTCGGATGCCGACATACTGAGGATTCCGACAGACTTGGTGGACGCGAACCCCTACCAGCCCCGTATGAATTTCGACCCGGCTGCCCTGGACGAACTGGCCGCATCCATAAAGACTCTCGGGCTCATCCAGCCCATCACGGTGCGGCTCGTCGGCAATCGCTATCAGATAATCAGCGGAGAACGCCGTTTCAGGGCATGCAGGATGAGCGGGATGACCATGATTCCGGCCTACGTGCGCGATACGGATGACAGGGGGATGCTCGAAATGGCCATAGTGGAGAACATCCAGCGCCAGGACCTGGACCCCGTGGAGCTTGCGCTGAGCTACCGCCGTCTAATGGATGAGTGTTCCCTGACCCAGGAGCAGATGGCAGACCGGGTGGGGAAGAAAAGGGCGACCGTCGCCAATACGCTGCGGGTGCTGAAACTGCCTGTCAAGGTGCAGCACGACCTGAAGGTCGGACTGATAAGCCCCGGCCATGCCAAGGCCCTGTCGGGTATAGATGATCCCGAGAAGCAGGAGGCCCTGTGCGACGCTGTGATAGAACGCGGGCTTTCCGTCCGGGAGCTTGAGGCGATGGTGCGCAAGGCCGGAAAAGGCGCTGCTGCGGAAAAACCTGCGGCGGACTCCCTGCCGCAACCCTATGGACGCCTGCGCTCACGCATCGGCAAGTATTTCGCACGCGACATCTCGCTGAAGCGCAGCCCTTCGGGGAGGGGAAGCATGACGGTGCATTTTTCCTCCGACAGCGAAGTGGAACGTTTCTTGAAGGCCATGGAAGACGCTGACATCTGATGAACAGAAAACTAATCGCGCTTCTCTCTGCCCTCTGCTGCTGCATGGCGGCCTCCGCCCAGTTCCGGACGGAAGCTTTCCAGCAGCAATACAATGACGACAACAGCTCTCCCGCCGACTCGGCGGACGTGATGTTCTCCTTCAAGGAGTATTTCGGCGGACTCAGGCATGAGAACGAGATGAAGATAGGCACCATGTTCTCCGGATCCCTCATTTTCGTCGGGGGAGAACAGATATACAACCGGCAGTATTGGAAGCTGCCTCTGGTGTATACCGGCATCTTCGGGACACTCGGCACCGGCATATATCTGAATACCCGGGGGAATCACGAGGCGGCGAAATACTGCTTCATCGGCTCCGGCATCGCATATTGGGCCGCCAAGATGGACGGCGTCATAAGCTACAGGTCTGATACGGAGCCTCTCCCCGGCCGTGCGACCCTGTACTCCCTGCTCCTGCCCGGACTCGGACAGGCGTACAACGGAGAATACTGGAAGATTCCCATATATATCGGGGGACTGGGCGCCGCATATTACTTCTACGACACGAACAATACCAACTACCAGAGATACCGCCGCATCTACAAGGAGGCCTCGGCGCCGGACTACACCGGGCCTATTACGGCAGAGCAGGCCGTCTATTACCGCAACGTGTTCAGGCGCTACCGCGACTATTCCGTGCTGTCGATAGCCCTTGTGTACCTGCTGCAGGTGATAGATGCCAATGTGTTTTCGTACATGCACGATTTCGAGATAAGCGACGACATGGCACTCAGGATACAACCCTCTCTGATAACTTCTCCCGACACCCAGTTCGCATTCAACCCTGCCCCGGTATTCGGCCTCAGCATGGGACTCCGATTCTGACACGAATGAAACTCCGCCTCTGCATATTGCTCTCCTTGTTCGTCCTGCTGCCATGTACGGCTCCGGGACAGAACCGCAAGGGGGCTGCGCAGCTGGAGAAGGAGAACACGGCCCTGCGCCACAGGGTGGACTCTCTGATGCGCGTGGTGGACAGCCTGAGGGCCATGGAGCGTTTCATGGCTGAGGTGGAGGTGCTGGCAGACGGCAACGACGTTCCGGCAGAGGCTCCAAGGCCCATGGATTATACTCCGGAAATCACGGACAGCCTCCTGGCCCTGTGGTACAGGAGCAATTTCAACCGCAATGCCCCGTACCCTTTCACGGACCTCGATTCCATGCGTCTGAGCTCTTCCGTGAGCGATGAGGTGATGATTGAGCGCCTGTCACGCATGAATGCCTCTTTCGCCCTCCCGTTCAACGAAATCGTGAAGAACTACATGGTGGTGTATTCTGAAAAAAGGAGAGAGCTGATGCAGCAGGCGATGGGACTGAGCCAGTATTATTTCCCGCTTTTCGAAGAGGTCTTCCGCAAGTACGACCTGCCGCTCGAGCTCAAATATCTTGCCGTGGTGGAATCCATGCTGAAGCCTACCGCCACTTCCCGGGCCGGGGCAAAGGGCATATGGCAGTTCATGTATCTTACGGGGCGTTCTTACGGGCTCGAAATCGACTCTTTCGTGGATGAGAGGATGGATGTGGACAAGTCCACGGATGCCGCCGCCAGATATCTGAAGAACCTGTATGCGATGCTCGGCGACTGGCCCCTGGCGCTTAGCGCCTACAACTGCGGAGCCGGCAATGTGAACAAGGCGATAAGAAGGGCCGGCGGCAAGAGGGATTTCTGGTCCGTCTATCCCTATCTGCCGAGGGAAACGCGCGGTTATGTGCCTGCATTCGTGGGCGTGATGTATGCTTTCGCATACTCGCGGGATTACGGACTCAAGGCCGCACCGGTGGGGGTTCCCGTGCAAGTGGATACATTCGAAATCAAGCGCAACCTCCACTTGAAGCAGGTAAGCGAAGTGGTGGGCATCCCTTTGGAAGACCTGCAATATCTCAACCCCAAGTACTACAGGGATATTATCCCCGGCAACAGCAGGACTTCCGTGCTGAACATCCCCTACAACTGGAGTTCGGCATTCCTTGCCGCGGAGCCCGATTCGCTTTATTCGCACAATGCATCGCAGTACCTGTCAGCCCAGGTGCTGAAAGAGCCGTCCGGGTCCGGAGCTGCCGGCAGGAGCGGGGCGAGAACGGTCTATACAGTAAGGAGCGGAGATACGCTGAGCGCCATCGCGAGGCGCTACAGGGTCTCCGTAAAGCAGCTGATGACCTGGAACCACCTGCGCACCGACAGGCTTAGCATAGGACAGAAACTGTATATCTACTGACGCAGCCCGTTCTA
>JAFLUX010000038.1 GCA_022508605.1 Bacteroidales bacterium | reverse complement strand
CCACTACCGTCCCCGTTGGCGAGGACCAGGAGCCCATGGTGGAGCAATGCCGCGAAATAGTGAGAAAATTCAATGCCATTTACGGCCCCACCCTCGTAGAACCGGAAATCCTGCTGCCGGAAAATGCGGCATGTCTCCGTCTGCCAGGAACCGACGGCAAGGCGAAGATGAGCAAGTCTCTGGGAAACTGCATTTACCTGTCCGACACGGCAGAAGAGGTAAACGCCAAGGTCAGGGGCATGTTCACCGACCCCGGACATCTTCAGGTGAGCGATCCCGGAAAGGTCGAAGGCAATACGGTGTTCACCTATCTGGATGCGTTTTGCAGGCCCGAACACTTCGAGCGTTTCTCATCCTGCTTCACGGGAAAGAAGGCCAGCTTCGAATTTCACAGCCTCAATGAAGTCAAGGCCCAGTACCGCGCAGGCGGACTCGGAGACGTGATGGTGAAAAATTTCCTTGCAGCCATTCTCAACGAGCTGCTCGAACCTGTCCGCAAACGCAGGGCGGAACTCGAGCAGAATCTGCCGGCCGTGTGGGAAATTCTCAGGGAAGGCTCGCGCAAGGCACGCGCCGAAGCGGCCGCCACGCTGCGCGACGTACGCAAGGCCATGCGCATAGACTATTTCGACGACCCCGAACTTACCGGCCTCAAGTAGAGGGAGAATACAAGACAATTCGGCCCGACGTCCAGCATAGAGCCTGCCGTCGGGCCGAAATCTGTCCTGCAAGGCGCTTTATTCTTCCCAGCCGGGGATTACCGGATACTTGGGACGCACTGCAAGATCGGCATAGTCATCGACTGTGGTAATCTTGCTGCAGCTGAACTTCCTGCCTGATTTGTCGTACACCACCACCTTGATTTTCGCTGCGGGGTCCTTCATGGTGTACTTGAACATGTGATAGTTCTTTGAGCAATAGTTGTTGCGGTTGCTGCCGGGGGCGTGTCCGCGTCCGACGACTCCCACATTGTATCCTATCGCCCACCAATCCTTGCTGCCGTCGTAAGGGGCCTGGAACTCAGCTGACACGGGAAGTTTTTCGAGCTCTCCGGCCAGCTTGCCGTTTTCGTACACTTCCGAACGCCATCCCTCGTCCCAGTTCCATACATTCACAAGGATGCTGCCTTCGCCATGGGCGAGTCTGAATTTCTCGAACTCTCCGCCAAATTCGGCATCTCCCCTGTATATGCGCATCTGGTAGTCATCCTTGAAGTTCTGTCCCTTGTAGATGTCGCTAACGACCTCATTGCCCTTTATGCGCCAGACGCTGTAGCCGTTGGGCGTGTCGTCCGCGCAGTTCTTGCTCCACCACCAGCATCCGCTCATGGCCCCGGCGACGAATTCACTCACGCCGTTTTCGTAGTGCAGATGCTTCATCGTGTGGGTATGGCCGCTCACTATCCGCGCATTCGGCCTCGAAGCCAGGAGTTTCATCACCTTTGTCGCATTGGGCACCTTGTTCCACATGCCCTCGAAGGGAATATGCACGCAAAGTATGACCAATTTGTCCTGGGGCACTACGGCCAGATCCTGCTCCAGCCAGCTCACCTGCTCGTCAGTAAAGTCTCCGTGATACTTTCCGGGCGCTCCGAAAGTCTCGAAGCACACGTCTATCATGCTCACGATATGCACGTCTCCCCTGTTGAAAGAGTAGTTCACCGGTCCGAAGATATCTTCGAAATTGCGGTTGCGGCGCATGGATATGGTAGGGCTCGCCTCCTCCACTGCCGTGAGGGGATATTCGAAATCGTGATTTCCGATGGTCTGGAAAACCGGCATTCCGGTCTTTTCGGCAGAAAACTCATCGCGTATGACAGGAAGCAGGTAATTGGTGTTGCGGTGTCCTTCGCTGTAGGCTATGTCCCCCAGGGTCATGGCATAGCTGGGACCTTTCAGTTTTTTTGAATATGCCTTCATGTCCGGGATGGCCTCCGTCGCAAGCCTCCTTACGTGCCACAGCCACTGGCACTGGGGATCCGCGGCGAGGAAAAGGTTGAATTCCTTTTCAGGGCCATGCTTGAGGGGCACGAGAGTAAAGTCATAGGCCGGGCGGTCTTCGAGCTTCTTGTAGTAGCAGGGATGGCCCTGGCGCAGCGGAACCTCATATTCGGAGGGTATGCTGATGAACACATAGTAGGCTGCCGCCACTCTCGGCAGACAGTACTTTCCCTCTGCGTCGGTCGTGGTGACATTGAATCCGTCGGATACGGCCACGCCCGCCACAGGCTTCCCGTCGACAGTGCTCACCGTGCCCCTTACATCCTTGGGCAAGGGTTTGGCGGCAAACAGAAGCGAAGCTGTAGCCAAACTCAAGATAACACAAATTAACTTTTTCATTTTGCAAGATTTAAATCATCTTCCTCATATCCGGTAGCCTTGGCGCTCCAGATGGTCAGAACGGTCAGGAGACCTATTATCGCACACACGAAAATCGTGACGTATGCAGCATTCCATCCGTAATGCTCGGCCACGAAACCGAAACCGAAGCCCGACACTATTGTGCTCAGATAACCGAATATGCCGAGAATGCCGTTGGCGGTTGCGGAAGCCCTGTTCGTGGCATGCTGCGCGGCGCAGATGCCGAGGAGGGCCTGCGGTCCGTAGATGCAGAAGCCGAGCAGGGTGAAGGGTATGAGCATCACCCACCACGAAGCGCTCATGGGAAGCATCCAGAACGCGGCCACGCAAAGCGCTACCCCTATCATGCACACGACACAGGTATGGTGGGCCTTGTTCTTGAAGATATGGTCGGTTGCCCAGCCCCAGAAAAGCATGCCGAGGTTGCCTCCGAGAAGCTCGAATACGACGCAGAGCGTGGTAGCGCTGGCCATGGACAGCCCCTTGGACTCAGTAAGGAGGGTGGGGCCCCAGTCGAGGGCGGCGAAACGGACCACGTAGACGAAGAAGTTGGTGATTGCCAGGGTCCATATTATGCGGTTGCGGTATACGTGCTTGTTGACGAAAGCCTTGTGTTCGGCGGCCTCTTCAGGCGTAGTCACTATGGCCTTCTTCTTGCCCACCACCTCGGGCAGTCCCACGTCCGAGGGGGAATCCTTCATGGTGAAGAAAAGCCATACCGAGCCGAGGAGCGCCACTCCGGCAGGAATCAGGAAGCACCAGCGCCATGCGCCGAAATGGGCCGCGAAATTGGCAATCTTTTCAATATTGGCGGGATCCGTCGTATCCAGGTTCAGATTGGCGGAAATGGCCGCCACCGTCTCGGGATTCAGGCTCATGTCCACTCCGAGATGCGGCATGACCAGCCACCCGCAGAGGGCCATTGCAAGACCGGCCCCTATGGAATGCGACATATTCCAGATGGACATCTTGGTCGCAAGTTCATTGGGGTGTATCCACTGGGTGAGCGTCTTTGTGCACGGAGGCACGCCCATGCCCTGCAGGAAGCCGTTTATCATCCACAGCACGCCCATGACATATACCAGGACGGCGGATATGGCCGCCACGTCGCCGGATTTCCCGGCTATGGCCACTATCCACGACGCCACCGTATCGCTCGTGCCGAAAAGTATGTTCACGATGGCGCAGAGCATGAGTCCGAGGGACATCACCTTCCTTGCGCTGTTTCTGTCAGTTATGATGCCCACCACATAGCGCGAAAGGCCGTATATGACCCCGTGGAGGGTCAGGAAGATACCGAGCTGCGTTTTGGTGATGCCGAATTCGGCACCGAGTCCCGGCATGGAGAAAGAAAAGTTCTTCCTCACGAGGTAGAACATGGCGTAGCCTATCATCGTGACGGCTATAGTGCGCCACTGCCAGTATTTGAGTGTCTTTCCAGTCTGCATATCCTATTCCTTGACTTCCCAGATACCGCCCTTTCCGAACAGCCGCTCGGTGAGTTCCGGCATGAGGCCCAGACGGTACACTATGTCTATATTGGTAAAACGGCTGCGCATGTAGGGAATGTAGGAGAATGTCTTGCGCATCCTCGCCCTGTCCACGCAAATCATTTCCGGCTCATAAGGGGCGCCGACGAGCCGGAGGTTCTCATGCACCTCGGAGAAAGGGATTATCTGTCCGCGGATTTTCTCCTTCAGCTCCGGCCAGGCCTTCTTCAATGCCTCCAGCTGCTTCCTGAGCCCGTCCTTGTCGACATATTTGCCCTTGGTCTCCTCGAGTCCGCGCGCAAGATGTCCGGGCTTGCCAGCGAATATCTCGCGGATTTCGGCCTCGGTCTCTTCCCAGCTCTTCCAGGCGTCCACGCATTTGTCGACATCCAGGTTCTCTATGTCCTTTTCAAGAAGGAATTCAAGAGATGCCGTACTCGCCAATGTGCCTATACCCACCTTGAATCCGTGGGAAACGTGCTTGCCGTCGGGATAGGAAAGATTCTCCATGTCCCAGCAGTGGGAGAACTGGTGCTCCGTGCCGGAAGCGGGACGGCTGCTCTGGATGGCCTGCATCGCAAAACCGCTCATAAGCAGACCTTCCGCGAGTTTTTCGGTCATTTCCACGTCTCCAGCGTGCACTGCCGCAGGTGCGGAAAGAGCCTCCCTCAGGCCGTCCTGCACGAGATCCCAGCCGAACTGGTCTATGGCTTCGGAGCCCACGGTATCCGCAAGCATCCAGTCCGCGCCCGCCGGAATCTTGGCTATGAGGTCGGCATAACCGGAGGCGGCGAGTTCCTTGGGAGCATCTGCGGCTATGACAGGGTCCATCACGAAGCCGTAGGGGGCGGGACAGTCGAATGTCTGCTTGTTGCCGTCCTTGGTAATCGAAGCACCGTATGCGGTGTATCCGTCCATGGAGGCGGCAGTTCCCACGCACATGTACTTGCGTCCGATAAGGTGCGAGGTGTATTTAGTCAAATCGTTGATGACCCCGGAGCCCACCGCTATCGCTATGGCGTCGGTAGACCCGAGACGGACTTTGAGCTGCTCGACGAATTTCCACTCTGCGTAAAGTTCGGGGTCGTCGAAGATGAACGGCTCCTCATGCGGCACGGATGCAGCTTCAAGAGAGCCGAGCACGGCTTTGCCTGCAACTTCCCAGGTATTCTTGTCTGCGATGATCAGTGCGGTTTTTCCCGGGAAGAGTTTCAGGAACATTTCCGCAGTGCGGGACACGACTCCCGGACCTATGAACAGGTCCTTCGTGTCTGTAGTGCGCCGGAGCGCGCTTTCAATCTTGTTCATAACGTTATAGCTTTTCTGAATGTTGGAATCGTTTCTCTTAGGTCCATGCCCTTGCGGTATATGCCGGCGGTGCCGCCGACGAAGATGCCGGCGCCGAGGCCTGCCATATACGCGGCCCGTTCGGCACTTACGCTGCCGTCCACGCTTATCATGACGTCGGCAAGCCCTTTGGAGTCGAGCCAGCGCCGGGTCTGTCCGACTTTCTCCATGATGCCTTCCACCATGGTGGCCCCGGCATAGCCCGGATGCACGAGCATCAGCGTCACCGTGTCGAAAAGTCCGCAGTGCGGCTCCAGGGCCTCCACCGGCGTCTCAGGATTCACGGCCAGACCGAATTTGCAGCCCAGGGACCTCACGCGCCGGCTGAGCTCCCCGAAGTCCCTGCCGAGTTCGACATGGACGCTCAGGATATCCCCCGCGCGCAGCTCGAAGCGTTCCATCACCAGTTCCGGGTCAGTGACCATGAGGTGTATGTCCAGCGGCTGGTCCGTGCGGGCGTGCATAGCCTTGATGAAGTCGGGGCCGAAAGTAAGGTTGGGCACGAAATGGGCGTCCATCACATCGACATGGAGCCAGTCCACTCCGCATTCCCTGAGGGTGTCGATATCGGCTCCGAGGTTCATGAGGTCGGAGCACATTACGGATACTGAAATTATATTCTTGTTCATATCTTTCAAAGATAAGAAAAAAATTGATTTTTTCAAGTCCGCGAGATGCCGGCGTGCGGAAAGAAAAGGCACCGGGATGCAGGAAAACAACAGGTAACATTTTTGTTAATAATGAAAACAATAATGTTTTATATGCTATTATTCAATAGATTGATAGATAATACCCGAAATCTCGCGGGGCGGAATAAAATTATGGCCTTTTTTGCTATCTTTGCAGACGAATCAGCCGAAAAACGATATAATACCATACGCAATGAACTACGACATCTCACTTCAGCTGCCCGAAGGATGGAACAGCGAGATAGAAAAATATGAAGAGTCCGAAGGGGTGCTCATCACGCATCTCGAGGCCCGGCGCACGGGCGCGGACGGCAAGGGCGGCTCCGCATCCGTCGAACTTTTTGTGGGAGAAATGCCGGCCGATACCACGGCCGAAGACGAAGCCTACGCCAACTACGCCGAAATCATAGGCTGGGACGGGGACGAAGACGACGAGTGTTCCGTCGCCGAGTGGAAATTCATGGGGAAGAAGGCCTACGGATTTTCCGGGGAGTGCGAAGACGGCTCCATAATGCTCCTCATGTGCCAGGAGTTCTCAAAGGGACATCTGATGATCTGCACCATAGTGGCCCCGGACGACAAGGAGGTCGGAGGGCTTGCGGAATATCTCGGAACCCACCTAAGAATAAAAGTGCTCAAATAGCCGGAGAAAACTCAGCTGACGTGCCTGCCGTGGCAGAAACGGTATGAAAATCCGCTCCCGCAGGGGCACGGATCGTCCGGACCCGCGGGACGCACCCGGTGCACGCTGTCGAAGAGCTTCATCAGCGCCTCGCTTTCGCTTTCGGACATTTCGTGTCCATACAGGCTCTCGAGATAGCTGTCGCTCGCAGAATAACGCATCATGCCGGTTTCCTCCGCGCTGCGACCTTTCAGCAGCCATTTCGGCACCTTGTTGGCATAAGCGAGTATCACATCCACATACTCCCTGAACAGCTCGAAGGTCGGAATCTCATCAATCACCGATGTCACAGGATAGAGCAGCATGCCGGTATTGTTGTCATCCGGCTCGAACTGGGCATTGATCCATACCGAATGGGCCACTGCGAGGAGGGCGTCTCCCTCGTATCCTATGCAGTACAGCAAATCCACGAGCGCCTTGCCCTCAGGCGTGTCCTTGCCGTAGAAGCAGAATGGCGAGTCGATGCCGCAGCTTTCCGCGGCTTCGCGCCGTATTTCCGGATATCTGCGGATGCCCTTGCAGGCGCTCCGGCGCTTTTGCATCAGGGCGTCGAAGTTCTCGACGTACGGGGACACGAGATAGGTCTCTCCCCTGTAGTTTTCCTGATACATGCGGATGATGGGGTGTTCCTTTATCAGCTTAATGAGATGCCCGAGCAGCGCGAGGTCGGTATAATCGTCGCAGATGCAGGAGACGAAAGTCCGCAGCGGGACGGCCCCGTAGAAGTTCACTATACCGAGAATGAGGTGTTCAAGCTCGAAGGAACCATCTTGTTCCTTTCTTGATATAACACCATCTATGTCTTTAGCAATCAGGTTGTAAAAAATAGATGAAATGCCTATCCTGATATAATCTTCCGAGTCCGAGTCGCCAGTCTCCACCAAGCGCAGCACCTCCACGACGGAGGGAAAGTCTCCCGGAATCATGTCCACGAACTTGTCCGGTCCCGCCTTGCACAGTTTCTGGAGAAGGCGCAAATCCGGCTCCATGAGTTTTTCCAGCCATACCTTCGGATTGGACAGATATGCGGAAAGCCGCTTCACCATATCCTGTTTGCGCCCGCTGCGAAGCGGCAGCTCGTTGAAATAATCGAGCGTCGCCTCTATTTCCTCCTTGGACCGGGAGTTCAGTATCTCAGGAAGCGTATACGACATAGGGCGCAAAGTTAATACTTTTCAACAGAATGGACAAATACGCGGCCGGAGTCTGCGCTGAATCTGACATTGAACTCTCCGAAAACAAGCCCGTAAATCTCTCCGGTCCCATCCTTGCGGCGGTATGCGGGGCGCGGATCCTGGGAAAGGACCTGACAGAGGGCCTCGGCGTCGGCATCGCCGAGAATGACACGCAGATCGTCAGGGATATCGACTTCAAGCTCTTGCCACGACACGGAGTCGATGAATCCGCATCTTGCCAGCGGACGACTGTCCGCATAAGCCAGGTAGGGCTTTATGTCGTATATCGGAGACCCATCAGCAAGGTCAGCCCCGGACACCTCTATCACCCCCTTCCCTACCGACTCTATCTTTACGCACGAGAGTCCCAGCGGATTCGGCCTGAACGGCGAGCGGCTGGCGAAGACCCCCACCCTTTCGTTCCCTCCGAGGCGGGGCGGACGGACGGTAAGGCCCACGGGAGACGCCGCATTGAGGGAGAAGCCCCACAGAAGCCAGCAATAATCGAAATTGCAAAGGCCGCGCACCGCTTCCGGATTGTCGTAAGGCTTTACGAAACGGACCTCGCCGCGCAGGGCGGGCACGAGCCCGGACTGCCTCGGAATGCCGAACTTTTCTTTCATCGGGCTGTGGAACCAGGCTACAGCTTCTATATTCATTCCGGCAGTTCTTTCAAAAAGGCCTCGTACATGCGGCCGAGGGAATCGAGATTTTCAGCTTTCAGCGGTTCGGAAGGCGGGGATATCATCTTCAGCGGATCTATCGGCACGCCGTCTTTCCATACGCGGAAATCCAGATGCGGACCGGTGGCCTGCCCTGTTGCGCCCACGTAGCCTATAAGCTGCCCCTGGGAGACTCTCGCTCCGGAACTTATCCCCGGGGCAAAGCCCGAAAGATGCATGTAGCATGTCTCGTAGCCGTTCATGTGCTTTATTCTCACCCGTTTGCCGCCTCCGGTGCCGTCCCATCCGCAAAGCGTCACCGTTCCGTCCCCTATGGAATGCACGGGCGTGCCCGAGGGCGCCGCATAATCCACGGCGGTATGCGCTTTCACCTTGCCGCTGATGGGGTGTTTGCGCCGGTAACTGAAGCCGCTGCTTATGCGGTTGTAGCGCAAGGGCGCCTTAAGGAATGCTTTTCTCAGGCTCTCTCCCTTCTCGTTCCAGTATTTGTTTCCCCCGTCTCTCTGGTCGAAGCGTATTGCCGCCGCCCTGAACGTGCCGCTGTCATAGACCGCGAATTCTATGCTGTCTATCTTCACCACTTCCCCGTCGCACAGAGTCTGATTGTAAATCAGGCGGAAGCGGTCGCCTCCTTGCAGGCCGAAAAAATTGACGCTCCATGCGTAGATGTCGGCGAGTTCCACTATCAGCAGAGGCGATGCGCCGGCAGCTTTCATGTCATTCCACAGGGAACTGCGGATGGTGACGTCGGCGATACGGCGCTCCGAGACGACCGGCCTGTCGCTCAGATATGCATGCAGGCTGTCACGGCAGCGGAAAACCGTAGAGCGTATCCTGTCATTGTGATATACTACATATTCGAGCGTGCGTGCCGAATCCTTGCTGTAATAGGCTTCAACGGCATTCCCTGCCCGCATCCGGCGCACGTCGAAGATGCTGTCGCAGCGCTGCGCCAGCACATAGGAATCGACGCCCTTCATGCCGAGGCGGGCCATGAGTCCGCTGAAAGTCTCGCCGTCCCTGACCTTAGAAGAGTCCGCGGCAAAGTCTTCCGTGCGAAATCCGAGGAGGGAGGGCGCATCCTGCAAGGACACGGCATCAGTCCCCTCCGAGGCGCCTTCACTTCCCTGCCCGCAGGAAGCGGTCAGCCATATAAGCGCAAGGACGGCACCAAAAAGACGGAGATTCATTTCACAAGGCTGCCGAGGATGCTGCGGGTAAGAGTGCGTATGGCCGTGGTCGTGGCATTGGACAGAGCCTTCTCGGTGGCGGACTTGCCGCTTTTCTTCTTGTCCTTGGACTTGCCGGAGAGGGCATCGACGGCAGCGTTCCCCGCACTTCGAGACAGACTGGTGACCGCGGCTCCTATGGCAGCGCTTATCACGGCGCCTCCTATGCCCGCCTTGGTCTTTCCGGAGGAGGTTTTTCCTTTCTTCCGCCCCGCATCTTCACTTTGCGCCGCAAGCTCATCTTCCGCACGCTGGCGCTCGGCCAGAAGGATTTCGAAGGCGGATTCCCGGTCGATGACGGTGTCGTATTTCCCTTTCAGCGGAGAGGAGTTCCGGATATCCAGCCTCTGGCCTTCCGATATGGCCCCTATCTGGCTGAGGGGAAAGAGTATGCGCGCCCGCTCCACGACTCCCGGCGCACCGCTCTCATCGAGGAAGCTGACAAGGGCCTCGCCGGTTTCGAGGGTCGTGATGGCGTCCGCGGTCTTGAAAGAAGGGTTCGGCCTGAAAGTCTCCGCGGCGCTGCGCACCGCCTTCTGGTCCTTCGGAGTGTATGCCCGCAGAGCGTGCTGGATTCGGTTTCCGAGCTGCCCGAGTATGCTTTCAGGGATATCCGTAGGATTCTGCGTCACGAAATATATTCCCACGCCCTTGCTTCGTATAAGCCTGATGACCTGCTCTATCTTGGCTACGAGGGCCGGTGCGGTATCAGTGAAAAGGGTATGGGCCTCATCGAAGAAGAATATCAGCTTCGGCAGCTCGCAGTCACCGACTTCCGGAAGGGAGGCATAGATGTCGGAAAGCAGCCACAGCAGGAAGCTGGAATAGAGCTTGGGATTCTGCATGAGCCTGTCCGCGGCGAGCACGCTCATCACCCCGCGTCCGTTCTCCACCGCGAAAAGGTCATTGATATCGAACGAGGGCTCGGCGAAGAAACTCTCCGCCCCCTCGGACTCGAGACCGAGGAGCGCACGCTGGATGGCCCCCACGGAGGCCGAAGTCACATTCCCGTATTCGGCGCGCAGTTCCTTGGCATGCTCATCTATGTATGTCAGCATCGAGCGCAGGTCCTTGAGGTCTATCAGCAGCAGTCCCCTGTCGTCGGCCACCTTGAAAAGTATTTCCATGACGCCGGCCTGCACGTCGCTAAGCCCCATCAGACGGCTCATCAGCTGCGGCCCCATGTTCGACACCGTGGTGCGCATGGGATGCCCCTGCTCGCCGAAGACATCGTAAAAACGTGTGGGAGCCGGGCTGAAACGGGGCTCGGAGATGCCGAATTCGGCACACCTTTTCTCTATGAATCCGGAGAGCCGCCCGGCCTGGCTGATTCCGCTCAGGTCGCCCTTCATGTCGGCCATGAAGCACGGGACTCCGGCCTGGCTGAATGTCTCGGCCAGCACCTGGAGGGTCACGGTCTTTCCGGTGCCGGTGGCTCCGGCTACAAGCCCGTGGCGATTGGCCATCTTGCCCGTTATGCTTATCGGACCCTGAGGTCCGTGCGCTACATATAATCCGTTGTCAGCTGTGTACATATTCTGTTATTTTTGACAAATATAGCTTATATTTGTGGAAAATTGCGAAGAAATCATGAATAATATTCTACACCGTGCGGCGGCGGCCGCCCTGCTTTTGTCCGCCGCGCTCCAGGCCTCGGCCCAGGGGCTGCTTACGGAACAAAATTCCGAAGTGGTCAGGGAAGTCACGCTCGAAGGCGATTTCATCGTGGCCGGAGGAGGTCTGGCCGGGGTATGCGCCGCAGTCTCGGCAGCCCGCCACGGAGCCAGCGTCATACTCATCCAGGACCGTCCCGTGCTCGGCGGCAATGCCTCGAGCGAGATGAGGATGGGAATAGTCGGAGTCCTCAAGGACCAGTATTCGGAAGCCGGCATACTTGAAGAAATGCAGCTCAGGAACTTCCGCTACAATCCGCTTCAGCGCTACACCATGTGGGACGACGTGATACTGTCCACGGTCATGGACGAGCCGAACATCAGGCTGCTTCTCAACACATCGGTGGAGGACGTGGTCATGGACGGGGACAGCATATCCGCCCTCAAGTGCTGGAACACCAACGCATACACCAAGTTTCTCGTAAAGGGAAAGCTCTTTGCAGACTGCACCGGCGACGGGATACTCAGGCTCAGCGGCGCGAAATTCCGCCGCGGACGCGAGTTCCCTGAAGAATTCGGGGAGACGCTGCTGCAGACCGGAGGCGACAGCCACACCATGGGCAATTCCATACTCCTGCAGCTGCGCAAGACGGACGAGGAGCACCCCTTCACGGCTCCCGACTGGGCCTATCACTTCACCGACGACGACTTCGACTACGACACGCCCAAGTCCACGATACCCGGCGTCAAGTTCAACTACAAGCGCATCTACAATCCGCATGACAACAATTTCTGGTGGATAGAGTTCGGAGGCTTGTACGACACCATATTCGATGCCCCCGACATTCAGTTCGAACTCAAGCGCATCGCATACGGAATATGGGAATACATCAAGAACAACCCCGACGGCCGAGGCAAGGGATATGAACTGGACTGGATAGGTTCGCTTCCCGGAAAGCGGGAGTCCACGCGCTACATAGGGCCCCACATACTCACGCAGAACGATGTGCTTTCGGGGGGGCATTTCGACGATGTAGTGGCATACGGGGGATGGACTCTCGACGACCACGACCCGGAGGCCTTCCACAAGAAGGGACGCATAAGCGTGGAATACTCCACCCCGGACTATTTCGGAATACCTTTCGGATGTCTGTATTCCGTCAACGTGCCCAACCTGATGTTTGCCGGGCGCGACATTTCCTGTACCCACATGGGGCTGTCCGCGACCAGGGTGATGGCCACCACGGCCCTGCTCGGCCAGGCCTGCGGCACCGGAGCCGCCGTGGCCATCGAAAAGGGCATCAGCCCGGCCAAGGTGCACTCGGAGTACATGTCCGAGGTGCAGGAGATGCTTGAAGACGACGACTGCATGCTCCCCTACCGCTGGCGCAAGCCCTCGCCCCTTACGATGAGCGCATCCGTGAGCGCGGAAAACGAAGTGCTGCGCAACGGGATAGACAGGAGCTGGGACGGAGCCGACAACGGCGTATGGGTGGACTGCGGAGATGCCTCCGTGGAATACAGCTGGAAGAAACCCGTGACCATCAGCGGAGCGCGCCTTGTGTTCGATTCCATGTTCAAGGTCCGCAGCAAGCGCATGCGCAAGCTCGAGGCGACCACCGAAAGGGTGGAGATGCCGTGGATGATGCCAAAGGCCTACAGGATAGAAGTACGCAACGGCAAATCCGGCTGGCAGACGGTATATGAATGCGGACATAACTGGAAGCGTCTGTGCAAGGTGGACTTCGAGCCCGTGCAGGCCACCGGAATACGCCTCGTGGTCACGGAAACCTGGGGCGGAGGAAAGGGGCACGTCTTCGCCTTCGACGTAATCTGACACGAAGCACAAAATCGACAAAACGCATCTCAGAGGCCTGAGGTGCGTTTGTTGATTTTATGTTGAAAACTTCTGCCCCGTTTTGGCCTTTATAGTTTTTCTATTGGCTAAATTTGTTGTCCCGTAATTGTAATCATACTTAAAACCATGGATGTACGAAAAACCAACGGCTCGATTGAAGAATACGACAAAGCCAAACTCGCCCGCGGAATCCACGAGGCGTACAGGACCGCAGGAGAATATTGCGACGACTCGATAGTCGTGTCCATAATAAACAACCTCTACATATACGACGGGATATACAGTTCGGAAATCCGCCGCCAGGTGGTGGACTCCCTGATGTCCATCAACAAGAAAGTTGCGCTCGCGTACATAGAGAAATTCGATGCCGACCTCGACCTCCGCAAGAAAAGGGATTTCATAAAGGACTATATCGCCGCCACGAACGCGGCGAGCGGCTCCAAGTACGACGCCAACGCCAACGTGACGAGAAAGAATATAGTCACGCTGGGCAATGAGCTGTACAAGGAGAACAACATCAAGCAGAACCGCTACATCATGTGCGACAAGATAAAGACGCTCTACGGGCGTCACCTTGCGGACCAGTACCTCAAGGACCTCGACTCGCACGTGCTGTACAAACACGACGAGAGCGGCACCCCCGGCTTCCCGTACTGCGTCGCCATCACCATGTACCCTTTCCTCGTCAGCGGGCTCAAAGAACTCGGCGGCGTGTCGGTGGCTCCCACCGACCTGAAGAGTTTCTGCGGGGAGTTCATCAACCTCGTCTACTCCGTGTCCTCCCAGTTCATGGGCGCGGTGGCGACTCCGGAGTTCCTGATGTATTTCGACTATTTCGTGCGGAAAGACTACGGCAACGACTACCTCGAACACCTTGAAGACGTGGTGGAGCTGAACCTGAAGCGCCGCACCCTCGTGAAAGTCATAGACAACTATTTCCAGCAGGTGGTCCACTCCATGAACATGCCTGCCGGAAACCGCGGATACCAGACCGTATTCTGGAATATAGGCTATTTCGACAAGCCCTATTTCGAGGGAGTCTTCGGCGACTTCCGCTTCCCCGACGGCTCCGCCCCAAAGTGGGAGACCCTCGACTGGCTGCAGAGGCACTTCATGAACTGGTTCAACGAGGAGAGGAACAACTACATACTCACCTTCCCGGTGGAGACCATGGCCCTGCTCACCGACGGTGCGGACGATTTCGCCGACAAGGATTACGCCGACTTTACCGCCGAGATGTGGTCCAAAGGACACAGTTTCTTCTGCTACCTGTCCAACAGTCCGGACTCCCTGTCGAGCTGCTGCCGGCTGCGCAACTCGCTGAAAGACATGGAGGACGAGAGCCACAACCACACGACTCACCAGTACTCCATGGGCACCGCATCCGTCAGCACCGGCTCCAAATCGGTCATGACGATAAACCTCAACCGTATAATACAGGACTCAGTGCGGCGTTATTTCGCGGAGCGGCGCGGCGTACACATAGAGGCCGGCAAGCCTCTGAATCCTGTCAGCAATTTCTACGACAAGGACGACCTTTACACGAATTACATAGCGAAGGATATACGCGAGATGACCGAGCGCGTGCACAAGTACCAGATTGCCTTCAACGAAATCATAAAGGACTTCCTGCGGGCCGAAATGCTCGACGTGTACAAGGCCGGATTCATAGACATGAAGCGCCAGTACCTCACCGTAGGAGTGAACGGACTGACGGAGGCAGCCGAATTTCTCGGACTGGAGGTGTCTCCCAACCCCGAATACGGCGCATTCGTAAACACCATACTGGAAACGATAAACATCGCGAACCGCAAGGACAAGACTGCGGATGCCATGTTCAACACCGAATTCGTCCCCGCAGAAAACCTCGCGGCGAAGAATTACAAGTGGGACAAGAAAGACGGGTATTTCGTCTCCGGCAAGCACAACCTGTACAGCTCATACTTCTACAATCCGGAGGACGAAAGCGTCTCCATGATAGACAAGTTCAAACTTCACGGAGAAGATTTCGTGAAATATCTCGACGGTGGGTCCGCCCTGCACATGAACATAGCCGAACACCTCAGCAAAGACCAGTACAGGCAGCTGCTGAAAGTGGCGGCGCATTACGGCACCAACTATTTCACCTTCAACTGCCGCAATACGGTCTGCAACAACTGCGGACACATCAGCAAGGACACGCTTGAGAAATGCCCGAAGTGCGGCAGCGAAAACCTTGACTACCTGACACGTGTAATCGGTTATCTGAAGCGCATATCGAGCTTTGCGGAGCCTCGGCAGGAAGAAGCCGGAAAGCGTTTTTACACTCCGAAGGATGCTTAAGTATATCCCGGAACTGACGGATATCGTCATGGAAGAAATACCGGACCGCGTTACCCTGGCCGTTGAAATCAGCAACTGCCGGGGTAATTGTCCGGGATGCCACTCCCCTTTCCTGCGCGGCGACATAGGGGAGGAGCTGACCCCCCGCATCATAGACCGGCTCATCGAAGACAACTTCGGCGTGAACTGCTTCCTTTTCCTGGGAGAAGGTGCCGACAGGGATGCCCTGCTGAGGCTCGCCGGGCACCTGAAAAGCTCATACCCGCAGATAGAAACGGCACTGTACACCGGAAGGGAGAGAGTCGAGGAGGAGTTCGAGGAGTTTTTCGACTACATCAAGGTCGGCCCCTACATAGAAGCGCTCGGCCCTCTGAACAGCAGGAGCACAAACCAGAGGCTGTATCACCACGGAGAGGACATAAGCCTGAGATTCTGGAGAAAACACTGACGATACCGACAGCATGAAAATAGTATTCCTCGATGCCGCCACCATGGGCGACGCATCCCTTGAAGAAATAGCGAAGCTCGGAGACTTCGTCCGATATGACTCATCGACCCCCGAACAGGCCAGGGAAAGGGTTTCAGGCGCCGATGTGGCGATACTGAACAAGGTGATAGTGGACCGCGCATTCCTCGATGCCGCACCTGCGCTGAAACTCATCTGCGAGGCCGGCACCGGAATCAACAACATCGACACGGAACTGTGCAGGGAGCGCGGCGTGGCCGTGCGCAACGTAGCCGGGTATTCCACCGACTCAGTGGCCCAGATTACATGGATGCACATACTGAACCTCGCAGGGCTCGCCTTCCACTACAATGCCTACGCCAGGGACGGCCGCTACAGCGCCGGAGGCATACATGTGGACGCCGGGCATCCGTTCACCGAGCTGTCCGGTAAGACCCTCGGCATAGTAGGCATGGGGGCAATAGGCCGGAAGGTGGCATCCATAGGAGAAGCCTTCGGCATGAAGGTCATATATTATTCCACCTCCGGAACCTCCCACTGCCGGGACTACCCGTCGGTCAGCTTGGATACACTGATGCGGGAATCTGATGTGCTGAGCATCCACGCCCCGTACAATACGGCTACGGCAGGGTTAATCGGATATGCAGAGTTGTGCCGGATGAAGAAAAGCGCATTCATCGTGAACACAGGACGCGGAGGCATAGCAAAGGAGGAAGACCTCGTGCGCGCGATAGACGAGCAGGTCATTGCCGGACTCGGCATAGACGTGTACGAAAAGGAGCCGCTGAGGGCGGACCACCCCTATCTCATGTCGAAATACCCCGAGCGCATACTGCTCAGCCCGCACATAGCCTGGTACAGCCGCGAGGCGCGCGCGCGTCTCGTGCGGGAAATGGCTGAAAACATACGCAAGGGGTGGTAAACCGCCCCTTGCGCCGCTTTTCCGCTAAGGTCTCTGGCCGAGGCCGCCTTCAAGAGTCAGCGTCTCCCCGCTCATGTACTTGAAATCGGGAGAGGCGAGCTGCACGACCACCCGGCCTATTTCCGTTTCGGCATCGCCGAAATGTCCCATAGGAGGCACATGCACATTCTTTTCGTAGGCATCCGGATAGGCATCCCTGAACTTTTCGAGCTGGGCCGTCCACGCCAGGGGGCACACCACATTCACGTTTATCCCGTCAGGAGCCCATTCCGTAGCCGCCACGCGGCTCAGTCCCCTTATGCCTTCCTTGGCCGCGGCATACGAGCATTGGCCGGCGTTGCCGAACAGACCGGCTCCGGACGCAAAGTTGATTACCGAACCGCGGCTTTCCTTCAGATACGGATAGCAGGCCTTCATATATGCGAATGCCGCATACAGCCCGGAGTAGATTGCAAGGTCGAAGTTTTCCGCCGTATGAGCGGCAAGCGAGACTCCGGAGGCCGAAGCCTGGGCATTGTTGACGAGCACCTGTATGCCGCCGAATGTTTCCACCGTTTTCCGGACCACTTCCCCGGCGGTAGCGATATTGTCAGCCCCGGCCTTTATGTCGGCCTGGAGACAGAGCACCTTCACACCGTAGGCGGACTCGAGCTCTTCCTTGGCCGCTTCCATCTTGGGGACGTTGCGCCCGGTTATCACGAGGTTCGCCCCTTCCTTGGCGAATGCGTGGGCTATGCCGTACCCTATGGAGCCGCAGCGCCCGTCCTTCAGGAGCGACTTCCCCGCCCCTGTTATTATGACTGTCTTTCCTGTAAAAAATCCCATAACTGTTTCGATTTGGTTATCAGATGCAAATATAATGATTCTCTGCATTTTATTCACTCTTGTC
>JAFLUX010000037.1 GCA_022508605.1 Bacteroidales bacterium | reverse complement strand
ACAGAACATTAAACAGGCGTTTCAAGAGATATGCCGGATTGAATGTCCGGAAGACGGTGTCGTCTTTGACAGCGGCGATAACCAGATTGAACCTGAAGACATCACTCTTGAAAAAGAATACAACGGCCTGAGAGTCCATCTTACCGCACATATGGACACCATAGTACAAAGGTTTTCTATGGATATAGGATTTGGTGATATCATTGTCCCGGAGGCAGTGGAGCTGGACTACCCCTTGCTGATAGAAGGGCTGCCGCCTGTCAACATCGGAGCATACTCGCTTGAGACTGTGGTGGCGGAGAAGTTCCAGACAATGATAGACCGCGCAGAGTCCAATAGTAGGATGAAAGATTTCTTCGATGTGTACGGCATCCTTTCCGGAGACAAGGTAAATCAGGTTATGCTCGCGGAAGCCGTCCGCGAGGTCTTTGCGAACAGAGGCACAGGTTATACTACAGACCACCCGCTGTTCAACCCTGAATTTGAGAAAGAGCCTGCGAGATTGAGAATGTGGGCGGGTTTTCTGAAAAAGATTCACTACCGGGATGAACTGCCTTTTGATGTTGTGATATCTTTGATAAGAGAGAAGTTGGAACCGCTGTGGGACACTCTCGATGACTTGCATTAGACTTTGCCGGCAGCGTCTCCGCTTCTTCATGCAAAGAGTCTTGCGTCGTTTTCTCTTCAATGACTTTTGTGCTGTGCACCTCGCGGATTTTATTAACTTTGCGACATGATTATAAAGGCTAAGAACATCCGCAAGCGTTTCGGGATGCTGGAGGTGCTGAAAGGCATAGACCTGGAGGTCTCGAAAGGGGAGATTCTCTCCGTCGTCGGGGCTTCGGGAGCCGGCAAGACCACCTTGCTGCAAATACTCGGCACGCTGTCTACCCCCGATGAAGGCACGCTCGAAATCGCCGGCACCACGGTTTTCGGCGAAAAGGGCCGCTCCCTCAAAGGGGACGCCCTTGCATCGTTCCGCGGAAAAAGCATAGGATTCGTGTTTCAGGCTCATCACCTGCTGCCGGAGTTTACCGCCCTCGAAAACGTGATGATACCGGCGCTGATAGCCGGAAGGCGGACTTCGGAGGCCCGCAGCGCGGCCATGCGCCTGCTCGAACTCACCGGACTCTCTGCCAGGACATCACACAAGCCGTCCGAGCTGTCGGGCGGAGAACAGCAGCGCGTGGCCATAGCCCGCGCACTCGTGAACGACCCGGCGGTGCTCTTTGCCGACGAGCCCACGGGCAATCTCGATTCGTCCACGAAGCAGGAAATCCATAAACTGATTTTCAGCCTGCGCGATACCCTCGGGCAGACTTTCGTAATCGTGACCCATGACCCTGAGCTGGCGTCGCTGTGTGACCGCAGCCTGGAAATGAAAGACGGGCTTTTCTTATGAGCGGCACGAGAAAAACCGGCAGCAAGGACATATTGCTCGGGCGTCTTCGCGGAGGCGAGGATTTGAGCAGCCGCCAGCAGCTGTCGCTTACGCTGATGCTTGCGGTGCCGGCCATCCTTGCGCAGCTTTCCAGCGTGCTGATGCAATACATAGACTCAGCCATGGTGGGCCGTCTCGGGGCGAATCCGGCGGCGTCCATAGGCCTCGTGTCGTCGAGCACATGGATTCTGACGGGTTTCGTCATGGCCGTGATGACGGGCTTCTCCGTGCAGGTGGCGCATTCCTGCGGAGCCCGTGACTTCACCAGGGCGCGGGCGGTGTTCAGGCAGTCCCTGTTCGGCGTTTTCGTATTCAGCATACTGCTTTCCGCCACTGGCATGGCCCTCAGCGGCCCGCTGCCCGGCTGGCTCGGCGGTGCGGAAGTCATCCGCTCCGACGCATCGGCCTATTTCCGCATATTCTCCGGATTCCTTCCCGTGGGCATGGTGGGATATGCCGCATGCTCGATGCTACAGGCGAGCGGAAACATGAAAGTGCCGAGCATCATCTACGTCTGCATGTGCGCCCTCGACGTCGTCTTCAACTATATTTTCATATACGTGCTCGACATGGGCGTCACCGGAGCGGCCTGGGGCACCGGTCTTGCCGAGACGCTCACCTCTGTTTTTTCGGTATGGTATGCATCGCACTATTCCGAAGAGCTGCGCATCGTCGGAGAATCGGGCTCGTTCATTCCGGATTCAGCCACGCTCGGCACGGCTTTCGGCATCACCGGACCGCTGTGGCTGCAAAATATAGTGATGCGCGGAGCTTACGTGATGAGCACTGTCATAGTGGCGCCGCTCGGCCCCGTGAGCATAGCGGCCAACGCTTTCGCGATAACGGCGGAAAGTTTCTGCTATATGCCCGGTTACGGCCTTGAAGAAGCCGCCACAACGCTCGTGGGCCAAAGTCTCGGGGCGCGCCGCAAGGCCCTTGCGCGCCGTTTCGGCTGGATGACGATATTCATGGCCATGGGCATGATGTCGGTGCTGGCCGTGGCCATGTATGCCTTCGCCCCTCAGATGATGGCGCTTTTGAGCACTGACGGGGAGGTCGTGGCGCTCGGGGCCAGAGTGCTGCGCATAGAGGCCTTCGCAGAGGCTTTCTACGCCGCCTCCATAGTAGGGTTCGGCGTCTGCGCCGGCGCGGGGGACACGCTCATCCCTACCGTCCTCAACTTCGGGTCCATGTGGATAGTGCGCATAGGACTGTCCCTCATCCTCGCTCCCCGGTTCGGCCTCGTGGGCTACTGGATAGCGATGTGCATAGAACTCAGCCTGCGCGGCATACTCTTCCTCGTCTATGTGGCAAGGGGCCGGTGGCTGCGGAAGTGGTCCGAAGCCAAAGCCTGACCCCCTCCTCTATACGGAGGCCGCTATATCCCAGCAGAAAGCCCTGATGCCGAGATCCGGAGTGGCCTCGTCCGTTGCCTTCAGAGCGTCCAGGATGCCCTGAACTTTCTCATCGGGAACGAAACTGATGACGGCATAGTTCTGCTCCGGCCATGCGTGGTTGCCCAAGTGGGGGATGCCCTCGCTGCCGCCGCGTCCCTGGACCTCGGTCCAGCGGGTAAAGCCCCGCTGGCCGAACTGCTCCAGGATAGTGAGTATCTCGTCGCTGTATGCCTGATTGTGAATTATGAATATAGCTTTCATCGTGCTGCAAGTTTTTTCGCCTTACGTCTTTCCTGGCGCTCGCATATTCCGCAGTACACGGTGGGGATGAGCACCAAGGTGACGAGCGTGGAAATGCTCAGGCCCCAGCAGACCGTAATACCGAGTGAACGCCACATTTCGGATCCTTCGCCGGTGCCTATCGCCATGGGAACCATGCCGAGCACGGTGGTCAGGGTGGTCATGAGTATAGGGCGCAGACGGCTCCTCGCCGCAGTGACGGAGGCCTCGCGCACTCCCATTCCCCTCTCACGGCACAATATCGTGTAGTCGATTAGCACGATACCGTTCTTTACCACTATACCGAGCAATATGATGATTCCGACGAGGGCCATCATTCCGAGATTGGTGCCGCTGACTGCGAAGCCTATCAGCACGCCGGTTATGGCGAAAGGTACGCTGAACATGATTACGAAAGGACTCATGAACGACTCGAACTGCGACGCCATCACCATGTACACCAATATTATGATGAGCACTATGAGTATGGAGAGGTCGGCAAACATGTCCTGCTGGTCCTCGTAGTCGCCGGCTATCACTATGTTGAGTTCGGAAGGAACCTCAGTGCTGTCTATCGCCTTCTGTGCTGCGGTGACGGCCTCGGAAAGCGCCTTGTTGCGGGACACGATTCCCGTCACGGTGATGAGGCGCTCCCTGTCCTTCCTCTCTATGGTCGGCGGAACGAGAGTTTCCACTATGCTGCCGAGCTCCTTCATCTTAATGGGCTGTCCGGCGGCATTGGGGACGGTGATGTTCTCCATGTCCTCGATGCTGGTGCGGAACTCCGGGGCGTAGCGGACCCTTATGTCGTATTCTTCGCCGTCCTCCCTGTAGTACGAGGCCACCGTGCCGCTCATCGCCGCGCTGAATACGGAGCCGGCGGTGGTGGAGTTGAGCCCGTTGATTGCGAGTTTCGTGCGGTCGAAGTCCATCTGGAACTCAGGCGTGTATTCGTCGCGGCTGAGTGTTACCTGGGTGAACGCGGGGTCCTGTATCATCTTCTCGCGCAGGATTTTGGCGATGCGGTCCGTGGTCTCGAAACTGTATCCGTAGACTTCCACCTTGATGCTCGACGCGCCTCCCATTCCGCCGCCGCCGTCGCTGACAGTGGCACGGTGAATCTCCGGATAGCGTTTCAGAATGTCGCGCAGCACGTCGGCAAGTTCTGCGGAACTGCGCTCTCTGGTGCTGCTCGTGCCGATGCGCAGGTTCATGGAGATGACGTGCGTACCGTTGTTCTGCATGTTGGCGAAAGTGTTGTCCGAGTCGGCTTGTCCGAACGTGAAGTTGATTTTCTGGGCCTCCGGAATCTCGTTCCTGGTGTCTTCGTAGATGCGGAAAGCGAAGTCGCGCGTGATGTCCTGGGCCGTGCCCATGGGCAGTTCTATGTTGGCCGTGATGCGGTCGCTGTCGCTGTGGGGGAAGAACTCCGTCTTGAGTCCGGGCACGAGGAATACTATGGAAGCCACGAACACCGCTATGAACAGGGTGGTCACGATTATGCGGTGTGAGGTCGCCCATCGTATGATGTGGCTGTAGCCGGTCGAAATCCAGTCGAGGAAGTTGTTGATGGGAGTGAACACGGCATTGTAGAATTTTCCGTGCTTCTCGTTGTTCTTGAGCATGCGCGAGCAGAGCATGGGCACGAGAGTGAGCGCCGCGGTTGTGGACACTATCATGATGATGCTCACGATCCATCCGAGCTGCTTGAACATGATTCCCGCCATGCCCTGAATCATGGTAAGGGGCAGGAACACGCACAGCATGGTGAGGGTGGAGGCGATGACGGATATACCCACTTCAGCCGTGGCATGCACCGCCGCCTCTTTCGGCCTTTCGCCCCTCGCCAGGTGAGTGGACACGTTCTCCAGCACGACTATGGCATCGTCCACCACCATGCCTATCGCTATGGCGAGGGCGGACATGGAAATGATGTTCAGGGTGTTACCCGTGGCGAACAGATACACCAGAGATGCCAGCAGGGCGATAGGAATCGACAGCACGATAATGAATGTCGACTTGATATTGCCGAGGAATATGAACACTATGAGCATCACCACTATGAATGTGATGATTATGGTGTCCCTGAGCGTCTTTATGGTGTTGATGATTTCGGTGGAGCCGTCGACGAGTATGCTCACCTCGATGTCGGCGGGCAGGGTCTTGCGTATCTTTTCAAGCTGCTTCTTTATGCCCTTGATTACGTTGACCGTGTTTGCGCCTGCCTGCTTCTGTATGACGATTCTGGCGGAACGCTCGCCGTTCGTGTAAGACTCCTGCTCGCGCTCCTCCGTGCCGTCGCGCACGGTGGCCACATCCCTGAGGTATATGCTCCTGCCTCCGTAGGATGCGACTACTATGTCGAGCAGCTCCGACGGGTCGTTGAACTCTTTCTGGACCCTGAGCGTGTAGGTGCTGGAACCTATGTCGATGTTGCCAGATGGCAGGTTGCGGTTCTCGTATGAGATGATTCCGGCAATGGCGCTGACGCTGAGGTTGTAGGCCTGGAGCTTAGTAGGGTCGCAGTACACCTGTATTTCCCTGGTGGGCGCACCGGATATGCTGACCGTTCCGACGCCCGGCACGCGGGCGAGGGGAGTGGCGAGCCTGTCGTCGAGTATCTTTTCAAGCCCCGGAAGGCTCTCCTGAGCCGTGGCCGAGAGCAGCATGATGGGCATGTCGTCCGCACTGAACTTGAATATCACGGGGAGCGAAGCCCCGTCGGGCAGTACGGAGTTGACCATGTCCAGCTTGTCGCGCACGTTGTTGGTCGCCTCCTCTATGTCGGTGCCGTATTCGAAAGTGAGTATCAGCAGGGAGACATTCTCCTTTGAACGGGAATTAAGCTCCTTGAGATTTTCGACTCCGTTCAGGGTGTTTTCGAGCACCTTGGTGAGGTTGGTCTCTATGTCGGCGGCATTCGCTCCCGGGTAGGACGACATGACCATGATGGTGTTGGAGTCGAATTCCGGGAACTGGGCTATGCTGGTGCGGCTCAGCGAGAATAAGCCGAATATCATGAACGCGATGAAGACGAGACCCGTCGTCACCGGATTGTTGACAGCTTTTCTGTAGATGCTCATCCTATTATCACGCTTTGGCCGGCCTTGAGGGTGGAGTTGCCTTTCGTGACAACCCTGTCGCCCTCCTCGAGACCGGACAGGATTTCATATTTGCCGTCGAAATGGCGCCCGAGGGTCACCACCTTGATTACGGCACGTCCCTCGTCGTCGATTACGAATACGGAACGGGTTCCGGCCCCCTGCATCTTGGATACGGCCGTGTCGGGTACGGTTATGTTGAATGTGTCGCCGAAATTGACGCTCACCCTTGCATACATTCCGGGCCTGAGCTCGCGTTTGGAATTGGCGACAAGCACCTCCACGTTGAACGTGTGGGTGGCGGCGTCCATCGTGGGGTAGAGGCGGTTGACGGTGCCGCTGAACGATTTGCCGGGCAGGGCGTCGGCGGTGATTTCAACCTTGTCGCCCTTCTTGACACGGGTGTAGTCGGTTTCCGATATGGGAACAAGTATCTTCACCGGAGTAATCTGCTGCACGGTGTATATGGGCTGCGCCATGCCGTACATGTCGCCCCTGTCGTAGTTGCGTGCCGTCACCACTCCGCTTATGGGGCTGCGGAGCACTGTGTTGTCGAGCAGGTTGGCATAGGTGCTGCGGCTCACGTTGCAGGCAAGCTCCAGCTGCTCGAAGTCGGCCTGGGATATGCCGCCCTGCGAGAGCAGCTGACGCACGCGCTCCAGTTCGGTCTCGTCGTTCTTCAGCTTGAGTTCCGCCTGTTCGAGCTGCACGCGGTCCATTTCGGCCAGAATCTGCCCCTTGGACACGAAATCGCCCACTTCCACGTTGAGCTTCTGTATGCGCCCTCCGCTCTGAGGGGCTATGTTGTTGACCACATTTGCCTGCACCGTGGAAGAATAAAGGGACGTCTGGGGTACTGATTCCTTTGCTGCCGTGACGACGGAAACGAAGGCTGCCGTCTCCTCCGGGGCGGCCGTATTTTCAGCGGCTGCACCGTTGCTGCCGCTGCCCTGTCCGCATGAGACCGCAAGCAGGGCGACGGTAAATAGGGGAATGATGTTTCTATTCATTTTCTTATCTGTTGTTATCTGAAATGAAGTCGGCTCCGATTACACCTTCAAGGTCGGATTTGGCGGAAAGGAAGCTGTATATTGCCTGGCATACCCCGAGACGCGACTGCGTGAGGGCGAGCTGGGCATCGTTCAGGTCTGTCAGCGTGCTGCGTCCGACGTCGTATGACTGACGGGCTATGGCGTAGGCCTTGCTCGCCGTCTCCACGGCGCTGCTTGCGGAAGAATAGCTCTTCGTGGCAGTGTCCATGGTGCCGAGGTACTGGCGCACCGCTATCTGCAGCTGGCGCTCTGTGTTCGTGCGCTGGATGTCGAGTTCCCTGGCCTGCACGCGGGCCTGGCGCACGGCGCTGCTGCGCTTGCCTCCCGCGAAGATGGGAATGTTGAGGCTGAATCCTATGTAGGAATACGGCGACCACTTGTATTCGCTGAACTTGAAATCGTTGGTCATGGCGTTCAGGCTGTAGGAGAAAGCCATGGCGAGCGAAGGGATGTTGGCGTACTGCTGCAGGCGTATGGTGTTTGCGAGCTGCCCGGCCTGTATTCCCAGTTGGCGGAGGGTGGAGTTCCCGCTGAGGTCGTCCGCCGCTTCAAAAGCCTCGAAAAGCTCGCCCGAATAGTCGGTAAGCTCTCCGGCCACGTCTATGTCGGTGTCGAGCTCCACTCCCATGACCGCCTTGAGCTGCCATAGTCCGAGATCCACGGAGTTGGCGGAGTCGTACATGTTGGGCACTGCATTGGCGACGGCCGTCTTCGCCCTGGTGAGGTCGAGCTCCGACGCGCGCTGCGCATTGTACTTCTTCTGGGTAAGCTCAAGATTCTCCACGGCGTTTTCGTAGACGGACTTGTATACCTCGTGGGCCTCTTTGGCGAGCAGCACCGAATAGAATGCCTTTTTCACCTGGGTCACGGTCTCGAGCCTTGAACTGCGCGCCTTTTCCACGGCGAGCTCCACATCCTGGTCGCTTATGCTGAGACTTTTCCACAGCTGGGCGTTGATGAGGGGCATGGAGGCGCTTATGCCTGCGGACCATGTGTTCCAGCGTCCCACCTCGAACCCGTCGGCACGCGACGGCGCCGCGGCGCTTTCAGCCGCCCCGCTGTCTCCGGCTCCGCTGTTCCCGCCCCCGAGTCCAGGCATGTCGAAGTCCATGTACATCACCTGTTTCTTTATGGTGCGCTGGTATGCTCCGGAGCCGTCTATCTGCGGGAAAAGGGAGGCATAGGTGCCCCTGCGGGCATACCCGGTGCGCCGTATCTCAAGGTCAGCCACCTGGACGGACGCATTCTCGCTCAGGGCGGTCCTTATGGCGTCCTCGAGTGTAAGAACCAGCGTTTTGCTTTCAGATTCCTGTGCTGTCAGGCCTGCCGCCTGTGCGGCAAGGATAAAAACGAGTAAAATTTTCTTCATACTACTAACAACAAGCCCGCGTTTCTATGCAATAATCGTACCATTTTTGCCGTCTCGGACAATCTGTCCGCGATTCCGCGCTTCTTGCTTAAAAGGAGCAAAAAGACTACCTTTGGGGCCTAATTGGAAAGTCTATGGAACTGCTGTTTGTGCATTGGAGCGTCAATCCCGTGCTGCTCCACATAGGGAGTCTTGAAATCCGCTGGTATTCGCTGCTTTTCGTGTCCGGGTTCATACTCGGGTGGTATCTTTTCCGCTGGTTTTTCCGCCGGGAGGGAGTCCCCGAAAAGCTGCTCGATCCGCTGCTCTATACCCTGCTTTTGTGCACCATCGTGGGCGCGCGCCTCGGACATTGCCTTTTCTACCAGCCCGACTACTACCTGGGCTCAATGGAGGGCTTCATGGAGATTTTCATGCCGTGGAAAGGAGGGCTTGCAAGCCATGGAGGAGCGATAGCCATATTGCTCGGAATCTGGTGGTTCTCGTCGCATTACGGTAAAAAATACGGCTTCGACTACCTGTGGGTCATGGACAGACTCGTCATTGCCGTGGCGTTTGCGGGCTGCTTCATAAGGCTCGGAAATCTTTTCAACTCTGAGATATACGGAGACGTGACGACACTCCCGTGGGGCTTCGTATTCGACCTGAGGGGAGAGACCGAACCCAAGCACCCCACCCAGCTTTATGAAGCGCTGAGCTATCTTGTGCTCGGTTTCGTACTGCTGTGGGTGTATGCGAAAAGGCTCGACAAGGTGCACCGCGGTTTCTTCCTCGGCCTGTTCTTCATAGGATGCTTCGGCATGCGTTTCCTGATAGAGTTCATCAAGGAGCCCCAGGTGGCTTTCGAGCAGGGGATGACCCTGAACATGGGGCAGCTGCTGTCCATTCCTTTCGTGGCTGCGGGGGTCGCGCTGCTGGTATATGCGGCCGTGACGACGCGTCCTGCCGCCGTAACTCCGCCTGCGGGCGGGACTAAACCTGCCTCTCGAGCCTGACGACAATCGAAAGGGGCAGCACCTTACCGAAACTGTCCCGCAGGGCCAGCTCACCCGAACTTATCTTCGCCCCGCCGGAGCATTCCGTGTCCGGCTGCATGGCGGCGTGGGGGATGCCGAAAGCTTCGCGCACGAGCGTTTCCCCGAGCGCGGCGCTGTATCCGTTGGAATAGAGGTTCAGCACCACGAATCCGCCCGGAGTCAGGATGGTGGCCACGGTGCGCAGCATTTCGAACAGGCACTCGTCCAGCTTCCATTTTTCTCCGTCCGGGCCGTGTCCGTAGGCCGGAGGGTCCAGTATGATGCCGTCGTAGAGATTGCCCCTACGGGCCTCTCGCCGGGCGAATTTCATGGCGTCTTCCACTACCCAGCGCACTCCGTCGAGACCGCTGCGCTCCATGTTTGCGCGCGCCCAGCTCACCACCTGGCGCACTGAGTCCAGATGCGTGACCTCCGCTCCCGCCGAACGTGCGGCAAGCGACGCCGCGCCCGTGTAGGCAAAGAGGTTGAGCACTTTAGGGTGATTCATCGAACGGCACTTTCGGTATATGAAGTCCCAGTTGGGGGCCTGTTCCGGGAATATCCCCACGTGCTTGAACGACGTAAGGCCGAGCCGGAGACTCATGGAACAGCCGCCCTCGGGGGAGTAGGCGGCATACCACTGCTCGTCCATGCGGTGCAGTCTCTCCCATGTGCCGCTGTCTTCTTTGCCGGCCTTTCCGAATCCTGCTCCGGGCTTGAATCGGGTGTGTGCGAGCCTTTCCCATTCTCCCGGAGGCAGGCTCTTGTCCCACAGAGCCTTAGGCTCTGGACGGGCGAGTACGAACGCCCCGAATCGTTCCAGTTTTTCTCCTGAGCCGCAGTCTATCAGCTCATAGTCTTTCCAAAGTGCAGAAGGAAACTCAACCATGGCGCAAAGATATTCATATTTCGCAAATAATATCTATATTTGTAAAATATGGAAAAAGTTATCACTACGAACAATTTTCAGGAAATCCTGGAAGCTCCGGGGCTTCTTGTCATAGATTTCTGGGCCACCTGGTGCGGCCCCTGCCGCATTCTTTCCCCTACGGTGGATGAACTTGCCGAAGAATACGAAGGCAAGGCCACGATAGCCAAGTGCAATGTGGACGACTGCGAGGAAATCGCCTCCCGCTTCGGAGTGCGCAACATCCCCACGCTCGTATTCATCAAGAACGGAGAGGTCGTGGACCGCAGCGTCGGGGTCGTGCCCAAGGCAGACCTGCAGGCTAAAATCAATCTCAACTTATGAGAGCACTGTTCTTCTGCTCGGCAGCAGGGAACATCGCCCCGGAATACAATGAGGCGGCGCGCATGGTCGTAAGGGCCGCGTGCGCCCGGGGCTATGACATCGTTTCCGGAGGCGCCGCCAAGGGCACGATGGCAGTCGTCTGCGAAGAGGCATCCGCATGCGGGGCCGTCGTCAGGGGAGTGCTGCCGCGCTTCATGGAGGCCCTAGAGCACCCGGGCCTCACGGAGACGGTATTCACGGACACCATGTCCGAACGCAAGGAAAAGATGCGGGAGGGAGCGGATGTCGTGATAGCCCTGCCCGGTGGGATAGGAACCATGGACGAGCTTTTTGAAACCATGGTACTGGTGAAGCTCGGACAGTTCAGCGGCCGTATCTTCGCCCTGAACATCGGGGGATTCTACGACCCTCTGACGGCCTTGCTGGACCATTTCGTGGCCGAGGGCATGCTCACCCCGGAAGACAAGGACATACTGAAGATGCCGTCCACGGTGGAAGAACTCGCGGCACAACTGTGACGAGGGAGGAAATCATACGCTTTCTCGGGGCCGACTGGACTGCGTTCAGCCGGCATTTTGCGGATGCGGTATCCAGCGACATCGCCATGCTGGACTTTATAAACGCCTCCGTGGTGTCGCACTCCGGCAAGCAGCTTCGCCCCATGCTTTCGCTCCTCATTTCGAGGGCCTTCGGCGAGGTGAACGATGACGGACTGGACTATGCTGCGGCATCGGAGGTGCTGCACAACGCGACCCTCATACACGACGATGTGGCCGACAACAGCCCCTTGCGCCGCGGCAGGCCTACCGTGTTCGCCGAGATGGGGGCGCAGGCTGCGGTGCTCGTCGGCGACTACTGGCTTTCGCGGGCCATAGGGCTGATAATGGGCACGAAGCATCAGAATGAAGTCGTCAAATTGTTCGCTGCCACTCTTGAGCATCTTGCGGAGGGCGAAATGCTCCAGCTCGAAAAGACTGGCACGTCCGACACCACCGAGGAAGACTACCTGCGCATAATATACTGCAAGACAGCTTCCCTTTTCGAGTCCACCTGCCGCTCGGCCGCAATATCCGTGGATGCCCCCCCGGAGGCTGTGGATGCCGCCGGAAAATACGGCGCCGCCGTAGGCATGGCCTTCCAGATAAGGGACGACATTTTCGACTACGAGGGAGGAGACGGGATAGGAAAGCCCAGGGGCATGGACATCAGGGAGGGGAAAATCACGCTCCCGCTGCTGGGTGCTATGCGCAACTCCGGAGAATGCGAAAGGCTGCGCGACATGGTGCGCGGCATTCCGGAGCATCCGGGCAACTGTGAGATACTGCGCGACAAGGTGCGCGAGGGCAATGGAGTGGCCTATGCCGCATCCTGCCTGAATGCCTATGTAGACGATGCTCTCGGCGCTCTCGAACTGTTCCCGGAGAGTCCGGAAAAACACATTCTTGCCGACCTTGCACGCTATAACGCAATCAGGGAAATATGAAATTCGCTCAGACTGGCAGCCGCCCAGAACTGCAAAGGGCCCTTTCCGGGATGGTGGATTCCGGAAAGATTCCACATGCGATAATGTTCTCCGAACCTGATGGCGGACACGGTTTCGCACTCGCGCTGGCCTTTTTGCAGTACCTGTACTGCTCTGCCAGAAACGGTGGCGACTCTTGCGGAGAGTGTCCCTCATGCAACAGGATTTCCAAGCTCATACATCCCGACGTCCACTTCGTTTTCCCGGTCACTTCGCCCAATTCTTCGGTCGCGCTCATGAAAGAATTCAGGGCCCTTGTGCAGGAAAATCCCTTTTTCAGCGAAAAGGAGCTGAATGCCGCCCTTGGGACGGATGCGAAGTCCTCCATGATTGCCGTGTCGGAGGCAAAGGAGGTGCTGTCTTCGCTCTCCCTCAGCGCACTCGAAGGAGGCTACCGCTCTGTGTTGATATGGCTGCCGGAAAAAATGAACCAGGAGACGGCCAACCGCCTGCTCAAGGCGATAGAGGAACCGGAACCCATGACCCAGTTCGTGCTGATAACCCATGCGCCCGAAAAAGTGCTCCGGACCATATCCTCGCGCTGTCAGCATATACAGCTCGGCTCCGTCTTGCGTGCTCCGGACTTCGACCGTCCCGAGCTGCTCGATGCCCTCGTCGATGCCCTTGCGGAGCACGACCTGTTCAGGGCGCTCGCGGCGGGGGAGGAAATAGCGGCTCTCCCCTCGCGTGAAAATGCCAAAGCTTTTTGTAAATTTGCATCCGATGCCATGCGCAATATTTTTCTCTGCCAGCAGGGAGTGAAGCTCGCCGGCAGCGGCAGCGGCAAGGCGGAGGAATGGGCGCCTCGGGTGCGCAGGACTTTCCCGCGGGGCGCTGCGGAATGCTTCGACAAGGCGTACCGTCTGCTGGAGCGCAATGTTAACACCAAGATAGTCTTTGCCGATTTGGTAAACAGGCTGTCCGTTATTATATAGGAAGTACAAGATGGATAACGAAAGCATACAATACGACTGCTTCAGGGGTTGCGCTGTCGTGAGCGGTCCCCAGGAGGGCGAAATCAGCTGCAACTACAGGGCGGGATGCTGCAAGCTGTCGGATCGCAACTGGCTGAAGGGCGTGGACGACGGCAGCTGCAGCGACATATTCGAAGTGCGTTTCAAGAACACGCGCAAGAATTTCTATGTCAATGATTCGCAGCAGAAGCTCGATGTGGGCGACATGGTCATAGTCGAGGCGGCGAACGGGCACGACCTCGGCATAGTCACCCTTGCCGGACCTATAGTTGCCCGGCAGATGGCCTGCAAGGGCGTCAGCCGCGACACCCACGAATTCCGCAGAATCTACCGCAAGGCCAAGCCTGCCGATATACAGAAATGGCAGGAGTCGATAGCCAGGGAGCACGAGACCATGATAAAGGCCCGCAAGATAGCGGCCGAACTCGGACTGGAGATGAAGATAGGCGATGTGGAGTTTCAGGGAGACGGCACCAAGGCCATCTTCTACTATATAGCCGACCGTCGCGTGGACTTCCGCCAGTTGATTAAGGTCTTCGCCGAGGAATTTCGCATCCGCATAGAGATGAAGCAAATCGGCGCCCGGCAGGAGGCCGGCCTGATAGGCGGGCTCGGAGTCTGCGGACGCGAGTTGTGCTGCGCCAACTACATCACCTCTTTCCAGAGCATATCCACCTCCGCCGCCCGCTGCCAGGACCTATCCCTCAATCCGCAGAAGCTGGCCGGGCAGTGCGGCAAGCTGAAATGCTGTCTCAACTACGAAGTGGCCAATTACCTCGACGCCCAGTCCCGGATACCGAAGGTGCAGGGCCCGCTGGAGTTTGAAGACGGACTTGCCTATCTGCGCAAGACGGACATTCTCAAAGAGACCATGTATTTCTCCTACGACCGCAATTCCGATGCGGAACTCTATGCCCTGGATGCCTCGGAGGTGCGTGAAATCATGGAAATGAACCGCAACGGGGAGCGTCCGGCCTCGCTGCGCACGGAGCCGGAACCTGCCGTGCCTGAGTTCGTGACGGCCGTCGGGGACGACAGCATCAGCCGTTTCGACTCTCCGCGCCGCAAACGCAACCGCAAAAAGCGCAGCCGTAGCGGGGCCGCAGCCCCTGCGGACGGAGTGCCTGCGCAGGCGGCGGAAGACAGGAAACCCTCTTCCGGAGCGTCTCGGCGCACCCGGGAGCATCGCGGAGGCAGGCGGCCGCAAGGAAAAGGCCAGAATGACGGTGCGGGTGAATAAAATGCCTGCACACCGCTGCCTGCCCCTTCTCTTGCTGCTGTCGCTCGCATTTTCATGCAGTCAGCCGCCTTCGCGCGAAATGTTCATCCGCTCCGACGGGTCCGGCGAGTATGTGTTCCCGCTGCAACTGTCCGACACGCTTGCGGCATACGACATATCTTTCTATACAGTGATAGACAGGCCCGTATTCAGGGCGGACACCATAGTGAGCTTCCCCATGCAAGTGGTCTGGCGCTCGCCTTCGGGAAGATACTTTTCGGAAACCGTCCACTATCCCGCCGATTCGGTGAAAGTGCGCTACCGTAGCGGCGTGATACCCTCTGAGGAGGGCGACTGGACCCTGTCTGTGACCCTTGACCCGGAACCAGGCGGCTTGCGCGGCCTCGGGGTTATATGCGCACTTGCGGATTAGATTCCGTAATTGCAGGAACATCCTGCCAATTTTATAAATGAAAGACCTGCGGGGGCGGCTTGGCAGATTCCTCTATGGATGGTTGGCTTCCTGTGAGGACGGAGCATCTTTCAGGCGGTTGAGAATGCCTCCCTTGATACCGGTCAGAATGTGCGCAGATAATACGCTGCGCAGGACCTGCGCAAATAAATCAAAATCAATTTGGAAGATAAATATAGAATTACTAATTTAGCGGATTGTAATGTCAGGCCCTATAATCATACGGCACAGCGTCTTATCTGCGCACAATAAGACGGCGTTCGGGACGGCCGTTTCCGCCTCCCGCCGGGCCTCCCTGACCACAAGCGGTTCAACTTTAAATTTTACGTATATGAAAACAATCAAGAGCTTTTATGAGGCCCCTTGCACGAAAATTCTCGTGGTAAATGTTCAGGGGGTGCTGTGTTCAAGTTTTACAGAGAACGGTGAGAGCATCGGAGATCAAAAGGATTGGGACGGAGCCTATGGCTGGGAGTAAATCTTTTGTAGTATGAAAAAAAATCCCACCTTGTTGATGCTGGCCATAGCAGCTATGGCCGCATTCTCGTGCACTAAAGAGATGGGCACCCCTGAGCTCAATACTTTTGATCCGAAAATCGTGACGGCTGTTGTTGACGGCAATATAACCAAAACTCATCTTGACGGAGTAACGGTCCTTTGGACTGAGGGCGACAAGATTACAGCTTTTGACGATGCCGGGACAAATTATTCCTCAAATGCGGCCAAAATTGAGGACGGAAACAAACTTGCTACTTTTGAGTTCCCCGAATTTCCGGCAGAGAAGGAACTTGTCTATGCCATTTATCCTGAAGACGGCGATGCCCATGTTGAAGGTGACAAAGTCGTGATGCAGCTTTCTTCCGAGCAGCCCGCTCTCGCAAACAGTTTTTCCGAGGGCGCCAATCTTGCAATCGCAAAGGGCGATGGGACGGATCAGTTGCAGTTTAAAAATGTCGGTGCCTACCTCAGCCTGACGATTAAAAATGATGATGTTACGCACATTAAGCTGACCAGCAGTAGCAACATGACAGGCGAGGCCACGGTTGACTGGAATGATGGAAAGCCGGTTGCCGTTGTAAGTCCTGATGGGTCATCGGAAGTCCTTATGGATGACATTCAGGGTGCTGGCACCTATTATTTCGTCGTATATCCCGGAAGATACGAGGACTTGAAAATCGTGTTTACCAAAGACGATGGACAAAAGGCAATATACACGAATTCCAAGGAATTAGTCCTTGAAAGGAACGATAATCTTTTCATCGGAGAGTTTGATATTCCTGAGGATAAGTGGATTACGGCAGAGAACAGCTTTACCGTTCGGTCGGCTGATGTAGTAAGTAATTCTGGTTATGAGACATACACGAAAACTATATCCAACACTATATCTGATACTGACTGGATTATTACCTTCGGCGGGAATAATAAATCTATCGGGACAAATTCCGGGAGCCGCACGAATTGCAATCTGTCTTCATATCCGAAATATGCAGTCTCTCCTGTGGCCACGAACGATGTTGCCACGGTTTTTGCCAACACGACTCCGATTTCGGATGTGACAAAAATTCAGTACGCATTCAATGGTGGAAGTTATCAGACAAATACAAAGGTATATCTGCTTTATTCCGAAGACAATGAGACATTCAGCCAGATTGACCTTACCTCTGGTGAGCAAGGTGCAGCCATATCTACCGGCACTACCTTTGAATTTGCTGAGTGCTCCGGATATTTCGCTGTTCTGTTCGTTGCGACGAACACTTCCGGCAACTGGAGAATTGACGATGTTGAGCTGACATTTACATATACTGATGAAACAGGTGGTGGTAACACGGAGCCGGAACAACCAAATGATGGGAAGACAATCACATTTGACTTATCATCATCATATACCAATGTCAATTCTAGTAGCTACGTTACAAACGCAACGGAATTTGTCGTTAATAATATTACGTTTGAGGTGAATAACTGGAATCCTTCTAGCGGACAAGTGCGCGGTAATCAAGGCAATGCCTCATCTATTAACAGTTCTAATTTCCAACTCTGCAATAAAACTCCTTTACCTGGGAAAATCAGATCCATTGTATTCAAAACTGAAAATGTTGTGAGTACATATACATATGCAAAATTCGGGACTTCTTTGATTAGCTCCTGTAGTACATCAGATGAACAGGCGACTGCTGGAGATGGATCGGTAAGTTGGACTCGTACAGGAGACGAAACTTTCTTCTTTATCGGAATGGCTAAAGGAGGAACGACGAATACTGCTAAGATTACCGAGATTACAATTATTTGCGAGTGAATCTGAACGGTCTGTTTTTCAGGTTGACGATTCATATAATCCGCAAATCCTTACCGGTCAGGTCTACCCCTGACCGGTTTTTTATGCTCTGATTTAAAATTGGCAGGCCTCCCGCGACGGCAAAACCGTTATTATAGATATGAAGAGCACCGGTGCATCTGGTACCGGTTATACCAATCAGACCTTCACGATTTCTGATATCAGTCTTACCGCAAATAATTTCATCCCTAACGATGGACAAGTAAGGGGAAATCAGACTTCTGCTGAGAAGAATTTCTACATTCATAATAATACAGCGTTTAACGGAAAGACTAAAACGGTTACCATGACAATGGCGACCGATGATTCTTCTAAAAATTATTTCCAAAACAACTGCTATTGTGCAACCGGGGCTTCGGCAATCACGACTCCTGCAGGTGCTGGGACCGCCGGAACAATTAATCCCGACCGCATGACAATTACTTGGACGCTCGACAGCAATGACAGTTATTTCATGATTAGTTCAGAATAGAAGTTTACATTCGGTAATGCGACGAACGTTGTTATAACAGTGGAATGTGAATAGGATTAGAAGAAGTATGCGAGTAACGGCGGCTTTGCCCGGAGTAAACGGTATAATGGACATTTTTAGTTGGTGATAGTGACAAACACAGTTGGTGGAAGCCAGCTGTGTTTGTCACTGTTATTCTACTTTTT
>JAFLUX010000036.1 GCA_022508605.1 Bacteroidales bacterium | reverse complement strand
CTTCCACATTTCTACAAAAGGACTAACGAAAACACTTTCGCTAATATGTCTGTCATCATATCCAGTGATGACGAGACAAAAGTAAGACTTTTATTTTAGATAATCAATCTTGACAGGTGAAAGTTCATCGGAATGTCGGGCCGAGCTGACACAATTTTCCCCAGCATTCCATGACGGAGGCTGGGGATTTCGCATTATCCGACCCAATATTCTATTTTCGGCCCGACAAAATATGGACATTGTTAGCCCTGCCGTTATTCGCCAAGAGTTTCTTTCCCCAGTTCAGTTATTTGATATTGCTGGTCGCTGTGCGTCGGTCTTTCCGGATGCGACATTGCAACATATCCATTTTCTATCATTGGGTTCAATATGGATTTACGGAAACTCGTGCGGTCTTTATACCCACAAATATCCATAAGTTCGGCAATCCTGCACGGTCCTTGCTTTACACGCTCCAGTATAATCCATTCCTTGGAGTTGCTTGTGGGTCGCTTGTGGGTTGCTTGTGGGTCTGAGCCGCAGGTCTCTTGAAAATAATCTTCACACATCCCATTGATTCCTCCCACACTGGTTCTTCCACTCCATGTTCGCGGCATTCGTCCATAATCCTCTTTGCCCCAGAGCCCCAACTCTCGAGATAGGTGGAAAGATAGAGCACCTTGGCAATAACCGGATTATACCAAAACTATCGAGGTCCGATAAAACGGTCTCCGTTGAAGTGAATCATATGGTCGGGTGAATCGGCAAGCCAGACCTCTGTTTCCCATGCGATATCACTGACATGCTTACGGAATTCCTTGGCATCAGGGAATACCGTTACATATACCTTTCCGTACTGACAATTCCCGGTAAGTTCCTCAAATTCAACCATTCTCTTGGGAGAAATCGGGCCATGAGATGTTACGACCTCAATAAGGAACAACCATTCCTTTTCATCGTCACAGATGATGATATCCGGCAATTTGCTATGCTCGGTAATGACAAGATTCAATGCTTTCATCCCCTTATCATCGACATAAAGTTTTTTATCCTCTGTGTCACCGATGTAGAGCAGCCTACCTCCCGGGACAAATCGTGCAGCAAATTCATTGACAACTTTTGCCTGAATCTCATTGTGCGCTCCCGGAGACAGAAGGAACTCCTGACCATCAATATTCAAAGGGATGCGCTGTAGTTCGCGTTCCTTGAGATATTTTTCCTGAAGCTTGCCGACATTATCGATGAAAACTTTCAGTTTCTCATCCCACTGAGGAGTGTTATATGCCTTTACAACTTCGAGGGCTTCGGCCGAAAGTCTGTAATGAGCCCTGGGGCTATTGACTGGCAGGTTAGGCTCATCAGGATTGTATCTTGCAATAGCAGCCTGTACAAACTGATGGAGAACATGCCTTCTGAATGTTTCGCGTGTATTCGGAGCGTAAGGAGTCTTCTTTTTATAGTTTTCATTGACGAAAGCCATTATTTCGTTACTGACACCGCAGCGTTCAGCAGTTGCCTCACTCCACGGAGTGGACTTCCTCAGGCCGCAGAGCGCCAGAAGTGTCAATGCAGACATCTCGTTCTGTTGCGCTTCCGGCAGGCCGAAGGCCTTCAATATGGCTTGAGCTTGTTCAATTTTTGTCATGCATCTTGAATGTTAAAGAATTCGAATACCACTTCATTCACATGGTATATCGAATAGTTATTCTTCAGTATTATTTTATTTCCTATTTTTCTTATTGTTTCCAAGGGTGGGAACGGCATCATCCTGAGTTCCGTTGCGCTGACATTGATATTTCCGTTGAATGTCCTGAAATATGTGTCAAACAGCTTGCTATTGAGGAGGGCCGTTATTCCCATCACCTCGCTACGCGTCAGATGTCCCTTTGGTCGATAAATGTAGTTGAGCTTGTTTTCAATTCCCACGTACTTATACTTGGAACTGTTCCCAAAATATGGGGCCGCCACAAGCCTGCTTTCATCATCTTTTGCGCTGAAACGGCGAAGCAGTATGTAGTTTTTGTTCGGGAGCAGACTCGACATCGTTCCGTCCGCAACCTTAATAAACTGACAGCGCTCTTTCTTCTCAACCGGATGGTCGCAAAGCATCTTTATTACGTTATGGGACCAATACAGAGGAACCGTATCATCTTCTTCGCTCTTGCAAAGATAGTCTGCTGAACGAAATGCTACGACAGGCCCTGTAGATATCTGGATATCGTACTTGGACATATTCCCGTCCCATGATTTGAAGAGCGACAATACAGCCTCATCCAGAGAGCTGACCGGCAGATACAGGACCTTTTCCTTGGAATCTACATCAATAATATCCTTCCGTGGGTATATTTTGCAATAAGAACGAGCAAGATCAGAAGAACCCTCACTGAAAGATATTGCCACAGTATCTTCTGATGGAAGTTCCACTGGATGACATCTCATTATCAGCAGTTCCTGCAATACGTCGTCTTTGGCGAAGGTATCTTTCCTTGTGTTAAATAAATGGATAAAGTCCAACGAAACCGTACTGAAAAAGAACTCGCGGAATAGCTTGAAATACCGTCCTGACGAAAAGCTGCGAGGCGTGATGAAGATCATCTGACCAGTGACCTTCAGCATCTTGGCCGCTATAGCAAGGAACAGCGCATAAATATTGGTCTGTCCATTCACAATAGAAGCCATCGCCTTGACTCTGACATCTCCGCTGGGAAGCTTGAAATACGGTGGGTTTGAAATGCAATAGTCGTATTTTGCCACTGGCTGTTCGCAGAACAAATCAGGTTCTCCGTTCAAACACTTTGCATTTTCAAGCACAAAGTCTTTCTCTATAATCTGGTACGAAAATGAAATTTGCTTGCCTGTAAGCCAAGATTTCAAGCAATCAAGGACGGCCTTTGTGTATGGAATCACATGTATATCCGTCTCATACGCATCAAGAGATACTTTTGAAAGGCCATATTGCTCTGCGAGGTATTCAATCAGGCAAGTGGACAATATTGCGCAGCCGCATCCAGGGTCAAGGACGGAGAACTCATCTTGGCAAGGGCCGGCCAATGCTCCCATAAATCGCGATATGGAGAGTGGGGTGAAAAATTGTCCTTTGTTCTTCTTGCTGCCGGACGTTGATGCTTCTGCATACATTCGCCCCACCCTTTCAGCAAATGCTGAAGGACGCTCACCTGCAAGGGGGTGTATGTAGAACTCACCCATAATGTCCCACATATCGATACATTTACAAAATTAACGATATTTTTTCAATGAAGCTTTACTTTTCGACATTCTGTGGAGTTTTTCCATTTCTCCCTGGCATTTTTGGCACTCCTGGCACTTTAAAGGTCCGGGCTCATCCAAAATGCCAATAATAATACCAAAAGTGGCTATTGCGCTCCACTTGACGATTTCCCTCCTTTTGAAGATACCGCGCCTCTCCCCCGGACGACGGCATCCCCAGGCCGACAAAAAAGGCCGACTTTAATGCCGGCCCCAGAGTTCACATGTCGCGCAGGAGAAGATTACTGCTCTTTAACTAAAGTCATCAGTTCCTTCCCTGCCGAATCGTACAGGAGGAGTTTGTTTCCTTTGATTTTGGCGGAAGCCACGTTTCCGACAGCCTCGCGCACTTTGTTTTCCACCTCCATATCCTGGGGGATGCCGGCCATCATCGTCATCATCAGGTTGTCGATGCCGAGCTTGCCGTTTTCATAAGTGTAGCTGCCATTTGCCGTATTCACGCCAAAGCATGCATTGATACGCCCCTCCGCGCCGTTGAAGCTGATGTAGGGGACCTTCTCCACAGTCTTCACGGTTTCTCCGTTCACCGTGCTGATTGTCCATTTGCCATCAATCGCCCCGGACCCGCATGAGAGCACGGCAAGACCGGCGACCACAATCATGGCCATTGCAATAAGTTTTTTCATATTACCATTCATTTATTTGAAGTTCGGTTTTCAAATCACGGGCCTCCGACTGTTTCAGCCTATGGCCCGGCGAGAACTTTCTGCAAATTTTACGCCACCGCCTCCATTCAGCACAGGGCAATGCCGTGAACGGGCAAAGTCCGTTGCTTTACAATGCATTACGGAGGTGACATTTCGTCATGGCAGGCCATTTGCCTGCGCCCTCGAGAAGCCTCGCTAAAAAAAACAATCGCACAACTAAAAAATTTTAGTTTGGTAATTAAAAAATTTAGTTATATTTGCAGAAAAACTGATGCATATGAGACGGCTGACTAAGAAAGAAGAGATTATCATGGAGCACTTTTGGGAGAAAGGCCCCCTGTTCGTCAGGGAGTTACGCGAATTATACCCGGAGCCGAGGCCGCATTTCTCCACACTGTCCACTCAGGTGAGGACCCTACAGGAGGAAGGATTCATCTCCCACAGGTCCTACGGACCTACCTATCAGTATTTCGCCAGCCTCACTAAAGAGGAATACAAGCAGCGTTCGCTTGTCGGACTTATCGACAAGTATTTCGACAATTCATATCTGAGCGCCGTATCCGCCTTGGTAAAAGAGGAGAAGATAAGCGTCGAAGAACTGAAAGAGCTCATAGATCAGATTGAAAAAAGTGCGCAGAAATGATGGATTTGTTGCTATATGAGGGCAAGGCGGCAGTCATACTGCTGGTTTTCTACCTGTTCTATCGCTTCCTCCTGAAAAACGAGACCTTCCACAAGTTCAACCGGACGGTGCTGATAGCGACGGCAGGGTTGTCGCTGATTCTGCCGCTATGCATCATAACCATACGCAAGCCCGTGAATGCGGATGTCCAGTCGGTGCTGGAGCCCGTCGCAGGAATCCCTGCAGAAGCGGCACACATCACGGACAACGCCCTTCCCTCGTGGCAATACGCCCTTGCATTCCTGTTCCTGGCCGGAGTCGTGTTCACTTTGGCGAGAGTCGCGGCATCCATACTGTCTGTCAACAGGATAATACGGCAGGGAAAGCTGGTTGCGGAGGAAGACAGGTGCAGAATCGTCATCACCGGGCGCGACATAGTCCCTTTCAGCTGGATGCGGTACATCGTCATCTCAGAAAAAGACTGGGAGGGGATGCACGATGTCATCCTCATCCATGAGAAAGCGCATATCGCCATGCGGCACTCGCTGGATGTGCTGCTCGTAGACGTCCTTTCGGCATTCCAGTGGTTCAATCCTGCCGTCTGGATGCTTCGCTCAGACCTTCAGGAAATCCACGAATACGAAGCTGACGAAGCGGTGCTCAATGCCGGAGCCGACATTAAAGAATACCAATACCTATTAATAAAGAAAGCCGTTGGCAAGAGCGGCTACTCAGTTGCCAACAGCTTTAATCACAGTATCCTTAAAAATCGTATTACTATGATGTCAAAATCAAAATCCCCCCTTTCGAGGAGGCTGCGGGTGCTCTATCTGTTCCCGCTCGTGGGCCTGTGCATAAGCCTTCAGGCCAAGACCGTTTATGTCCCGACCGGCGAAAATAATCAAAAAGTCGGAATTTTGAAAAAGAACGATGCCCAACCCCCTTTGTATATCCTCCGCCAAGTGTGGGGCGATGAAGAAATCACCAAAGAGGAACTGGACAAAATCGAGTCTTCCCGTATCAAGAAAATCGAAATCCTGAATGATGCGACCGCAATACAGAAGTACGGAGAGCGTGGCACGAACGGGGTAATCGTAGTCACCATGAAAATGCCACAGGAACTGGACGAAATAGTCGTTGTCAGTTACCTGAGGGACAAGGACGAACTTGTACCATTCTACCTTGTTAAACCGGCGACTATGCCCACGTTCCAGGGAGAAGGCATGGCGGGATTCTCCCGCTGGCTCAACGAAAGAATCCAAAGGCCCCAGGGATGCAGCCATCAAGGCACCATGGAAGTATCCTTCGTAGTGGGCACGGACGGCGCGGTAAAGGATGTCACAGTCCACAAAAGCGTATGCGAAGAACTCGATGCCATGGTGGTGTCCATCATCGAAAAGTCGCCGAAATGGGAACCTGCCACCGTCAGCAGCGGGCATCCTGCCGAGCAGTGCCTCACCATACCGATAGTGTTTGAAATCAGGTAAGGAACATGACGTTTGTGCAGCGGAGCCGCCCGGTACAGGACGGCTCCGCTGTCTTGTATGGCAAGGCATAAATTTCGACTTTCACCAATTTTTCGTACCTTTATCCCCAATTCGACATAACGCGATATGGCAGACGGCGGTACACTTCGGAAAGAAGAAACGAGGGTCGTGAAAATTCACGATGTGAATATCGACTCGGAATACACGCAGTGGCTGGGAGAAATCAAGTCCCGCTACCGCAGCGCACAGGTCAAGGCCGCCGTCAAGGTGAACGCCGAACAGTTGCTCTTCAACTGGCAGTTGGGGCGCGACCTCGTGATGCGCAAAGCGGAAGAGCGCTGGGGTTCCGGCATCGTCGAGCAAGTCAGCCTGGACCTGCAGGCAGCATTCCCGGAATCAAAAGGATTCAGCACCACGAATCTATGGAGGATGAAGCAGTGGTATCAGTTCTACGCTGATGCACTCAAAAAACTCCCACAACTTGTGGGAGAATTACAACATTCTGAAGACAAGCCAAATACAAAACTCGCGCAGGTTGTGGGAGAATTTGAAAACACCGATTTTCCTCCACTATTTGCGTATGTGCCATGGGGGCATCACGCAGAAATCATAGCCAAATGCAAGACCATCGAAGAGGCACTCTTCTATGTAAAGAAGTGTGCAACTGAAGGCTGGAGCCGCAACACTCTGATGAACTGCATCAAGGCGAACCAATACGAAAACCTTGGCGGAGCCATTACCAATTATGCCGAAAAACTTCATTCTCCACAAAGTGAACTCGCCCAGGCAATCACCAAAGACACCTACGACTTCGGTTTTCTGTCTCTCGATGAAGGATATAAGGAAGAATCCCTGGAAATAGAACTGGAAAAACAGCTAACGCGGTTCCTGCTCGAACTCGGGAAAGGATTTGCCTACCTGGGACGGCAAGTGCCGGTTGTCGTCGAAGGAGAGACCAGAAAAATCGACATGCTTTTCTTCCATATTCCTCTCAACTGCTATATTGTCGTTGAGCTGAAAGTCGTCCCTTTCAAACCGGAATTTGCCGGAAAACTCAATTACTATGTCAATCTGGTCGATGACCTAATCAAAGCTCCGGCGCATAACCCTACTATCGGTCTGTTGATTTGCAGCGACAAGAAAAGTACCGATGTCAGGTATGCCTTCAACGGCATTCAGACGCCTATAGGAGTGGCATCCTATACCAATATCCGAATCAAGGAGATTCAAGAACAGTTACCGACAATAGAAGAACTCCAAAACCGCATCCGACTGTTGGAAGCCGAACTGAACAAAGAGAAATAATAATACACCATGCCAGACAGCAATTTCATAGACTACGTGAAGATATACTGCGCCTCCGGACACGGAGGGGCGGGCTCGATGCACCTTCACCGGGCAAAATACATTCCGAAGGGCGGTCCCGACGGAGGTGACGGAGGACGCGGGGGGCACATCATACTGCGGGCAAATCCCCAGTTTTGGACCCTGATACACCTCAAATACCGCAAGCATATCAAGGCCGATGACGGGCAGAAGGGCGGAGCCGCCCTGTGCAAGGGCAAGAACGGGGCCGACATCATACTGGACGTGCCGGTAGGCACCGTGGTAAAGGACGCGGAGAGCGGAGAAGTCGTATTCGACCTGACGGAAAGCGGAGAGGAGCGCATACTGTGCAAAGGCGGGAGGGGCGGACTCGGCAACAACAACTTCAAGACGGCCACCAACCAGACTCCGCGATATGCCCAGCCCGGAGAGGATGGGCAGGAAGGCATTTTCGTCCTGGAGCTGAAGCTGCTTGCCGATGTCGGTTTGGTGGGTTTCCCGAATGCCGGCAAATCCACGCTGCTGAGCACCGTCACCTCGGCAAAGCCGAAAATAGCATCATACGCATTCACCACCCTCGAACCCAATCTCGGAATAGTCAGGTACTACGATGACCGCTCGTTCGTCATGGCCGACATCCCCGGTATAATCGAGGGGGCGCATGAAGGCCGGGGCATAGGCACACGGTTCCTGCGGCATATCGAAAGAAACTCCGTACTGCTCTTCATGGTAAGCTGCGAAGAAGACGACATCGCCGCATCGTACAGGACGCTGCTGTCGGAACTGGAACAGTACAACCCGGAGCTGCTCGCAAAACAGAAGCTCCTGGCCATCACCAAATGCGACATCATAGATGCCGACATAGAAAAAGAACTCGCCAGGCATCTGCCCAAGCGCATCCCCCACGTATTCATATCGTCGGCCAGCGGAGAAGGCATAGACAAACTGAAAGACATGCTATGGACGGCTCTTCAGCGGTAACAGGCGCATTGAGGGCCCTGCACCACATGGACAAGGATGTCACCCTTGCCGTCAACTCGCTGCACTCCCCCGTCACCGATGCAGTCTGGCAGTTCTTTTCCGCCACAGGGATATGGTTCATCCTGTATGCGGCGGTAATCGTGTTCCTGTTCATCAGATTGGGCTGGAAAAGGGCCGGAATAGTGGTCCTCAGCGGAATTTTGTGCGTAGTGCTTTGCGATCAGTTCTCAAATCTGGTAAAAGACGCCGTACAGAGGCTGAGACCGGTGCATGATGCCGACATGCTCGCCCGCGGCCTGCATGTGCTGGAGAATCCCGGCAACCTGTACGGATTCTTCTCGGCGCACGCCGCGAACACGGCCGGTTTTGCCGCCTGCACCTACAAAGGATTCCTCAACGACAAGGGTCACAGTTACAGGGCATACGGCCTGGGCATAGGTCTGTGGTCATTCTTTGTGGGGATAAGCCGGGTATTCGTCGGCAAGCACTATCTGGGCGACGTGCTCACAGGCTTTGCCGTCGGTGCCGGAATAGGTCTGCTCTGCGGATTCCTTGCCCAATATGCAATACTGAAACTCAAATTGGACTGACAGTGGCGCCCCGTCTGCCGCAATAGGGCTTCATGCCACGGTGCATGAAATGAAATGGCGCGGCAAGCCCGGCCATATCCATAGGCTACAGTTCCGGAATCACCGTTTCCATCCTGATGCCGCGGGAGCCTTTTATCAGGATGCACCGGCCGCAAGGCGGATTGGAACGCAGCCACGACGCGAGCGATTCAGAGTCCGGGAAAGTCCTGAAAGCGGACATGCCCGTATCTTTCAGGGCCTTTGAGAACTCCTCCCCGACAAGGCAGGCATCTATTCCCGCCCTGCTGAGCTGTTCCAGAACCTTGATATGCTCGCCCCGCGACTCCTCCCCCAGCTCCCTCATATCGCCGAGCAAGGCAAGTTTGGCAGGAGCATCCATGGATGCGAAATTGTCGAGGGCAGCCCGCATGGACGAGGGGTTGGCGTTGTAGGCATCGACAATCAAGGTATTTCTGGCGCTGCGCACCATTTGCGAACGCTGATTGGCTGGAGCGTAAGCCTCTATAGCGGCCACGGCATCCGCCCGTTCGACCCCGAAATATTCTCCGACGGCGAGGGCTGCCAGCACATTGGCCGCATTGTAACTGCCGACAAGCTGCGTGCGGACTTCCGTATCCGGAAGGCGCAGGGACAGGAATGGAGACTCCGGGCCCCAGGGCAATATCTCAGCCCCCTGATATTCCAGGCCGTAACCGAAACAGTGGCATGCCTCCGATGCCGCCATGGCCCTCAACTCACCATCGTCCTCATTGAGAAAAATCACGCTGCCGGGATGCGCCCCGAGCCATCTGTACAATGCCCCCTTGGCATGCTTCACGCCCTCGAACGAGCCGAAACCCAGAAGATGGGCGCGGCCCACATTGGTAATGAGTCCGTAATCGGGCCTGCACACCCTGACGAGTTTCTCTATGTCGTCCGGATGATTCGCCCCCATCTCTATCACGGCTATCTCCGTATCGGGCCTTATGCCGAGCAGGCTGAGGGGTAGGCCTATATCGTTGTTCAGATTGCCCGGCGTGGCGGCGACCTTGTATTTTCGCGAGAGCACGGCGGCTATAAGCTCCTTCGTTGTGGTCTTGCCGTTGGTCCCGGTAAGCCCCAGCACCGGAAGCCTGCCGTCCCGGACAGTGCAGCGGTGCATCACCGCCAGCTCCTTCAGTGTTTCAAAAGGACTCTCCACACGAATCAGGCGGCCCTCGTCCGGAAGCGCTGCGTCGGCATTCACAACAGCCCACGCGGCACCTGCATCGAGCGCCGCCGCAGCGAAGTCATTGCCGTCGAAATTATCGCCCCTGAGGGCAAAGAACATCTCCCCGCCATGCACGGCACGGCTGTCGGTAGTCACTCTGTATCCGCAGCCGCAATACTTTTCGTACAAATCTTTCATTTCGTCCCCGTGCTTCCGAAACCGCCCTCTCCCCTGTCGGAGGCGGAAAGGCTGTCCGCAGACTCCCATTCGAGTTTTTCGTGGCGTGCAAGCACGAGCTGGGCTATCCTCTCGCCTCTTTCTATCACGAAATCTTCGGATGACAGATTTACGAGTATCACGCACACTTCTCCCCTGTAATCGGCATCTATGGTCCCGGGAGCGTTGAGCACCGTCACGCCCTTCTTGGCCGCAAGGCCGCTGCGGGGGCGCACCTGCACCTCATAGCCGGAGGGAATCTCCAGAAAGAGTCCTGTAGGCACCATGGCCCTCCCGAGGGGTTTGAGCACTATCGGCTCGCCGTTGTCCGCACGCACATCCAGCCCGGCGGCAAAGGCAGTGGCATATTCCGGAAGCGGATTGCCGCTGCGGTTCATCACCTTGACCTTCATCACGCGGCAAGTTTCCGTTTCCCGGGGTCCTTGAAAAGTATCATGAACAGGACACCCACCACAAAGGCGTATGCCGCGAAAATGTACCACGCGGCAGACCACCGCGCCGGGTCCTCGAATACTCCCACCGCATCCACCACGGCACCGGCGGCAAGGGTTCCGACCGTCGCCCCGAGACCGTTTGTCATGAGCATGAACACGCCCTGAGCGCTGGAGCGTATGTCAGGAGTAGTATTCTGCTCCACATACAGGGAACCGGAGATATTGAAGAAGTCGAATGCGACTCCGTAGACTATGCAGCTCAGGACGAACAGGAGCACACCCGGCATGGCAGGGTTGCCGAGCCCGAAGAATCCGAAACGGAATACCCATGCGAACATCGCTATCAGCATCACTTTCTTGATGCCGAACTTCCTCATGCAGAATGGTATGAGCAGAATGCAAAGAGTCTCCGATGCCTGGGAGATTGCAATCAGGGCATTGGAATTCTTGACGGCGAAGGCGTCCGCATAGGAAGGGTCGGCGGCAAATGAGCCGAGGAAAGTGTTGGCATAGCCGTTGGTAATCTGCAGGGAGGCGCCGAGCAGCATGGAGAAGATGAAGAAAATGGCGAATTGCGAATCCTTGAACAGGGTGAAGGCCTTGAGTCCGAGTGCATCGGAAAGGCTCTGGCGCTCATCCGAACGGTTGACCGGACACGACGGCATCGTAAGGGCATAGCCGCAGAGAATCAAAGAAATGATGCCGGAGGAAAAGAGCTGCGTGTACGAGTCCTGCATGGCCGCGCCGCCTATTTTGAGGAAGTTCGTAAGCAGCATGCTGCAAATGAATCCGACCGTCCCGAATACCCTGATGGGAGGGAATGCGCTCACGGGGTCGAGCCCCTCTTTGCCGAGGGCGTTGTAGGCAACGGAATTGGCTATAGCTATCGTAGGCATGAAGAATGCCACGCTCAGACTGTACAGGATGAACAGGGGCCAGAAGGAAGGCGCCCCGCCGGACTGCATGCAGTAGCATCCTGCGGCGGCCATGAATATGCCGGCAAGCCCGTGGCACAGGGAAAGCACCTTCTGCGCCTCCATCTTGCGGTCCGCGACTATGCCCATAATCGTGGGCATGAAAATGGACACTATGCCCTGCATGGCGAAAAACCACTTAATCTGCGGGCCGAGACCGATGTTGCCGAGGTAGCGTCCAAGGGAAGTCAGATAGGCGCCCCATACGGCGAACTCCAGAAAATTCATCAAGACAAGCTTGACTGTAATGGCTTTGATTTTCATTCGTGCTGTTTTTTTCACTGTTTACTTTAAGTCAGAGAGCATCTGCGAATATACAATTTTTTTCAGTAACTTTGCGCAATTGTGATAAAATTCAGAAAAACCGCTTCCGACCCCGGGTCCGCGGCTCGCACGGGGGTGATTTCTACGGACCACGGAGAAATCCGCACGCCCATCTTCATGCCCGTGGGCACGGTCGGTTCCGTGAAAGGAGTCTACCACCGCGACCTTGCAGAAGACATAGGGGCCGAAATCATACTCGGCAACACCTACCATCTGTACCTGCGCCCCGGACTCGAACTGTTGAAGCAGGCCGGAGGGCTGCACCGCTTCGAAAACTGGGAGCGCCCGATACTGACCGACAGCGGAGGTTTCCAGGTGTTCAGCCTCAGCGGAATACGGAAAATCAGCGAGGAAGGGTGCCGCTTCCAGTCGCACATCGACGGCTCCCGGCACTTGTTCACGCCGGAGAACAACGTAGACACCCAGCGCGTGATAGGAGCGGACATAATGATGGCCCTGGACGAATGCTGCCCCGGCGACGCCGACCGGGAGTATGCCTCGAAGTCCCTGAAACTCACGCAGGGGTGGCTTGAACGTTATGCACGGCGTTTCATGGAAACCGAGCCCCTCTACGGATACGACCAGACTTTCTTCCCCATAATACAGGGCTGCACATATCCCGACCTGCGCGTGAGGGCTGCCGAACATGCCCTTGAATTCGCACGGACGGGAATAGCCATAGGCGGGCTCGCAGTTGGCGAACCGGCAGAAGTGATGTACGAAATGCTCGAGGTGCTCGACCCTGTCATACCACAGGACCGCGCCCGCTACCTCATGGGCGTGGGCACTCCTGCAAACATACTCGAAGGCATAGCCAGGGGCGTGGATATGTTCGACTGCGTGATGCCCACGAGAAACGGACGCAACGGGATGATTTTCACATGGGACGGCATACTCAACATGAGGAATGCGAAATGGGCGTCCGATTTCACGGCAGTCGACCCGGCCGGCACGTCTTTCGTAGACCGCAGCTATACGAGAGCCTACCTGCACCATCTGTTCGTAAGCGGAGAAATGTTCGCGGCCATGATAGCAAGCGAGCACAACCTCGCATTCTACCTCGACGTCGTGAGGCAGGCTAGGGCCCACATCGAAGCCGGCGACTTCGCCTCATGGAAAGAAAAGGCGGTCAGCCGCATAACGCAGAGACTGTAATGACACTGAAGCCGAAGATAATAGACCGCTATATAATGAAGAAGTTCCTTTCGACCTTCTTCACGGCCCTGCTCATCATCATTGCGCTGGTAATCATATTCGACATTTCGGAAAAGATAGAGAATTTCGTGGAGCACGAAGTGCCTCTAAAGTCCATAGTGTTCGATTATTACGTCAATTTCGTCCCCTACTTCATAAACATGTTCTCTCCCCTTTTCGTGTTCATCACAGTGATTTTCTTCACGTCGAGGATGGCCGCGAATTCGGAGATAGTGGCCATCCTGTCAGGGGGCATCAGCTATCACAGGATGATGGTGCCGTACATAGTGTCCGCTGCGCTCATAGCCTTGTTCTCACTGGGGCTGAACCTTTTCATCATACCGAAATCCAATGCGTCGAGGGTGGAATTCGAGACGAAGTACGTAGACCAGCACTATACCAAGTACAGCCGCAACAACGTGCACTACCAGATAGCCCCGGGACAGTTCGTGTACGTGCAGTCTTTCAGCGCATACAACAACACGGCCTACAAATTCACCCTCGAGACGATAAAAGACAACAAGCTCGTATCCAAGCTCTCTGCGGATTCGGCGGTATGGGACAGCACCATGGACGGATGGCATCTTCGCCGCTATTTTCTGCGCGACTACGGCTCAGGGCTCGGCGACCGCGTCCGCAGCGGCGAGGCCATGGACACTGTGATTGCCCTGAAGCTGAGCGACTTCTACCGGAACCAGAAGACTGTGGAGACCCTGCAGCAGAAAGACCTCAATGCCCTCATAGAAACACAAAAGATGAGGGGCGACGCCAATGTGATGTACGCTCAAATCGAGAAGAACAGACGAATGACGCTTCCGTTCTCGGCATTCATACTCACTATCATGGCAGTCGCCCTCACCAGCAAGAAAAAACGCGGCGGGATAGGCTTCAACCTCGCACTCGGCATAGGGCTCGCCTTCCTCTACATCCTTTTCCTGAAGTTCAGCGAAATGTTCGTATATACCGGGACTATGCCGGCAGGCATCGCGCTGTGGATTCCGAACATCGTCTACACGTTCATCGCAGCGATACTGTACCGCATAGCCCCGAAATAACGGCTACCGCCTCCTGCTTCTGGAGCGGCGCGAGAAGAACCTGCCGTATACGGCGAATCCTATCAGGGCGAGGAAAAATATTCCGAGCACGATTGCAGTCATGCTGTTCGCGCTCTCCCCTTTCACCCTCGACCACATTTCCACAAGCTGCGGAGTCCTCTCGCCCCAGTCGTGCTCCTGCGTGCTGCGCTCTATGTCGGAGCGGTCGGGATACAGGACGGGATTTGCGCATACGGAATCGGCCTCGGGACCGAAGAAATAAGACAGGTCTATGGGCTCGAACTCCTCATCGGTGAATGCCTCCAGCACCTCCGGAGCGCCGCTTACCGAAACATAACCCGTGACTTCGACATTCCGTATAACGATGTCGGGACGGCTCATGAAATTGATCCAGTATTTGGCGGCCTTCACATTGCGTGCGAATTTCGGAATCACCCAGCCGTCGAACCACACGGTGAAGCCTTCTTTGGGGCAGGTATAGCGGAGGTCTACGCCCATTTCCCTGGCCTCTTCTATGGCCCACACGCCGTCTCCGCTCCAGTTCAGGCTCACCCATGCCCTCTCCTGGGTCATCTGGTCCTTGCCGAAATCGGCCTCCCAGCCGGCGACGAGATCCCTGACCTGGCGCATGTAAGCCTCCACTTCGGCAAGGGACTGATCCGACGAATCGAGCATAAGTTCATCCATGCTCACCTTGCCGGAGGCGATGTCCTCGCTGTGCAGGTACAGGATAATCTGCGAGAAGACATCCCGCGCCGAATCTTTTATGAGTATCTTGTCGGCGAACTTGGGGTTCCTGATGATATCCCATGAGGAGGCCTCCTCATCGCTTACATACTTGGCATTGTACAATATGCCCGTGGTGCCCCACATGTAGCCCACGGAGTAGTCGTTGGCATTCTTGCCTCCTCCCAGCATCTTGTCGAAGCAGTGGCGTATGTAGGGGGAAAGATTCGCGTCTATGTAATTCGGAGTGTCCCCGAAATCACGGTCTATGGGGAGCAGGAGATCGCTCTGCAGCATCCTTTCAATGATGTAGTCGGACGGACACACGACATCGTAGTCCTCATGCCCTTTCTCAATTTTGGAGAGCATGGTTTCGTTGACGTCGAAAGTCTGGTAAATCACCTTTACGGACTCTCCCGTCTGCTCCTCATACCATTGTTCGAATTCGGGGATGACGGACTCGTCGATATAGTCCGACCAGTTGTACACTTTAAGGACACTGTTCCTGTCCTGGGAGCAGGCGCAAAGCATTGCGGCCGCAGCAAAACAATAAACTATTCTTTTCATTATGCTCTGTTCTTCGCCTTTTCCTGGCGTATGTTTATAATCACTAAAAGTATAAGTACGATAAGAAATATCAGCGTCATCAACGGACGCAGTTCAGGAGTAAGCCCACCTTTGCGGGCATCGGTATAGATGTATGTGGACAGGGTGTCGAGTCCTATGGTGCCCCTCGTAAAGAAGGTCACGGCGAAATCGTCCAGCGACATGGTAAAGGCGAGTATGAAGCCCGATATCATACCCGGACGAAGTTCGGGCACCATCACCTTCCACAGGGCCTGTCGCGGCGTGGCTCCGAGATCGAGCGCCGCCTCATACACATTTGTGTTCATCTGGCTGAGCTTGGGCATGACGCTGAGCACCACATAAGGCGTGCAGAAGGTCACATGTGCCAGAATGACGGTCAGGTAGCCCTGAGACACGCCCAGGAACACGAACAGCAGGAACAACGACACACCGGTTATTATGTCCGGGTTAATCATGGGGATGTTGTTCAGGAACTGCACCGCCTGCCTTTTCCGCCCCTTGAGGTTGTATATGCCTATCGCCGCAACGGTTCCGAGCATGGTCGAAATCGCGGCGGCCGCAATGGCTATGAGCACGGTATTCTCCACTGCCGAGATAAGCGATGCGCCTCCGTTCACACTGCCGGTGAACAGATTGGAATACAGCTTAGTGGAAAAACCCGTCCAGTTGCCCAGTACGCGGCTCTCGGTAAAAGAGAACACCGCGATGAACACAAGGGGGGCATAAAGCATCGTGAGCAGGAGCCAGATGTAGCATCTTGCGGCTATACGTTTCATCATATCAGCCCTCCTTCTGCCGCCTCCCGTTCTTCAGTATTCCCGAAGAGCGAAGTAATACCTATGATTATCAACATGATAAATGCCAATGCAGCGCCGTAGTTCCACATGGAGGAATTGATATTCTCCTGTATGATGGTTCCGAACAGCTTTATCTTGTTGTTGGTCAGGAACTCCGAAATGGCGAAAGTGCTTACCGTCGGCATGAACACCATAAGGATTCCGCTGACGACCCCGGGCATGGAAAGCGGCACGGTGATTTTCCAGAACACCTTCCACGGCGCGGCGCCGAGATCCTCCGCCGCCTCTTCATAGGACTTGTCCATCCTCATCAGTATATTGTAGATGGGATAAATCATGAACGGCAGATAGTCATACACCATACCGAATATAAGCGTCCCCTTGCCGAGCGTGAAGCCGAGCATGTTGAACAACTCCGCCGTGGCCAGGGTGCGCATCAGCGCATTTATCCACATCGGCATTATGAACAGGGTCACGGTGACGGCACTGCGGTTGTACTGTTTTCTCGACAGTATCCATGCCGCGGGATAACCGAGCAGGATGCAAATCAGCGTATTCTCTATCGCGACCTCGAGAGAGAGGGCGAAAGTGGAAAGCGAATCCGAATCCGTGAAGAAGCGGGTAATGTTGGACAGGGTGAAGTTCCCGTTGCCGTCCTGGAGCGCATATATTACGATCAGGACCAAAGGCAGAGCCACGAACACCAGCATGAAGATGATGTAGGGGATGCTCCAGTTGCTTCTCTTAACCATCTTTCCGCCTCAAACTGATATCCTCAGGGGAAATGTCTATGCCCACAAGGTCGCCCTTGTCCCAGATGTCGACGGTGTCCACCCAAATCCTGTCGCCGCCGTCGGTGAGTATCGTCAGGTGGTAGTGGTTTCCCTTGTAGAGCAGGAAATGCACCTCTCCGGAGAGTTTTCCCTCGTCCTGATGGTCGAGCAGTTCCACCTTTCCGAAATCCACTTCCGCGACGAGGGTGTCCCCCGGTTTGCAGCCCTCCGGCAGCCTGACGCCCTCCCAGACAGAGCCGAGCATGGATACGGAAGAGTCTCCGGTGACCGAGGCCTCGAAAATATTGCAGGTGCGCTCCTTGTGCATGACCTGGATGTCGTCCGGCTCTATGTAAAGCCTGACCTTGCTGTCGACCGGATACGGGTCGTAGTCCTGTATCATCAGTTCGTTTCCGGTATCGGTTTCCACGAACATCTCATAGTGGACGCCCTTGAATATGCAGGACTTCACAGTGGCCGTGAACTGGCAGCGGGATTCATCCTCAGTGAAATATATATCCTCCGGACGAACCACCACATCCACCGGCACGTTGCTGCCGAAGCCCGCGTCGACGCAGTCGAAGTCGTGCCCTATGAAAGAAACGCGGCGGTCCTCTATCATGGTGCCGTTGAGTATATTGCTCTCTCCGATGAAATCCGCGACGAAACTGTTGCAGGGCTCATTGTATATGTCTATCGGAGTGCCTATCTGCTGTATGCGTCCCTCGTTCATCACCACAATCGTGTCGGAAAGCGTCAGGGCCTCCTCCTGGTCGTGGGTCACATAGATGAACGTGATTCCCATCTTGCGGTGTATCTCCTTGAGCTCAAGCTGCATATCCTTGCGCATCTTGAGGTCGAGCGCCGCGAGCGGTTCGTCGA
>JAFLUX010000035.1 GCA_022508605.1 Bacteroidales bacterium | reverse complement strand
GACGAGACTGGGACTACAAGAACACTATCGACTTTGCCCATGACAAGGGCTTTGAAGAAGGACGGGAGCAAGGCCTGGCCGAGGGGCTGTCCGAAGGTGAAGCGAAAGGACGCACCGAAGAACAACGCGCCATAGCGAAGCGATTCCTTTTTGCTGGCTTGTCGGCGGAGGCTGTTGCCGAGGGAACCGGCCTGACGATTGAACAGGTGAAAGCACTGTCAAAAGAGTAGCGAACCTTCTGCGCCAGTAAAAATTGAATCAATAAAAACGCAGCGGCTCCGACAAAAGTCAAGAGCCGCTGCAAAAAAAATGTAAAAGTCACAAGGGGAACTTCGCCGTGAAGTTAACAATGCCTACGTTGAAAGTGATGCTGTAAATAGGTGATATAAAATCATACCCTCAACCAGCGCGCAAATAGGATTACTCTGAATACATGATATCAAATGAACTTGTTCTCAGCTGAGTGTTTGTACCACTTGCTGTCGCATTCTGAAGCGTAACCGTTTCTGCTCCGGAGGCATTTTCCCAGACCACTTTCTTGCTGCCCGTGTCGATTTTAACACTGCCGTCTCCATCAACTATTATCCATTCGGCCCCGGAGTAAGAATTAGTGTAAGATATTTCTATCTTGGTAAATTGTTTTCCTGTGAACTGAATCTGATTTGCTCGATAAACACGAAGAGTATTGACTGTATTATAGTCATTATTGTTGACATCATTTCCCTCGTTCTTCAACTGAGTGATGGTTATCCCGGACAGTGTTGTCATAGACATACTTTGTTTATCTCCGCTGAATGTACCGGATGTAATGGACTCGACCTTCTCTTCGCCAGATACCGGCATCCAGACCTTCACAGTATATGAAGCTGTTGCTGCTCTGTAAATGTCGTCCCCGGCATAGGATGCGGTAATGGTGGCGGTGCCTGTATTGCCGGTGAGCGTAAAGGAACCATCCGAGGTGTCGAATCCGCTGGCTATGCCGCTGTCATCGCTGATGGCGTAAACAATCTTGCCGGAGAGCGAAGACGGGTCAATAGTGGCCGTCTGAGGATTGAATCCTTTGTATTCATCAGAGTCTACCTCAAGTTCATAAGAATCTGTAGAAAAAGTCAACGTAACGCTATTCCTCTCATCTTTAAGTTTATAGAATTCTGCTGGGATATTCGAAGAATTAATATTACCATCCGCATAATACCGCCAATCAGCATCTCCAAACGATGCTATATATCGACTTCCGTCCGCTGTTGCTGTATAATACCCTTTGCATATAGCAAATCTCCATATATTTGCAGCTGACTCCCCGGATGATGAATTAGCCACTGAAATAGAATTTGCGTTGCCAGTATTGGTCGTCCAAAGGTAATAGCCCTGATTTAAATAGCTTTCAAGAACAAGACCACCGTCACGCTCATAGGCAACCCATTTCATGGCATCAGTTATGGGGTCCCCCTCTGAGTAGGCAACGCATGCCACGTTGCTTCCTGTCGCATTAGGAAGATAATACGCCCCATCACCGCGAAGAATATAATAACTACCTGCTGTAAAATCTTCTGCCTTTGTTACTTTTTCCCATATCTCTTCATTGGGCAGATTTCCTTTCTCTCCTTTCTGAATATCAACGTTCATGGGCTTTACATGAGAGCGCACAAATGTTTTTTCTCCGGACGCAGGTATGGAATAGGTATGTTTGTTCGTTGTAACTACAAGCCTTGTTTCTGAATATGACCCTGGAGCGACAACCATATAGACATCAACGGCATTTTCGGCCCCTGTGCCAATCTTCGGTGTCGTGCGACAAAACGTGGTTATTTCGGATTTCGTCCCCTCTCCTTTAAGCTCAAGTGTATTTTCATTGGAAGCATCGATGGATGTTAGGTCAATGGTATAGTTTCCACCAAGATTTCCACTACCTGAACTATATGCCACGGATGTCAGTGTTTCGTCAGTATCTATGCTCGAATAAATCTTAAACTTGATAATCGCCCCCAGATTACTGAAATTAATCTGCCCGCAAGGTGTGTCCGTATTGGCTTTGACAGATTGAAGATTCACTTCTACTGGGCTACCCGCCATTGGCATTGCATCTGCGTCAAACCCATCAACATCCATATACTGAGATTCAGGGATACTTATAATTGCGGCGTCACTTTTCTTATCTGCGTCCGCCGAATACGGATAATAGGAGTATATATTCGTAATGTTTCCTCCGGTATAAACTTTCACGTTGAGTGTATACGATGACCCATCAACAACTACAGTTCCCGCATTGTTGTTCGAAGCGGTGCTATTGCCACCGAAAGATCCGACAGAAAACGTACCGATTTGATCTCCGTTCTCCCACGAAAGGAAGTTTTTGTCGGATTCAGACCCGAGCAAAGCTTTTGTACTGGATTCATCTGCATTTGCTATGCTGAATTTAAGGTTTACAACTTCCCCGTTTTTAACGGAGTCGTCAAGGTAATGTTTATCCTCACATCCGGTGAATAAAAATGGCACGAGTACCAGCGCAGCGGTTAAATACCTTTTCATAATGCGTAATCTTTAAAAATCTTCTTCATCATCCGGGGAGAAATACTCGGTGCCATTACTGCTAAAATTCCCACTCTGACACAACACCCCCTGAACATTTACCACGAGAATTTTCGTGCAAGGGGCCTCATAAAAGCTCTTGATTGTTTTCATATACGTAAAATTTAAAGTTGAACCGCTTGTGGTCAGGGAGGCCCGGCGGGAGGCGGAAACGGCCGTCCCGAACGCCGTCTTATTGTGCGCAGATAAGACGCTGTGCCGGGAGGGCGACGCACGCTTCTTCATGGTGCTGGACCGTAATCCGCGCCACGGGGCCTTTCTCCAGTCATGCAGCGCGAAAATCTGAGCCGGCGTCCGATTGACCAATCATGCGAAACGAAAACCAAGACCGGCGCTCGATTCTCCACTCATGCAAAACGAAAATCAGTACCCGGCGTCCGAGCGGCTAATCCAGCGAAGCGAAAACCAGTACCGGCGTCCGATTGACCAATCATGCAAAGTGAAAATCAGTGCCCGGCGCCCGATTCGCCAGTCATGCGAATTTTTGTTACTATGGTGCGTTTAACCAATATCACAAAGAAAACTATGTCACTTACAACATTCTCTCAAGTAGCCGCCCGGTGGAAGGCGGAAAAGCGCCAGTGGGTGAAGCCGTCGACCTATGCGGTTTATGTTCAGGTTCTTAACTCGCGGCTTCTGCCGTTCTTCGGCCCTCTCGGCGACGGGCATCTCGATGAAGAGCGCATCCAGGCTTTCGTGAACGGACAACTGCACCGCGAACTCAGCCCCGGCACCGTCAGGGAAACTCTTATGATACTCCGCATGATACTGCGCTTCGGGGCAAAGACCGGGGCTTGGCGGCAGATAGAATACGAGGTGCATTTCCCTGCCTCAGACGGGATGAAGAAGGTGGCACCGGTCCTCGACCGGAGTGCCCAGCGTCGTCTTTCCTCCCACCTGAAGGCCAACTTTTCTTTTCGCAATCTCGGCATATTGATTAGCCTGCACAGCGGCCTGCGCATCGGCGAAATCTGCGCACTTCAGTGGCAGGACCTGGATGTGGAGAAAGGCGTGATAAGGGTCAACAAGACAGTCCAGCGGATTTGGCTGTCAGACGGCGATGAAAAGGCGAACACGCTGGCGGTGGGCGCTGCAAAAACCGCATGCTCCATGCGTGAGATACCGATTCCCCGCGAACTTATGAAAATCCTGCGTCCGCTGCGCAAGCTGATGGCAGGGGAGCACTTTGTCCTGACGAACACCTGCAAACCCCTCGAACCCCGATACTACCGCGACTATTTCAGAAGGCTCCTGCGGTCGCTGGGCATAGAGGCCTCCCGTTTCCACATACTGCGGCACAGTTTCGCCACCCGCTGCATAGAGAGCAACTGCGACTACAAGGCCGTTTCCGCCATACTCGGACACGCATCAATCACCACCACGATGAACCTCTATGTCCATCCGGGCTATGAAGAGAAAAGAAAGGCGATAGAAAAAATGGCCCGAAGCCTCTATTGAGCGGCCCGGCTGCGGCTGACCATGACCACGCCGCCGACCACGAGGGCCGAGGCCAGCACCTTTTGCCAGCTGAGACTGTCCATGCCCGCGCAGATACTCACTACGGCAGCTATGATGGGCTGTATGTAGGAGTACATGCTGACGAGCGTGGGCCGTATGTACCGCTGTCCGTATGGAATCAGGAAATACGCGACGAAAGTGGCGAAGAAAATGAGGTAGGCGATTTCCCAGCGGACATTGCCGGGGATGGCCGAATAGTCCGTGGAGACGAGTCCCGCGGCGGACACTGGCAGCGAAAGCACGAGTGAGAAAAGAAAGGTCCACTTCATGAATGCGACCACGCTGTATTTCGATATGAGGGGGCGGAACAGACCGAGGTACAGGGAGAAGCTCAGGCTGTTCACAAGCAGGAGCAGCACGCCCCACGGAGATGTCACGTCCGCGCCTCCGGCATGTACGGAGTTGAATATCAGAAACAATATTCCGGCAAGGCTCAGGACCACCCCTCCCGCTTTCTTCCCGGTAATCGGCTCCTTGAGGAAGAAGTAGGCGAAAAACATTGTGAACACGGGGCCGAGCGTGCTTATTATCGCCGTGTCTATGGCCGAGGTGCCGGTAATCGCCACGAGGAAGCTCATCTGGGGGATGAAAAGTCCGAAAAGGGAGGCCGCGGCTATTTTCAGCAGGTCGGCCCGGCTTACTCGCTCCTGCGGGCTCAGCAGCGACAAAATCCAGAACAGGGCGCTGGCCCCGGCGGCCCTCAGGCTGAAAAGCACATAGGGGGACACAGCTCCGGAGTTTGCTATATCCTTGCAGAACACAAGATTGAATCCGAAAATCGTGTAAGCGGCAGCTATCGAAAGGTGCCCTTTCAATTTGTTTTTGTCCATCAGATGTACACTACTCTAAACGCGGCGCGAAGATAGTCATTTTTGTTCATGATTGACAATTTTGAGTAACTTTGTATCGTGGAAAAAAACTTGCAGAACGAGAAATATGTCAGGATGACAACCGCCCCGGTGGGCCGATTGGTGACTTCGCTGGCCGTGCCGTCCATTGTCAGCATGCTGGTGTCGGGGATTTACAATCTTGCGGATACGTTTTTCGTGGGACAAATCAACACCCAGTCCGTGGCGGCGATGGGAATTGTGTTCTCTTATATGTCCCTGATACAGGCCGTCGCCTTCTATTTCGGGCAAGGCTCCGGCAATTTCATATCCCGCGCTCTCGGCAGCCGCCACACGGAAGACGCCTCCCGCATGGTTTCTATAGGTTTCTTTTCCTCATTCATCACCGGGAGCATCATAGCCGCCGCCGGATATCTGCTGACAGACCCGCTCCTCTCCTTTTTCGGCTCCACGGAGACTATACTCCCGTATGCGCGTGAATATTTCCGCTACATACTTCTGGGCACCCCATTCATCATGTGCTGTTTTACCATGAACAACCAGATGCGGCAGCAGGGAAATGCGGCTCTGTCCATGATAGGGATAGCGTCGGGGGCCGTGCTCAATATCGCACTGGACCCTGTGCTGATTTTCGGTTTCGGCTTGGGGATAAGGGGCGCAGGCATCGCTACAGCCGTCTCGCAGCTGGTCAGTTTTACCGTCATGCTGTCGATATGCGGGCGCAACGGAGGTCTCAGGATACGCTTCGGGAATTTCCGTCCCACGGCGGCGTTCTACAAAGAAATCAACGCCGGGGGCATCCCCTCTCTTGCGAGGCAGGGGCTGATGAGCGTCGCGGCAGTCTGCCTGAACCAGCTTGCCGCTCCATACGGCGATGAGTCCGTGGCTGCGTTTTCCGTGGTAAGCCGGATAGGTATGCTTGCCGGAGCTGCCATGATAGGCTACGGTCAGGGATTTCAGCCCGTGTGCGGGTTCAATTATGGGGCCGGACGCTATGACAGGGTGCGCAAGGCATTCGTATACAGCCTCACCGTGTCCACGGCGTACTGTCTCATACTCTCCGTCCTCGGTATGTTTTTCGCCCCGGGGATAGTGGGCCTGTTCCGCTCCGAAGATGCGGAGGTGATACGCATGGGCACGGAAATCCTGCGCTTCCAGTGCCTGTCTTTCCCTCTTACGGGCATGGTGGTGATGTCCAATATGTATTTGCAGAATATCCGCAAGACCGTTCCTGCCGTGATAATGGCAACGGCACGCCAGGGACTTTTCTTCATTCCGGCGCTGTTCGTCGGGCGGGCGCTTCTGGGCTTTCGCGGAATAGAAATAGCGCAGGCGGTTTCGGACACCTGCGCGTTCATTCTCTCCATTCCGCTCACTCTGACGGCCCTGCGCACTATGGGCAAAGCCGGTTCAGAACCTTAGCGGGCAGAAACGCTCACCGATATGGCTGATTCGGCGTCCCCTCTGGTGAGGGCGGAACTCAAACCGGATATGGTGATGCTGTAAGTATAGTTCGTGTTGCGGAATGTGCTGAAATCGCGGTATTCGACGGCAGAGGCAGTATTGTATATATTCGCGGAAAGGCCTTCATGCACCCTGTAGTCATAGTCCTTCCCGTCCGTGCCCTTGACCCGCAGCTCAAAATAGCTCGCACTGTTGTTGAATGCGGATGTCGCCGAGGGGCAGAGGGCGGCGAAGACGTCCCCAGCCAGCACGCGCTCCCGGGCGGCATAAGAGTTAACTCCCGGCAGGCCCCAGTGCTTGTTCTCGTAGTGCCAGAAACCGAATGAATAAGAGCCTGCCGATCCGGAGACGGCATCGCCTGCCAGCACATCGTAAGGCGCACCCTCAGGGGTGGCCACTCCGTCGGCGGCAGAGCGGAAATCCTCCATTGTGAAATAACCGTCCTCGCCGTAAAGGTCGCCTGCAGCGGGCGTTACACCCAGCCATGAGGCTGCGTCGTAAAGGCTGCAGTCAGCAATATTGTGATGCTCTATAAGGTACACATACTTTGGCACGTTGCACAGGCGCCAGCTTATGCCCCCGTTCCTGTTCAGTGCGGCAGTATTCAGAGAGACATTGACCTTAACGTGCGAAAAGAGCGGCCTGAGCCGTATTGCATAGGCCGTGCTATTTTGGATGCCCAGGTTGGAGCTGAAATCTATGAACTTTTCAAAGGCCTTGTCAAACTCCAGGTAGGTAAAAATCGTGAAAGCTATATCGTCGGAAGGCTCCAGAAGTCCGTCATCATCGGGAATGACATAGATGTCGCGGGTAATGGTTGACCTTTGATATATGCCGCTCATAAGCACATGGGCATTGTTTCCTATGGCAGCCTCCGCAGATGCGACATCCACGGCGATGTTGCAAAAATCCTCCCAAGAGGCGATGTCGTGCTTTAGCAACTGAATCAAATCGACGGAGGGACCGTCCCCGAGCCGTCCCGTGACGCCACTGTAATTGGCTACCGCGGCTGCATAGGCCTCCGGATGTCCGTCGTCGAAAAAGAGGTTTTCGATAGTAATCTTCGTAGGTGTCGCTATGGAGCTTGTGGTTCCGAAGCCTATGAGTCGGTGGTCGACGGCATCGAAAAGCCCCACCCATATCTCGCTTATGTCGGACAGGGAAAGCGCCGAATCGTTGAAATCATAGGCCCTTGTCCGGTATTGCCCGTTATCCGTGAGCAGGGGAATCTCTATCGAGAACGGGCCGGCAACGCCCTTGTGCCCCTCCGGAACGATTTTTTCCGAGCAGGACTGCAAGGCCGCCAATGACAGGGCGCAGGCAATGTGAATCAGGTATCTCAATTTCATCGTAGTATCGGTTTTGGGACTTCCAAGCGTCAGTTGATGGTTATCGAAGCGTTCCTGTTAGTCGGGGCACTCACTGTCAGGCGCACGTTGACAGACTGGTCCGGATTGAACGAAGTGACATAGAACCTGTAGACATGGTTGCGCAAGATGGGAGATATGTAGTTCAAATACGCAGGTTCCTTTTCGATATCATCATCATACTTTTCCCGCTTCGTGCCGGCGATACTCTTTCCACCAGTACTGCTGTAGTCGGTAAAATACAGGCGGTAGGCGTAGTTGTCGTCGAGGTTGTCCTGCGGGCCTCCGAAGTGAAGCTCCACGTGCTGCACCTTTGCCCGGGAGCTGAGGCTGCCGTCTATGTCGGTGTTGTCCGAGAACTGTTCGGGGGAGTAGCAGATATACTTGTAGTATTGTCCGGTAGGCTCGTCCACCTCGAGGAAGCGCACATAGTTGTTGTTGGAGTAGCCCTCTATGCGTGGATTGAAAATCCTCGGTGTATTGCCGGCCGGAACCGTAACGGAGCTGCCATTCCAGTTCCAACCCCAGTCTCTCCAGCATCCGTAAAACCATGACAGCAGGTTCGTGTAGGTGCCCGATTGCCCATGTATCGGGCAATAGTCGAGTATGTCGTCAAGCTCGTCATCTATCCCCCTGTCCCTCAGGAAAGCCTGGCCGGCATGATTGGTATACTTTCCTCTTACGCTTTCATATGTGTTAATCACCTCGTCTTTTTTGAACACGGGCGATTCCTCTCCGTACCACAGGAGGTCGGTAGGCGTCCTCACGTCCATCGTTTCGCAGTTGGCCCGGCTGTTCATCGAGCGCATGTATATGTGGGTCGGCTTGTGGTGCTCGAATACGGAGCGGGGGAAATAAATCTCGACCTTGGCAACGGAACGCAGGATATGCACCTGCTTGTAGTCATAATCCGCCCATTCGCAGGCAGAAGACAGGGGGAAGGTTTCGCCGCTGGGAGTCTTGTTGTAGTTATCCTCCCCGATGGCATCGAAGTCCTGGATGCCGTACATGGGAATCGGGTTGTCTTCGCCAGGAATTTTCGTCACGCTGTCCACGTCGTACAGGTGTACGTCCTTGACAAATTCGATTTCATGAATCCTGAGGGTTTTCCCGTATTCCCCGAAGATGAATATGGGGAAGAAGAGCTGGTTGGAAGGGTTCATGGTGAGCGAGAAATACTCCGGAGTCGTGCCTACTGCTCTTGCCTCGGGGTCGTTCGCAACATGTTTTTTCTCAGGGGTGAACCCGGATACGAACCAGAAATCGTATCTGGCACTGGTACCGCTTGTCGATGTATTTGACTGGTCGCTCCACGACATATACAGCTTTGCCCCGTCGGGAGAGGATGCCTTCACGCGCACGGTCACGTCGCATGGAATGTTGAACGCCAGTCCCGCGGCCTGCGGTACTTTATCGGATTGTGCTCCGGTGTATATGTCAGTTATCCTGATTGCCTTGTCTGATGCAGCTTTTGACGGGGGGGTACTGTTATTCTGATCCGCCGGCAGTCTGGAATTAGTGACGAATTCGACATAACCGCCCTCGCCCGTGCTGGCATTATAGGGCATATATCTGGCCCTGTTGTTGGTTCCGGCATAGAAAATCAGGCCGTCATGGTCTATGTGCGAACCGTTGGTGATGGTGTATGCTCCTCCTGACACCGTCCCCGTCATATACTTTTTGACGAATTCCGCATTCCAGCCTTGCATGACGGAGGCAAAGGAACTAAGTTCCGCTGAGTTTTTGCTGACGCGGTACGCATCCAAGTTCTTGCCTCCGCTGAAATCCCAGTTCCTCCAGACTTCCTTTACTTCAAACTCATTCAGTTCGTCCACCCGCCTGTGGAAGTCTATTTTGTGATTCTTGCTGTCGGCGGTGAAATATCCGCCTTTGCTGTCGCCCGAGCCGCGCTTTATGTATTCGTTTATATTGCTATAATAATATCGCCAGTAGCCGGTCTTGATTCTGTCCATATAGCGGTCCTTCGTCTCGCCGTGCTGGTCGGTATAGTCCTCCACCCAGTAGGTGTTGCAGCTGCTGAAATAGCCGGAGGCCGCGTTTCCTTTCAGCACATGCTGGTAAATGCCCACCTGGTCTTCAATCTGGAACTGCGCGTCTGCATAGAAATGCGAGAGTTTGCCTATGTCGTCGCCATACTTGAAAGTGTCGCCATTGCTGATTTGCTCCAGCGGCCAGTTGGCCATGACTGCCACCTTGAACGCTTCGGTCTTCAGCATCTTCATGATATCCTCGCCGTGAGGGTCCTTGAGTATGGTCGCCTCCGACAGGTCTATCTGATAGCCGCCGGGAACGGATTTGACACCGGTATATGATATCTGAATCTGGTAGCGGAATTTGCCCTCGCTGTTGAACAGCATCACGAGAAGTCCCCGGTCTTTTCCGAACAGCTGTATGTAGTTCTCATAGCCCTCTCCGTCAGCCTCGTAATGGTTGGTCCAGGAACCTATCTGGTTCCCGTCCGCATTGTCGAGCGCGATGACGAAGGACAGTCCCGCGCCGGCGCGTGTGACGGGCTCGCCGCAAGGCTCAAGCTCGTCGAACACGCATGAGCTTGAGGCTGCCGCGAACATGAGCAGCAGGGCCAGCGATATATATTTTCTGTGAATCCGCATTTTATAAACCGATTATACCATTGTCTACAAGGTGCCATCCGTTTATGACGATCTGGGCGTTCATCCAGCCCTTGTCGTCCAGGTTTTCGAGGAAAACCAAAATATTGTATTCATCCTCGCGGTCAAGATACTCCTGATCTCCCATGGCGGAATGCCTGTCGCTCTTCATCATGAGAATATATTTTATCAGCGGTATGGAGAACACTACATTTCCTGTCAGCGTATCCGTGACCTTGATTTGCGCCCTGTGGTCGGCAAGCAGCCTTGAAGTTGCGAGCTCTGCGACGAAAAATGCCGCATCGCCGCCCTCCATGTCCACTTCTCCACCGCGCTTGCTCCACGGGCGGTATTGTATTTCATCGTCTTCGAGGAGCGAATTGTCGTGCGCCATATAGCCGTTGGCGTCATCTATGGTTACGGTAAAGCGCTCGGGGTCGATATACCCGCCGTGACGGTGGTGCAGGGCGAGCTGTATGTAATTGGTGTCCTTTGTCAGGTACACGACGGCGGTATGTTCTCCTTCCGTATTGGGGAAGGTATGCTGTATACGGCCATGGAACACCGCCTTGAGATTCTTGTCGCTGTAGACCATGCCGTCTTCGTCGACGCTGCGGTCCATGCGGCATTTCAGGTCGGTGCAGTCGCTTATGGAGGAGGGAATGGCGAAATGCCCTTCGTTGCCCGCAAGCCCGCACCATGCTATGATATCGTAAGCAACATCCGGTTTGAGGTCGACGGCAATCCGGTAGCCGTCCTGGCGCAGGGGTGCTCCCTCGTCAGAATAGTGAGCCACGAGCTTTCCGCTCTCCTGCTCAAAGATATATGCTTCCACGGATCCCACCTGAGCGGCAAATGCATCGGCCCCTATCTGATATTCGTCGTTGTAAAACATATTGCGTTCGAACACAAATTGCAGATAGCAGTGCGGCTCGCAGTCCCCGGCCTCGTCAAATATGCTTCTGCAAGATGACATGGATGCAAGGGACAGGGCCGTGGCAATGACCACCGCCGCATAATGCTTCATATTCTGTATGAAATGTCTTTTCATATCTTGATTCTTCTCAGGTGTGTGGAGTCGAAGTGTTTGATAAAGCAAAAGGAAACGGACGGACGCTCCCGTCCGTTTCCTGAAAATGCCGGTTTTTATTTGGTAAGCGACACGTTGCCGTTGTCCACGATGTGCCAAGGGATGATTACCACCTGCAGACTCAGGTAGCGGTCCTCTTCATCGTAGTTGGGGATGATGGGCTGCTCGGGATCGTGCACGGGAATACCGGGCTTCACTATGTTGCTGATAGTGAATCTGTACCAATGGTTGCGCACAATTCCGTAGTCGCCGGTCTCGATTCCGTCGTATTTGGCCACATAGTCGTTGCCTGCACCCTTTGCGATGAAGTGCTCGATGGGCACTGCATAATACATGCGTCCGTTCTTGAAGCAGTCGGCGACATTGGTTATGCCGTATATGAGGGACACGAGTTCGTTCCTGGTAAGCTGGACGAACGTGGGGTCGCCGACGGGGGCACCGGTTGTTTCGTCTACGGCGACAGGGTCCACGCTGTAGTACAGGCTGACCAGTTCTGTGCCATATCCGAATCCGTTTTCATCATCGCCCTTGAGTCCTATGGTGACCCTGCCGTCGCCCTTGAGGACGTATGCGGGAGCTATGCCGAATATGTCGGTGGCCTTGATTGCATAAGCGCCGTTCTCGGCATCGTTGGCCGTAAGGACTTTCTTGTAGACGCCGCCGTCTTTAAACCAAAGACCGCCCTTTATCGCAGTGTAGGTGTATTGCGTCTTGCCGGCATCGCCGTCGGTATCCCACATGATAGTGGCGGGAACCACGTTTTCACCGGTGACGTTTTCGCCGAGAAGCTCAGTGATGATGGCAACCTGACGGTTGATGTAGGTGGTCTCATCGTAGTACCTGTCGGAGTAATAGTATTTGTCTGCAATCTCGTCGAGGGCCTTATTCTCCTCGCCGGTCATTATGAGACGACCCTTGATGAGCAGGTGGGAGCCCATAATCATGTGCTTGTAGTTGGCTTCCTCTCCGATATCGAAGGTATTCTCAAGGCAATACTTGTGCTTGCGGGGGTTGGACTCGGCGTCGAAAGGCTTGTAGTCGAGAGCCCAGGGGTAGTTGGGGTTGTAGATGTCGTTTCCGTCTTCCTCTTCAGTGGCATTGCCGTATGCCCAGTCGGCGTCTATCTGATAAGACGTGGCATTGCCGTTGAAAGCCTTGCGGTACTGGGTAGGATATTGGGCCGCATTCCATATATAATGATTGTCGCGGGCCCAGTAGGAGCGGTGGTGGTTGTCGTCATTCCATCCCTCGAAAGGCGCATTTGCGCTCCAGGTGTAAGCGGCCGCGGGCTCGACATCGCTGAAGTTCACGTCCTTGAAAAGTTTGGTCTGATATTCCACGCCGTTTATGGTCCAGCCGGTGATGACCGCTTTCAGTTTGATGGGCGTTTCTTTCTCATCTTCGCTTCCGAGCCACATGGAGTCTCCTTCGTGACTGGGGGCTCCGGCATCGTCTATGAACGAATAGGTGAAGCCGCCATTGTTTTCATCGGAGAAGTATGCAGGCTCGCTGCCCGTAGCACCGTCGTATTTGATGAATCCGACCTCTACCTTGGCGACAACGCGCTCGACATATACCGTGACCGGGTTGCTGGATGCCAGTGCGGCAGTGGCCTGAAGTGCTCCCTCAGGAATCTGGGTTGCGTTCAACAGCTTGTCTTCCGAATAGGTGTCGCCCTCGAAGAACACGGAGTTGGACATGGTGAAGTAATACTTGGGCTTGGAGTCAGCGTCTCCTTTGTATTTGTACAGACCGAGAGTCTCGCCCTCTCCCTCGGCTGCGCCGTCGCCGAAGTCGGTGTTGACATAGGCAAGGAATGCGTCAAGATTGAAGTTGGCATCGGCCTGGGCGCGCAGAAGCAGGGCGTTAAGTGCTGACGGGCGTCCGTTGAGCACCACGAGGCACTGGGTGGGCCAGTCCTGCTCTCCCCGGTCGCTGGTGCGCTTGACGGTAGCCGTGTAGAGCTTCTCAGGGTAGGAGTCGCCATGGTTGGAATCGTGCTTGCCGCCTTCTGCGAGAGTAAGCAGGGAAGATGAGTGGTAGGTGCCGTTCGCGCGGAAGAAGAACATGCGGTTTGCCTGGAGGTTGTCTACAATGGCATCCTCGTTGGCAAACTCCCACTGTGCGTGGGAACCGCCGTCCTCGCCCGGGGCGTAGTCCTTGTCCTCATCATCGAGCCATGCGCGGGTCATGCCTCCAGTGTCGGCACTCTTGATGCGGAATGCCACATAACCGGTGTCTCCGCCGACGGGATTCTCGATGTCCTCGGGGAGCGGACCTTCTTTACATCCGGCCAAACCAATTATGGCCAAGAGGCAAAGAGCAGAAAATGATTTTTTCATGTGCTTGAATATTAATTAGTAAATTGATTTCGTTCTTCCAATTCGGCAAGAGTCTCGGCAGCCTGTTCCAGACCGGCGCCGGCAGCCTCTGACAGAAGTTTGCGGGCTGTGCCGAGATCTCCCGTGCGGATGGCGAGCGCTCCGCGCGCATATACGGCTTCCGGAGAAGAACCGGCCTTGCGCAGATAGCGTTCGGCTCCGGCGTTGTCTCCCCTCCGCATAGCGGCATTGGCTGCGTTGAGGTTGGCGATTTCGTCATCAGGGTACATCCTGACGGCGGTCTCGAACACCTCTGCAAATTCGTCGCTGCCGGGTTCGTACTGGGCGGCTGCTATGTAAAATTCCGTCTGGCTCAGGTTCTGGGGCGCTTTGGCGAGCACTTCCAGAATCTCATCGGGATTGCTGTATGAGCGTATGACATAAGACACCCGGTAGTCGGTGTGACGCAGTGCCGGGTAGAAGTTGTTCAGCATGTAGCGGTACTCCGACGGGTAGGTGCTCTTGATTTTCCACTCCTTCGCATCGGGTTCGAGGTCTCCGTCTATGAGTTCGAGAATCTCACTCTTGTGCTCGAGCACGGAAGCCTCCACAGCCTTGCGCAGACCCTCCCAGTCCTCCGGTTCATAGTCCGTGATGATGAGCGCATCGTCGAAGTCGTACATCTTGCGGATGTGGTTCTTCACGGCCTCGGTACGTCCCTTGGCGAGGTCGGCATTGTGCGAATAGGGACTTTCAGGCGAGGCGTAACCTTTCAGCCACACCGTGTCGATTATCGCATCCTTGTCGTTGAGCACCGCGTCTATGGTGGTGCGGATGACATTCAGCTCCTCTGCATTGCGGCGGTAATCGGGGTAGATGACCGTCTGGTCGACAGGGAAGTCGATATAGGAACGCCCCTCGAGCACGCGGCGCTTTTCGCGTGGAGCATCCGTCTGTATATAGACGAGTCTGGGGAAGAACTCCTCGTGATAGCGTCCTATGACCAAGCGGTCTTTTTCGACGACTGCTCCGCAGCATCCGTAGTCGTGGCGGTCGAGTACGAAGTCGGCACCGTCCAGCCAGCCGGCCCAGGGCACAATCTGGTGGTAGTCCATGGATTCCGGCTTCTTCTTTGCCAGGAATGCAGTCTCATCGGGGCCTGACAGCATGGTCTCACCCTCGTTGCGCTTGTAATAATAGTAGCGGCGGCGGCCGTAGACGGCAACCGACGGGAGACTCAGGGAGTCTGCGCCGTTGACGAGTTTGGGAGTGAGAAGCACCACGCGGTTGCTCTCCACGTCCAGTTCGTCCAACGCCATGTTCACATCCACTGACAGATAGTTGCCATGCCGCTCCGCCTTGAAGCGGTTGATGCTGACATCTCCGTCAGGAGTTGCCGAAGCTGCAACTGTGCCGATGCAAAGGGCAAAGACAAGGGATAATATGCTTTTCTTTCTCATTGTTCCTGCTTTTTAGATGCTTCTTAAAATAGATATACGAGACTGATTGCCGCCTTGGTGGGCCCCACATAATGGTGAGGCACGTTCTCGGCCGTCTTCTTGCCGCAGCCGGTGCAGTTGAACTGGTCGTAGCGTGTGTAGGCATAGCCTGCGCCTATTTCCGCTTCTATGTTCCAGTGCTCGCCGAGTATCCATGCGTAGCCGTAGCTGATGCCGGCTCCTATGAGCCACCCCTGGAAGCGTGAGTCCTTAAGCTGGCTGAACACTTTGTCGCTTATCAGATTGGGGTTGACCTTCAGGTCCAGCCCCCCGACATTGTAGATGCCGCCGTGCGCATGCGCCCCGACGAAATGTCCGGAGAAACGGTCGCAGAACCAATATCTCACCCCGGGCTGTACGAGTAAGTGTTTCCACCTGGCCCCGTCGTCGAGAATCCATGCGTTGTAGCTCACCGGCACATCCAATGTCCACTTCGGAGCGAGGCCTGCCTCGACCCCGAGATTGACATTCAGAAAAGCATCGCCGACAAGGTTTGTCTTGATGCCGATATTCTGGCCTCTGGCCCCGATTGCAACCCCGACGAGGAGCAATACGGCAATTTTCTTTTTAATGCTCATATCTCGTTTGAATTCAATATCATAATCCAGTTCAGGAAAAGGTAACATCAAAGCGATATTACCGAAAGAACGGCAAAGATAGTATGTTTTTTAAAGAAATAAAAAAAACAGCCCGAAAAAATCGGGCTGTCGTCGATGAGATATTCTGCAGCGTCAGTCGCTGAGGGAGAAACGCTTGAAGGCGACCACCTTCGCTTCCTTGTCTTCGGCGGCGATGGCGTCCTTTACGGAAATCTTTTCGTCGCTCATCTGGTAGTCCTGCTCCTCGAGAGTCTGTTCCTTGAGGAACTTCTGCACGCGGCCGTTGGCGATGTTCTCGATCATCGCGAGGTTGAGGCTTGCGGCCTTCTCCTCTCCGACGGTCTTGATAATCTCACGGGCCTGTGCGGCCTGCTCGGGAGTAAGCCATCCCTTGGCGGTGTTGGATTCGATGTGATCCTCGCTGTCCACATGGGCGGGGTTGATGCCTGCCTTCTTGAGGGCTGCGTCGACCGCCTTCTGGACCATCTCGTCCTTGGTCTTCTGTATGGCCACGGCCTTCTCGCTGTCGAGAACGCTCTGGGGGCAGTCGCCGATGCCGATGGACACGGGATTCATCGAAGCCACCTGCATCACCACACCCTTGGCGAGAGCCTCGGAGACGGGCTTGTTGAAGCCGACGAGGGCGCCGAGTTTGCCGGTAATCTTGTGTATGTACTCATACACGAAAGGAGCCTCCACGATTGCATATCCCACAAGGACATGCTTCTCGCCGGTCTTGCCGGTCTGCGCTTCGACTGCCTCCTCCACGGTGTAGCCGTCTGCCATCTTGCATGCCTTGAGACCTTCGAGGTCTGCGGGGCAGGCTGCGATAGCCACATCGGCGATGGCATCTGCAAGATTCTGGAAGTCGGCGTTGCGGGATACGAAGTCGGTCTCGCATCCGAGGCAGACCAATATGCCTTTGTTGCCTGCGATGCGTGCCTTGACGGCACCCTCGGAGGTCTCGCGGTCGGCCCTCTTCGCCGCAACCATCTTGCCCTTCTCCCGGATGATGCCTATAGCCTTCTCGAAATCGCCTTCAGCTTCTTCGAGGGCCTTTTTGCAGTCCATCATGCCGGCAGAAGTCATTTTGCGTAATTTCATTACGTCTGCTGCTGTAATAGCCATAGCTTTTATTTCTTTATAAGAGTAAACGGAAATTATTCTGCAGGTGTCTCTTCGGCCTTTGCCGGAGCGGCTGCCTCAGGGGCCTCCTCGACCTTCGCGCCCTTGCGGGAGCGGAGCCTGCGGGTGTTGGCCTTTGCGGCGTCGGTGCCTTCCTCGGCGGAAGCCTCCTTGTCCTTTTCGAGCTTGCGCTCCTCAAGACCTTCGGCGATGGCTTTGCAGAGAACGGTCATGATGCACTCGATGGACTTTGCGGCGTCGTCGTTTGCCGGAATCACATAGTCAACAGGGGTGGGATCGCAGCAAGTATCAACCATTGCGAATACCGGGATGTTAAGACGATTGGCCTCCTTGACGGCGTTCGCTTCCTTCATCACGTCTATAACGAAGATTGCGGAAGGCAGACGGCTCATGTCGCGGATCGAGCCGAGGTTCTTCTCGAGTTTTGCTCTCTGGCGGTCCACCTGGAGACGCTCGCGCTTTGCGAGTTTCTCGAAGGTGCCGTCCTCTTTCATCTTGTCGATGGTGCTCATCTTCTTGATGGCCTTGCGTATGGTGGGGAAGTTGGTAAGCATACCGCCCGCCCAGCGCTCGGTGACCGAAGGCATGCCGACAGCGGTGGCTTTCTCGCTGACGATGTCTTTGGCCTGCTTCTTCGTGGCCACGAAGAGAATCTTGCGTCCGCTCTTGGCGAGCATCTTCATCTCTTCGGCAGCCTCGTCTATCTTGACGATGGTCTTGTGCAGGTCGATGATGTGGATTCCGTTCTTCTGGTCGAAGATGTACGGAGCCATCTTGGGGTTCCACTTGCGGGCGAGGTGTCCGAAGTGTACGCCTGCATCAAGCAGTTCTTGGAAATTTGTACGTGCCATTTTGTTTTCTTTTGTTTTTTAAACTGTGCCCGTGCCGGGCCTCTTTTCATCAAGGCGGAGTAGCGGCCTCGCCGGTCTCCGGCCTTTTCCGCAGGGTGGCAGCATTCTCCTGGAATGTTTGATAACCACCGCTGTGCGATTAACAACGGATAACTAACGTTTGCTGAACTGGAAGCGTCTGCGGGCTCCGGGCTGGCCGGGTTTCTTGCGCTCGACCTCGCGAGGGTCGCGGGTGAGGAAACCGGCTGCTTTGAGCTGGGCACGATATGCTTCCTTGTCAATCTCGCAGAGTGCGCGGGCGATGCCCAGGCGCACGGCTTCCGCCTGTCCTTTGGTGCCGCCGCCGCACAGTGTGACTTTCACGTCAAACTGTCCTTCGGTGCCTGTCACCTGGAAAGGCTGGTTCACGACGTAGCGGAGCGTCTCCACGGGGAAATAATTCTCCAGGGTACGGCCGTTCACCGTGATGTTGCCTTTTCCGGCTGAGAGATAAACGCGAGCTACAGCTGCTTTACGTCTTCCAAGGGCGTGTGTCTGTTCCATTTGCTCTGTTTAAATTTCGTTCAACTTGATTTCTTTGGGGTTCTGTGCCTGGTGAGGATGCTCAGGTCCTGCATAGATGTGAAGGTTTCCGAGCATCTTGCTGCCAAGACGGCTTTTGGGGAGCATACCCTTTACTGCTCTCCTGACGAGTTCGGTCGGCCTCTTCTGGAGGATCTCCTTGGGCGTCGTGAAACGCTGTCCGCCGGGATAACCGGTGTAGCGGGTGTAGACGCGGTCTGTCATCTTCTTGCCGCCCAGAGCCACTTTCTCAGCGTTGATGACGATGACATTGTCACCGCAGTCCACGTTGGGAGTGAAGCAGGGCTTGGTCTTGCCACGGAGGACAAGGACCACGCGGGAAGCCAGACGACCAAGTGCGAGACCAGTCGCATCAATGACGACCCACTCTTTGTTCACAGCCTCTTTTTTGAGAGAAACTGTTTTGTAGCTTTGTGTGTCCACTGTCTTGATCTTTTAATGATTAATACTTAATGTTGCGATCCCTCTGAAAAACAGGGGTGGCAAAGGTAGAAATTATTTCTCAAATATCAAAGTTTATGCTTGCTATTTCAATTTTTTAGCCTATCTTTGCAGTCCCTTTGGATGATGGCGGGGTAGCTCAGCTGGCTAGAGCGTCGGATTCATAATCCGGAGGTCGTGGGATCATGCCCCACCCCCGCTAC
>JAFLUX010000034.1 GCA_022508605.1 Bacteroidales bacterium | reverse complement strand
GCCTCGGCCTCAAGCAGGGAGACGGTCTGGCTCACGGCCGGCTGGCTCACCCCGAGACGGCGGGCCGCCGCGGTGAAATTCCCGCAGTCCGCCACCGCCATAAAAATCCTGAGCTTGTTGTCGCTTATCATTTGTGTGCAAAAATAAGATTTTTTTAGTAAATTCGCAGACTACAAAGGTGGGACGATCTGCCGCGGCAGCGATGCCGAGGAAAGTCCGGACAGAACAGGGCGCCTTGCTGCGGAAAGCGCAGGTAGGGGTAACTTTACGCAAGCCGTAACAGAAAATGACCGCCGGAAGCTCCGGCAAGGGTGAAAACGCGAGGCAAGAGCTCACGACGCCGTGCAGCGATGTACGGCGGGTACGGCACCAGGGTCTGCAAGACCAAATATACCGGCAGTCGAGGGCGGCCCGCCTGATGCCGGGGGGTAGGTTGCGAAGATAAATGGCAGAGCGAACAGAAACCGGCTTACGGTCCCGCCTTTAACTTGACAAGTAACACTTAAATATATGCCAGCCAACAACGAATTTGACGTAATCATCATCGGCGGAGGTATCACAGGGGCAGGTACCGCCAGGGACTGCTCGATGCGCGGGCTTCGGGTCCTGCTCATCGAACGCCATGACATAGCCACGGGAGCCACGGGACGCAACCACGGCCTGCTCCATTCCGGGGCCCGCTACGCCGTGAAAGACAGCGAATCAGCTGAAGAATGCATAAGGGAGAACAAGATTCTCCGGTCTATAGCGGCCAACTGCGTCGAAGATACGGGAGGCCTTTTCATCACGCTCCCGGAAGACGAGGAAGCAGGCTTCGGGCTCGACTATCAGAAAGTATTCATCGAGGCATGCATCAAGGCCGGCATAGAGGCGAAGGCAATCAGCCCGGAAGAGGCGAAAATCATGGAACCGTCCGTCAATCCGTCGCTCATAGGTGCGGTGGTCGTGCCTGACGGGTCGGTAGACCCTTTCAGGCTCTGCAGCGCCAACGTCACAGACGCCGTCATGCACGGGGCCAAGGTGCTGACCTACACGGAATTTACGGATTTCATCAAGGAAGGCGACGCCATAGTCGGAGTGAAAGTAACCGACACGCGCAGCGGAGAGGCGGCCGAATACCGCGCACCCGTGACGGTAAATGCAGCCGGCATCTGGGGGCATGCCGTGGCCGAAAAGGCCGGCGTGCGGATAAGCATGTATCCGGCAAAGGGCGCGCTGCTGGTGTTCGGACACAGGGTCAACAACGTGGTAATCAACCGCTGCCGCAAATCCGCGGACGGCGACATCTTAGTGCCCGGCGACACTGTCACAGTCATAGGCACGACCTCCACCAAGATTCCTTTTGAAGAATGCGACAACATGGAAGTCACGCCCGATGAGGTGAACCTGCTCCTTCGCGAAGGATGCGCCTTGTGCCCCTCGCTTGCCGATACCCGCATACTGCGTGCCTACGCGGGAGTACGCCCCCTCGTGGCGGACGACAGCGACCCGAGCGGACGCAGCATAAGCCGAGGCATAGTGTGCCTCGACCATGAGAGCCGTGACGGCGTAAAGGGATTCGTGAGCATCACCGGAGGCAAACTGATGACATACAGGCTGATGGCCGAGCTCGCCACGGATGCGGTATGCCGCAAGCTCGGAGTAAGGCAGGCATGTGCCACGGCTACCACTCCCCTCCCCGGTTCCGCCGACGGACGCATAGAGGCTGTCAGCAAGCGTTTCCCCGGCAAGCCGAGCGCCGGACAGAAAGGCGCGGCAGGGCGGCAGGGCGACCTCGTCGGGAAGATACGTTTCGACACCGAGGCCGACAAACGGTTGGTATGCGAATGCGAAAATGTTACCCTCGCCGAAATCAAATATGCAGTAAAGGAGCTCGGCGTGAAGAACCTCGAAGACCTGCGCCGCCGCACGAGGGTAGGCATGGGCACCTGCCAGGGCACATTATGCATACGCAAGGCCGCAAAGGCCCTCGCGGAAGCCCTCGGGGACCCTTCCCTTGCCGAAAAACTCGCCGCGGACTACCTCGATGAACGCTGGAAGGGCATGCGCGCGGTCGGCTGGGGCGACACCCTGCGGGAAATGGAATTCATGCAAAGAGTCTACAAATTCGAGAAACCTTATTCCTACGATGAAGTTTGATGTCGTGATAATAGGTGGCGGACTGGCCGGAATGACAGCCGCCTCGGCCCTGCAGGGCGCGGGCTTCAGATGCGCCGTAATCTCGGAAGGTCTTTCGCTGCACAATGTGCAGGCCGGCGGATTCAAGGCGGCAGGAGGCACCATGCTTGCCGGCGACCGCGTAATAGGCGGCAGTTTCGACGGCGACCGCCTCAAGGAAGTGTCTACGGAGAAACTTTCCGGCATACCGATAGAGGCCGACAATTTCATACTTGCCACGGGCAAATACTTCTCCAAGGGCATAGTGGCCGACATGGACAAGGTCTATGAACCCTTGTTCGGCCTCGATGTGGATTTCGACCCGGACCGCAGCACGTGGTTCTCACAATCGTTCGCAGCGCCTCAGCGTTTTCTTCAGTTTGGCGTCAAGGCAGAGGATGGGCGTGCGCTCAGAGGCGGCAGGCAGGTCGTCAACCTGTTCCCTGCCGGCGAGGTTCTTGCCGGAATCAGCGGGGCGCAAGGCGATGCAACGGAATCAATCAGGCGGAGCGCACTCGATGCCGTGTCCGCGATAAGGAATAAATAACTATGCAGGAACGAAATATAAGCGCAAAGAATTTCGAGCAGTGCCAGAAATGCTCTGTCTGCGAGACCGTGTGTCCCGTAATGGCGAACAATCCCGATTATCCCGGCCCGAAACGCTCCGGCCCGGACGGCGAGCGCTACCGCCTCAAGAACGGGATATTCTTTGAAGACTCCCTGAAATACTGCCTCAACTGCAAGCGCTGCGAGGTGGCATGTCCGTCAGGGGTGAGAATAGCCGACCTCATACAACAGGCCCGCATAGACTATGGCAGGCATACGCCGAAACTTCGGGACACCATGCTCGCCAGCACGGACCAGATGGGTCCGCTCGCATCGACCTTCGCTCCCGTGGTGAACCTGGCGCTCGGACTCGGTCCCGTAAAGGGGCTCCTGGATGCCACCATAGGACTCGACCACCGCAGGACCATGCCGAAGTACGCATCCAAAACCTTCGTAAACTGGTTCAGGAAGCATGCCGCAGACAAGCAGGATGCGTTCCAGCGCCACATTACCTATTTCCACGGGTGCTACGCCAACTACAACTATCCACAGCTCGGCAAAGACTTCGTCACGGTGATGAACGCCTTCGGATACGGAGTGCATATCATGCATGGAGAACGCTGCTGCGGCGTGGCCAAGATTGCCAACGGCCTCATCCCGGCCGCCACGCGCGATGCAGCCGTCAACATGAAGCTCTTCAGGAAGTCGGTGGAGGAGGGGCGTGAGATAGTGACCGTCTCGACGACCTGCACCCTCACACTGCTCGAAGAATATCCGGAATTGCTCCAGGTAGACAACAGCGATGTCAAGAGCCACATAAGCCTTGCGGAACAGTTCCTCTACAAAGCCCTTGAGAGCGGAGAAATCAAGGCCGTATGGAAGGAGGGGTACAAGGCGAAGGCCGCCTACCACTGTCCGTGCCACCAGAAGCGCCTCGGCCTCGGCATACTCACTACGGAACTCCTCGGCATGATTCCCGGTCTGGAGCTGACGGAACTTGCCGACAGCTGCTGCGGAATCGCAGGCACCTACGGATTCAAGAAAGAGAACTACAAAGTATCCCAACTGATAGGCAGGCCCCTTTTCGACAGCATAGCCGCGGCGGCTCCGGAGTTTGTCGCCTGCGAATGCGAGACCTGCAAGTGGCAGATTGAAATGTCCACGGGAGTGCCGGTAAAGAACCCGATAAGCATACTGGCAGAGGCCCTCGACCTTGAAAAGACAGCCGAGGCCAACCGGCAGTAACATATCAGACAGGCACAGCCGTCAAATCGTAGATGTCCGCAGCCGTAATGCGGACATTTATGTATCTGCCCACCAGCGAGGACGGGTCCTGCACTGCGTCGCATGACTCTCCGGATATATCCACCAGAATCTCCCCGTCCACCTCGGGGCTTTCGGACGAGCTACGGCAGACAAGCATGCCTCCGGAGACATCGTCTACCAGCACCCTCTCTATGGAGCCCACCCTGGACTGATTGAACGAACGGGATATATCGGCCTGCAGCGACATCAGTTCTTCAAGCCTCATCCTCTTTACTTCTTCGGGGACGGAGTCTTTCAGATGAGCCGCTCCCCAGGTGCCGTCTTCCTCGGAATAAGTGAATGCCCCCAGCCTTTCGAAGCGGGCCTGCCTCACGAAGTCGAGCAGTTCGGCAAATTCTTCCGGACCTTCGCCGGGATGCCCCACAATCATGGTGGTCCTCAGTACGAGCCCCGGCACACTTTCGCGGAAACGGGCCACAAGGGCCCTCGTGGCATCGCCGTCTATGTGCCGGTGCATATTGGAAAGCACTTTGTCCGATATGTGCTGCAAAGGGATGTCGAGATACTTGCAGACTTTCGGATTCGAAGCCATCACGTCGAGTACATCGTCCGGGAAATCGGCCGGATACGAATAATGCACCCGCAGGCTCTCTATGCCGTCTACAAGGGAAAGCCTCTCCAAGAGTCCGGCAAGCGCCCTGTGTCCGTACAGGTCGAGTCCATACCACGTAGTGTCCTGCGCTATGAGTATAAGTTCTTTCACGCCCTCGGAAGCAAGCTGGGCCGCCTCCTCGACAAGGTCCTCCATAGGTACGGAACGGTGAGCCCCGCGTATGAACGGTATGGCGCAGTAGGAACATCGCCTGTCGCAGCCTTCGGAAATCTTCAGGTAGGCATAGGGCCTCCGCGTCTCCTGGAAGCGGCGCACCAGCCTCGAGGCAGGGGCCCCGAGATAGCGCAGGAGCGGATTCAGGTCCCTGGCCCCGAACCAGGCATCCACCTCCGGGATAAGCCCCGGCATCTCCGCCGAATAGCGCTGGGAAAGACAGCCGAACACTACCACCTTTCCGGCCTCTCCCCTCTTTTTCGCCTCCACGCCCTCCAGAACCGCATTAACGGATTCTTCCTTCGCATCGCCGATAAAGCCGCAGGTATTGTACAGGAGGTAGTCCGGCCGGCCTTCGTTTATCACGCGGAAGCCATCCGCCGGCAATGCCGCCAGCAGATGCTCCGTGTCCACGGTGTTCTTTGAACAACCGAGCGTTATGACTCTAATTGTCTTCAAGCTCTTTCTCCCTCTCCTCGTCGGTAACGAAATCGAAAGATGCCCATTTGTCAAGCTCCGAGTACCAGTCGAGCACCTTTTTCATGTGCGACAGATAGAAGCGTCCCTCATCGTAATCGGGCACGGCATCAGCGAAAAATGCCTTTATTTCGTCGGGAGAACCTTTCGAAGCGGGCACGGCCCGTCCTTCGGAGGCAAGGCGGTTCATGGCCTTTAGCACCTCGGCGAGGCGAAGTTCCCCTTCGGAAGTGTAAATCGCTATGTCGGAAAGAGTGGAGACTCTGCTATGCGCATCGAACACGGTGCGTTTTTTCTCTGCAAGGGATTCGGCTATGACGCCGTTGCGTGCCTGGGCAAGATAAAGATAAAGCCCGTGGTGTCCGGATACGGACAGGATTTTTGCAAGATCTGTTTTCATAATGTATCCAAATATTCGTCTATTTCGTCATGTAAGTGTCTCAGTGAAGAACCGTTGATTATCGTATAGTCCGCCATGTCCGCGCTGAAATGCTGGAGCCTGTCGCGCAGGGCTGCATCGGGATTCCTGGCAAGACGCACGGCATAATCGGCCGTTATGAGCAGTACGGAATCGTACAGGTGCCTGAATATCTCCTTTCCATGGGCCACAGCCGACTCTATGAACAGAAGTGAACTGCCCTGCCCGGACTTCCACGACTCTATGTCACGGACCATCAGAGGATATACCAGCGCCTCGAGCTTTTCCATCAGAAGCGGATCCGTAAAAATACGCCCCAGCTCCTGGAAGGGTATGCCCAATTCTTTTTCTATGGAGGACTTCAGTCCGGGAACCTCCTCATACAAGGCCTTGCAGCGGCTGTCGCAGTCGTAGACCGGGTAGCCGAGGCTCCGCAGATAACGGCAGCAGGCGCTTTTCCCGCCTCCTATGGGTCCGGTGACCAAAACCGTTTTCATAAGGCATCCTCCCTCACTATGCAGTCGAATACCTCCGGTTCGGAAGTCCAGTCTATCACATAAGGAGGCAAGTTGTCGCAGTGCAGCACGCAGCGGCCGGAGAGCGATTTGTTGAACTCCTCATAGTCTATGTAAAATTCGCATACCTCGGCAGGATTGCTGCGCAGCGGGAACTGACAGCGGAACACCACCTCGGCAGTGGAGGGGTATGCGCTGAAAGCCACTCCCGACGGCACATTCCTCAGGTTCACCTGGACATCGGAGCGCAATTCCACGAAACGCGACACGTCCAAAGACCAGGCGACTTCCGAATCGGACATCCTGAGTCCGGGAACCGGTATAAGGCGCACTGCCCCGCTGGCACTCTTGGAGAGTTCTCCGAGATACACGGCACGGGTCATTACTGCATCGACCGAAGCCAGCTGCGCCTCGGTGCCGTATACCGTCACAGAATCGGGGTGCAGCTCCACCGGAGAGGCCGGCATGTACTGGGGCTTGAAAGATGCGGACAGCACCGCCTTCACGGGAACCGTCTTGTAATTTTCCGGAGCGAAGCTGAAAGTATAGCTCTGGTTCAGGAAAGTGAGGAGGCCGATGCCCTCCCCGAAAATCTCGGAGGCGTATTTGGCCATTTCGGAAGCCTGGACGACGTAACTGTCTCCCCCGGAATATACCAAGTCTTCGGCATGGATGTCCACACGGACATCGCGGCCGTCATGTTTCAGTTTAAGAAGCCTGAACCCTGTCGCAGAACATCTGGCGGAGACCGTAACCGGCTCGCGTGATTCCGAAGAACGCCCCCTTATGCTGCTTCTTGCGACAACGGACATGCTCACGACCCCTGCATATTCCTGCGAGAGATTGTGAATCAGCCAAATGCTCGCCGAGAGCAGAAGGCACAGCAAGAACTGGGTCCAGCGATTCAAGTCCTACTGCTTGGCGGAGGGTGCCTCGGGAGCGTCCGTCTCGCTGAAATCTTTCTGCAGTGAAGCCTTCGCCACCTTTATCCTCACATCCGTATCCACCCGCAGGGTCACTATGGGAGAATCGGGATTGGCCTCGGCTATGGTGCCGAAAATGCCGCCCGCCGTGACGACCCTGTCGCCCTTTTTCAGGTTCTTGCGGAATTGTTCCATTTCCTTCTGCTGCTTGCGCTGGGGGCGTATCATGAAGAAGTACATGACCGCAAACACGGCAAGCATCATGAAAATGAATGAGAAGCCACCGCCGCCCTGGGCGGTCTGTGCCTGGAGAATAATGTTCAGGATATTCATAAGACTTTAGTTTTGTTTATCAGCTTGTCCAATACCCCGTTCACGAAAGAACGGCTGTCCGGAGTGCTGTAAAATTTGGATATTTCGACGAATTCGTTGATGGTGGTGCGGTAGTCGATGTTGCTGAAGCGGTCGGCCTCGGCAAGTCCGCAGATTATCAGGGCGAGGTCGGTGGCGCAGATGCGTCCGCTGTCCCACTTAGGCGTCACATCGTACACCATGGAGGAATACTTTTCGAAGTTGTTGAACGCCGCGCGGACGAGTCCGTACACGAAAGCCTTGTCGCTTTCCTTTCCCACGGAGCCGGGCATGTCGCTCATATAAAGCTCCGGAAGGGTCCACAAAGCTCCCCTGCCGAGCGCTTCCATGGAGCGGCAGCACCAGCTGAGCGCATATTCAAGGTCGTCATTCCAGTAGATGGAAAGGTCCTCCAGTATGTCGGAGAGTTCTTCGTTGCCGGAAAATTCGTTCTCGAATATCTTGCAGAAAAGCTCCGCATCCGCGGCGAGGGACGAATCCCCGTCCGCCATGTATTCGGCAAACCAGTCACGGTTGCGGATAGATTCATAAAGATGCCTCAGGAACACATCGTAGTCATCCCATGAAAGTTTCTTTTTCTTTATAATGCGGCCGAAGTCCGGGTCGTTCCCGAGGAGGGGCGCCACGGCGTTCCGCACGAATTTCATATTGGGATGCTGCTCATCATGCGTGGGATTGAATTTGGAACGGGCGGCCTCGATGCGTGAGCGGGCCTCTGCGGTCAGAGGACCGCAAACCGCCATCAGGAACAGGTACAGGTCCCTGGTGGCCTCGCAGGAATTTTCCAGTTCAAACTCGGCATCACTCAGACTCATAGTCTTGTTTTCGACCCTTGCGAAGATCACTTTGAAGGCCTTAATTCTGAGGATTCTTCTGTTCAGCATAGTTTTCAAACAAAATTTAATGCAAAGATAACACGTAATCTGAGAAAAAATTATATTTTTGCACAAATCATATAAAATAATTTGCTGTTATGTACAGAGACGATTACGATACGTCAGGATTTCAGGAGCGCAGCTCTGACGATGTCTACTCCAAGCCCGTGAGGGCCGGGAAACGCACGTATTTTTTCGACGTTAAAACGACCAAAGGCAACAACGACTACTTCCTCACCATCACGGAAAGCAAGCGGAGAAACAACCCCGACGGCTCTTTCACCTACGACAAGCACAAGATTTTCCTGTACAAAGAAGATTTCGAGAAGTTCCGGGAAGGTCTCGACGAGGTCATCCGCTACATTACCGACACCTGTTTCAACGGAGAGATTCCCGTCAGGGAGTCCGACGGCGAAGGGTTCGAGGGTTATTGATGCCGACCGACATGAACCGGAGCACGGAAGAAATCACCGGGAGAATCAGCCGGGCGGCGGAGTACATTGCCTCCCGCACGGGCTCCGAGAAGCCGCTGGTCGGAATAGTGCTCGGAAGCGGCCTCGGAAAGCTCGCGGAGCAGATACAGGACGCGGAAATCATCCCGTACAGGGATATACCGGGCTTCCCCTTGTCCACGGCAACAGGGCACAAGGGCAATTTCATATGCGGCCGTATAGGAGGCAAGAGGGCGGTGGCCATGCAGGGGCGCCTGCATTTCTACGAAGGCTACCCCATGGAACTCGTCACCATGGGCATAAGGGTGATGAAGCTCCTCGGAGTGGAATTTCTCTTCGTGTCCAATGCGGCAGGCGGAGTCAACGCCGACTACAAGGTCGGCGACCTCGTCATAATAAAGGACCACATAAACATGATGCCCAACCCCCTCATAGGGCCTAACCTCGACTCTTTCGGGCCGCGATTCCCGGACATGACCTGCGCATACGACCTCGAACTCCAGCAGCTCGCAGCACAAATAGGGCTCGGCATGGGAATCAACCTGCACAAGGGGGTCTATTTCGGCAGCACCGGTCCCACCTACGAAACCCCGGCGGAGGTGCGTTTCTTCCGCGAGGTCGGAGCCGACCTGCTGGGAATGTCCACCATACCAGAGGTCATAGTGGCCAGACACTGCGGAATCAGGGTATTCGGGATGTCCGTGGTCACGAACGAGGCCAACAGCCGCAACATACCGCGAAATTTCAACGACGGAGATGACGTCGTGAAACAGGCCGGAATAGCTGCGGAGCGGATGTCCGAGCTCTTCCGCCGCATGATCGAGGCGCTTTGACCTACTATCTGTCCTTCCAGACTTTAAGATACTGCTGGAGAGCCCACATCTCGTCGCGGTAACGCGCGGCGGCCGTAAAGTCGAGCTCCGACGCGGACTTTTTCATGCGGTCCCGGTCATCGGCTATCATCTTTTCTATCTGCGACCTCGACAGCGAGCGTATTACGGGATCCTGGAGCACAGCGGCGAGGTCGGCCCGCACGAAGCCTTCGGAATAGGCATCTCCGGGTTTTCTGAGCGCATCGTGCCCAAATCCCACAGTGACCGAGCCCCTGCCCAGTTCGGAAGGGTCAGGCACATACACTGGAGCATCGTATGAGTTGGCCGCAGACATCCGCCCCCCCTGCCCGCCGGTGAGTTCCGAGGCCAGCACGTTATTGCGGGTTTTCACCTGCGTGGGGGTTATGCCGTGCTGCTTGTTGTAGGCTATCTGCCGGGAGCGGCGCCGCTCTGTCTCCCTTATGGTCTGCTCCATGGACGGAGTCACGGAGTCGGCATACATTATCACCAGCCCGTTGACATTTCTCGCGGCACGTCCGGCAGTCTGGGTAAGCGCCCTCCCGGTGCGCAGGAATCCCTCCTTGTCGGCATCCAATATGGCCACGAGCGACACTGACGGAATGTCGAGCCCTTCGCGCAGGAGGTTGACCCCCACGAGCACATCGAACATCCCGTTCTTGAAATCCTCTATTATCTCCACACGCTCCGCAGTGTCCACGTCGGAATGGATATAGCGGACACGCACTCCTATGCGCCCCAGATATCCGTCGAGCTCTTCGGCCATGCGCTTTGTCAGCGTGGTCACCAACACGCGCTCGTCGGCCTCGGCCCTGCGGCGTATTTCTTCCACGAGGTCATCCACCTGCCCCTCCACCGGGCGCACCTCTATTGGAGGGTCCAGCAGTCCCGTGGGACGCACCACCTGTTCCACCACCAGACCGCCGGATTTTTCCAGCTCGTAGTCCGCTGGGGTGGCGCTCACATACACTTTCTGGCCCGTAAGAGCCTCGAACTCATCGAATTTGAGAGGACGGTTGTCCGCGGCCGCCGGCAGGCGGAATCCGTATTCCACAAGCACGGACTTGCGCGAATGGTCTCCTCCGTACATGGCCCGCACCTGCGGCAGGGTCACATGACTCTCGTCGATGAAAGTAATGAAGTCGGAGGGGAAATAATCCAGCAGGCAGAAAGGCCGCTCCCCCTCTTTCCGCCCGTCGAAATAGCGCGAATAGTTTTCTATGCCGGGGCAGTAACCCATTTCCTTTATCATCTCCAGGTCATATTCCACCCTCTGTTTGAGACGCTTGGCCTCAAGTCCCCTGTCCTGCGACTCGAACCAGGCCATTTGCCGGACGAGATCGTCCTGTATTGCGCTCACGGCGGCGATGGAGCGCTCCTTGGTGGTCACGAAGTTGTTCGCCGGACATATGCTTATTCTCTCCAACGCCTCGATATGGGCCCCCGTAACAGGGTCTATCAGGCTCACCGAATCCACTTCATCGCCGAAAAACTCTATGCGCACGGCTTCGTCGGCCCCGCCGAGGAAAACGTCCACTATGTCTCCGTGCACCCGGAAAGTGCCGCGCTTGAAGTCGGCTTCCGTGCGGCTGTACAGGGCATCGACCAGTTTGTAAAGTAGTCCTGTCAGGGAACGCCTCTCCCCTTTTTCCACCGTTATTGTCTGCGCGTGGAAATCTTCCGGATTGCCTATTCCGTAAAGGCAGCTCACGCTGGACACGACCACCACGTCCCTGCGGCCGCTCATAAGCGCGGAGGCCGCAGACAGGCGCAGTTTCTCTATCTGGTCGTTGATGCTGAGGTCCTTTTCTATATAAGTATCGGTAGTGGGTATGTAGGCCTCCGGCTGATAATAGTCGTAGTACGAGACGAAATACTCCACGGCGTTCTTCGGAAAAAAAGACTTGAACTCTCCGTAGAGCTGGGCCGCGAGCGTCTTGTTGTGGCTGAGCACAAGGGCCGGACGCTGCAGGCGCTCGATGACGTTGGCCATGGTAAAGGTCTTCCCGGACCCAGTGACTCCGAGCAGGGTGACGTCGCGCACGCCCCCTGACAGCGCATCGCAGAGCTGCCTTATGGCCTCCGGCTGGTCTCCGGAGGGTTTGTATGCAGATTCAAGGGCAAATTTCATTGCGATTGCGAATATACTAAGTTTTTACTACATTTGTGATATGAAAACGCATGAACGCAGGGTGGGCACCGTTTCCAGAGGAATCAGGTGCCCGATCATCAGGGAGGGCGACAATCTCGCCGAAATTACGGTAAAAAGCATACTTGAAGCGGCACAGGACGAAGGCTTCGAACTTCGCGACCGGGATGTCGTCGCCGTCACCGAGTCGGTGGTGGCCCGTTCCCAGGGCAACTATGCCGGAGTAGCCGACATTTCCGCCGACGTAAAGGCCAAGACCGGAGGCGGCACCGTGGGCGTAATATTCCCCATACTTTCCCGCAACCGCTTCGCGATATGCCTGCGGGGCATAGCCGGAGGATGCAGGAAAATCGTACTTATGCTCAGCTACCCCTCCGACGAGGTCGGAAACTCCCTCGTGAGCATAGATGCCCTCGACAATGCCGGCATCAATCCCTATTCGGACACCCTCAGCGAATCGCGCTACCGCGAGCTTTTCGGTTCCAACCCGCATGAGTTCACGGGAGTCGACTACGTGTCCTATTACCGCGGAATCATAGAAGAGAGCGGTGCGGAAGCCGAAATCATCTTCTCCAACCGTCCGGAGACCATACTCGGATACACCGACACCGTGATAACATGCGACATACACACCCGCGCCCGCACGAAACGCATACTCAGGGAGAAGGGTGCCGCCACAGTGCTCGGACTGGACGATATACTCAATGCCCCCGTGAACGGAAGCGGCTACAACAGCAAATACGGACTGCTCGGCTCCAACAAGGCCAGCGAAGACAAGGTCAAGCTGTTCCCCGAAGACTGCCGCCCCCTCGTGCTGGACATACAGAAACGACTGCTCGACGCATGCGGCAGGAAGGTGGAGGTCATGGTCTACGGAGACGGCGCATTCAAAGACCCGCAGGGCAAGATTTGGGAGCTTGCGGACCCCGTGGTCTCCCCCGCCTTCACCGACGGGCTGCGCGGAACCCCCAACGAGCTGAAGATAAAATATCTTGCAGACAATGAATTTGCCTCCCTCAGCGGAGATGCGCTCAAAGAGGCCATTTCCGGGTCCATCAGGGCGAAAGCCGCAGACCTCAAGGGGGACATGGCCTCGGAGGGCACCACGCCCAGGCAGCTTACCGACCTTATAGGTTCGCTGTGCGACCTTACTTCGGGTTCCGGCGACAAGGGTACTCCCGTCATCCTCATCCAGGGATATTTCGACAACTACACGAGCGAGTGAAAGAGCAGGCACGGCAAATAGCTCTGGAAGCCCTCGGGGACGAATTGCGTTACGACGGTTCGCCCTTCATATCCCATGCCGACGGCACTGCGGCCATAGTCACGGACGAGATAGGCCTGCCTGAATCGTGCGCCGCCGCAGTATATCTGCACGAGGCCATGCGCACCGGCAAAGAAGTGGACATCAGCGGTTTTCCCCAGGATGTGCGCCTAATGGCGGACGGACTCAACAAGATTTCCACCATCAAGCCGAAGGACACGCGCCTCGAGGCGGAAAACTACAAGAAGCTCATAGTGCAGTACTCCACGGACCCGAGGGTCAGCGTCATAAAGATAGCGGACCGCCTGGAGGTCATGCGCCATCTGGACATCTTCCCGCGGCTTTCGCGGGAGCAGAAGCTGATGGAGACGCTCATGCTGTACATGCCGCTCGCCCACCAGCTCGGACTGTACAATATCAACAGCGAGTTCGGCGACATCTACCTGCGTTATTCCGATCCGCAGCAATACCGCGCCATCACCAACAAGCTCAAGGCGACGGAGGCCGACAGGGCGCGCCTGACCGAAGAGTTTATAGAGCCGCTGAAGAAAAAGTTGTCTGAAGCCGGAATCAGCTACAAACTGAAGGTGCGCACCAAGAGCGCCTGGTCGATATGGCGCAAGATGCAGGTGCAGAAAGTGCCCTTCGAACGGGTCTACGACGTATTCGCCATACGCTTCATCATCGACTGCGAGGAGGACCACAAGACGGAGCAAGACCTCTGCTGGAAAGTATATTCCTACGTCACCGAAGAATACGAGGCCGACCCGTCGAGGCTGCGCGACTGGATTACCACCCCGCGTCCCAGCGGATACGAATCCCTGCACATAACGGTCAGGAACAAGAGCGGCAGCTACCTTGAAGTACAGATACGGACTGCGCGCATGGACGAAGAGGCCGAGAACGGCCAGGCGGCGCACTGGGCATACAAGGGCATCAAGCAGGAGGCGTCCACCAGGAAATGGCTGGAGTCGGTGCGCGAAGCCCTAGAACACCCGCTGAGCGTCGCTCCGGAAGAAATGCCGTCGCCCCCGGACAAGGAGATATTCGTGTTCACGCCCACGGGCGAACTGCGCATGCTCGCGGCCGGTGCCTCGGTGCTGGACTTCGCTTTCAGCATACATTCCGGCTTGGGCGCGCGCTGCTGCGGAGGCTTGGTGAACGGAAAGGCCGTGCAATTGAGGGAAAAACTCAAGACCGGCGACACGGTGGAGATACTCACGCGCAAGGACCAGCGTCCCAGCCGCAGCTGGCTCGGATGGGTGGTCACGTCCAAGGCCCGCAACAAAATCAAGGTGGAGCTCGATGCCGACGAAAGGAAGAAGGCGTCGGAAGGGCGTGAACTCCTGGAAAGGCGCCTCAAGAACTGGAAGCTCGAATTTCCGGACGGCTTGCAGACGGAATACATGAAGTCCCGCAAGTACAGTTCCGTGCTGAGCTTCATGGCGGCGATAGACTCCGGAGAGGTGGATGTCAACGACATAAAGGCATTCATCCTGGAACGGTCCAAGGCGAGGGAAGAGGCGCAGCCGGAACACTGCGTGAAGGAGAAGCCGCTGCAATACGACGGAGGAGGAGACGACATACTCGTGCTGAACGCGCGCGATGTCAAAGGCCTGGACTACAAGATGGCCGCCTGCTGCAACCCCGTGTTCGGAGACGACGTGTTCGGCTTCGTCACCCGCAGCGCCGGCATAAAGATACACCGCATATCATGCCCGAACGCCTCCCGGCTGCTTGAAAGATATCCCTACCGCATCCAGAAGGTAGTGTGGCAGGAAAGCACATCAACGGGAGATTTCCTGGCCACGCTCCTCATCACTGCGGAGACAGAGCCGGTACTGGCAGGAATAATGGACGTGGTGTCGAGATTCAGGGTGTCGGTCCGCTCCTTCAACGTGAACGAGAACAAGCGCAACGGCACAAGCGAGATAGTCATGCGCATGCTCGTGCCCTCATCCATGGAACTGGACAAGGTGATTTCGCAGGTGGCGGCACTGAGGCATGTGCTGAAAGTGAAGCGCCAATAGTTTTTTTAGCATTGTAAAGAATGGCAGAGCAGACAAATTATTCCGACCAGAACATCATCACTCTCGAAGGGATGCAGCACATTCGCATGCGTCCCGGAATGTATATCGGACGGCTCGGTAACGGCAACAACTCCGGCGACGGCATCTACGTGCTGCTGAAGGAAATCGTGGACAATTCCATCGACGAATTTGCCATGGGCTTCGGCAAGCAGGTGCAGATAGGCATAGAAAACAATGAGGTCACGGTGCGCGACTTCGGGCGCGGCATTCCCCTCGACTCCGTAGTCAAGGCGGTGAGCATACTCAACACCGGCGGAAAGTTCGACGACAAGGCATTCAAGAAATCAGTGGGCCTGAACGGTGTGGGTACGAAAGCAGTAAACGCCCTGTCGGAACACTTCTACGTATGTTCGCACCGCGGAGGCGAGTGCTCATGGGCACGCTTCGAAAGAGGCGAGCTTAAAGACAGCGGTAAGGCGGCCACGAAAGAGAAGAACGGAACCCTCGTGCGCTTCACCCCGGACCACATGATTTTCGGCAATTTCAGCTTCAACATGGATTATGTCGAAACCATGGTGAAGAACTATTCCTATCTGAAGCGGGGCCTGACGCTTGTCCTGAACGGAGTTCCCTACCTTTCCGAAAACGGACTGCTCGACCTCGTGAACGAGAACCTCAGCGAGGCTCCGCTCTATCCTCCCATACACCTCGAGGGTGAGGACATAGAAATAGTGCTCAGCCACGGCAATGCCTACGGCGAAAACATAGCGTCGTTCGTCAACGGACAGAACACCAGGGACGGCGGCACGCACCTTGCCGCGTACCGCGAGGCCATAGCCAAGACATTCAAGGATTTTTTCAAGAAGAACTACGAGCCAGCCGACTGCCGACAGGGCATAGTGGGCGCCATAAACATACAGATACAGGAGCCCAACTTCGAAGGACAGACGAAAACCAAGCTCGGCTCGAACTATATGTGGGAGAAGCAGGTGCGCGACGACAAAGGCGGTCTGTCCACCGACATAGGCCCGACCATACGCAGCTTCATCAACGACTTCGTGTCCAAGAATCTCGACAACTACCTGCGCATACACAAGGAACTCGTTCCCATAATCGAAGACAAGATAAAGTCGTCGCAGCAGGAGCGTGAAGAAATTTCCGGCATACAGAAAAAGACGCGCGAAAGGAACAAGAGGAACAATGTGTTCAACAAGAAGCTGCGGGACTGCCGTTTCCACTTCTGCGACAAAGTGACCGAAAAGACGCAGGAAAACATCGAGCAATCCAGCATATTCATAACGGAAGGAGACTCCGCGAGCGGAACCATCACCAAAGCTCGCAATTCCAATTTCCAGGCTGTGTTCAGCCTGCGCGGAAAGCCCATCAACTGCTACAAGGAAAGCCGCAAGAAAGTTGCGGAAAACGAGGAACTCACACTTCTGATAAATGCCCTTGGCGTGGAGGACGATCTCGACGACCTGCGCTACAACAACATAATAGTGGCCACGGATGCCGATGATGACGGCATGCACATCCGCATGCTCGTCCTCACGTTTTTCATGAAATACTATCCCGACCTGATACGCAGGGGGCATGTGCACATACTCCAGACCCCGCTTTTCAGGGTGCGCAACAAAAAGGAGAACCGTTACTGCTATTCCGGAGAAGAGAAGGATAAGGCGGTGGCGGAGCTGAAGGGCGGAGCGGAAATCACACGTTTCAAAGGTTTGGGAGAAATCAGCCCGGACGAGTTTTCCGACTTCATCGGAGAGAACATGAGGCTCGATCCGGTAAGCCTTGCCGAAGAAGAATCCATAGCGGATATCCTGGAATTTTATATGGGCGACAATACGGCCGACCGCCAGAATTTCATCCGCGCGAACCTCCGGAGCGAAGAGGAACTCGAAGACATCAACATCTGATTGTCAAAATTAATTGGCTGTTAGAAAAAAAAATCATATCTTTGCGCTCCCGATTTTCGGGTTATGAACCATTTTTACAAAACATTATGATTAAACAGTACGAAACCGTTTTCATTGCAACTCCCGTTTTGTCTGAAGCCCAGATGAAGGAAGCGGTTGCCAAGTACACGGATCTCATCAAGGCCAACGGCGGAGAGATCGTGTATGAAGAAGACTGGGGACTCAAGCAGCTTGCGTACCCCATCCAGCACAAGACATCAGGATTCTACTACCTGATCGAATTCAAGGCCGACCCTCAGTTCGTCGCCACCCTTGAGACCCAGTATCACCGTGACGAGCGCATCATCCGCTACCTCACCGTGGCCCTGGACAAGGATTCCATCGCATATGCGGAGCACCGCAGGCAGGTGCGTGCCGGAAAGGCCGCAGCTCCCAAGGCCGAAGAGGCTCCCGCAGAGCCCCAGGCCGAAGTCACACCTGAAACAGTGGAGGAATAAGTCATGGCAGCAATCGAAAACAACGAAATCCGTTATCTGAACCCTCCTACCGTAGAGGTTCGCAAGAAGAAGTACTGCCGCTTCAAGAAAGCCGGCATCAAGTATGTGGATTACAAAGATCCCGAGTTCCTCAAGAAGTTCCTCAACGAGCAGGGCAAGATACTCCCCCGCCGCATCACCGGCACTTCCCTGAAGTTCCAGCGCAAAGTCGCCCAGGCCGTGAAGCGTGCGCGTTCCATCGCCCTCCTTCCTTACGTTACTGACCTCCTTAAATAATTGAAGCGTTATGAAGATTATACTTAAGAAAGATGTCGCCAATCTCGGCGATGCCGGAGAAGTGGTCGAGGTAAAAGCCGGTTACGCTCTCAATTATCTGGTTCCCCAGGGTTTTGCATCTATCGGAACTCCTTCCGCCCTCAAGCAGCACGAGGAGACGATACGCCAGAGGGCCCACAAAGAGGCGAAGAACATCGCAGAGGCAGAGGCCAAGGCCGCAAAGATTTCTGCACAGACCGTTACCGTCAAGGTGAAAGTCGGTGAGAACGAAAAGCTCTATGGTTCCGTTACCGCAGCCCATGTCGCCGCAGCCCTCGTGGAAAAAGGCTTCGAAATCGACAAGAAGAATGTCGAGGTTCCCGAAATCAAGGAACTCGGAGAGTTCGAGGGAAAGGTAAAGTGCTACAAGGGCGTCTATGCCACAGTAAAAATCAACGTGCTCTCAGAATAAGAGATGCTGCGATACTGAAAAAGAGGTCTGCCGGTTCGGCGGACCTCTTTTTTGATTTTTATTATATTTGCGGAGTGTTAAATACGGATAATATGAAAAGAATCATCCTGACTTTCGCTGCAGCACTGCTCTGCACCCTCTCCGCATTTGCCCAGAACGACAAAGGAGACAACATCCTCGGACGCTATTCATGCGACAACGGCAAGGACTCCTACAAGGTGGAAATCACCAAGCAGAAAGACGGCACCTACACCGGACGCATATACTGGGTGGCCGAGGCGGTGGACAAAAACGGCAAGCCTGTCCTCGACGCAAAGAACCCCGACAAGAGCCTGCGCACCGTCCCCATGGACAAAGTCGTACTTTTCGCCGGACTCAAATACAGCGCCGACAAAAAACACTGGAGCGGGACCAAGATATACGACCCCACCCGCGGTATCAAGGCCAGCGTCACCATCAATTTCGACGACCCCAAGACCCTGAAAGTGCGCGGTACCGTGCTCGGCATAGGCGAGACGGAAACGTGGAAGCGCCTGTAGGCTACTTGCTGTAAAGCCCCTCTCTCGAGAGCAGATGGTCCAGTCCGGCCAGCCCGTACAGCGTCACGGCCGCAACCACGGCAGAGTGTTCCATATACTCCGGAATAAGTTTGTTGTATATGTCCCTCTCCGTGTGCCAAATCTCACGGTACTCGAAGTTGTAGCCCGCCGGGTCGCTCTCGCGGAATGAGATGGTAGGCACTCCGTTCATTGCGAAATATGCGTAATCGCTGCCTCCGGCACGGGTAGGTCTCGGACCTGGGGCACCGGTACGCTTCTCCACCACGAAAGGCACGTCTGCGTTATAGTTCCCGAGCGGCTTGCATATTTTCACGAAGTCTTCGTACATTGCCGCCGGCACACTGAGCCCGGTTGCCATCAAAGGCCCTCCGTCCCTGTTGAAGTAGTTGGATATCTTGTCCATGGGCACGGTCTTGTTCTCCACGAAATAACGCGAGCCGAGCAGGCCGAACTCCTCCCCCGTCCACAGACAGAACAATATGGTGCGTTCGGGCTTTGCCCCGGACATCGCGAGCAGCCGCGCCGCCTCCATGGTGACAGCGGTGCCGTTGCCGTCGTCCACCGCACCCGAACCCGCATCGTAGGAGTCGAGGTGCGCCCCGGCGATTACGTACTCCTTAGGGTACTTGCTGCCGCGCATGACTCCTATTATATTGTGATACTTCACGGGACCGCGATAGAAATGGTTGCGTATATCGAACTCCAGCAAGAAGTTCTCTCGCCTCTGGGCCTTGGCTTTCAGCACACTGAACTGGGCCTCGTCGAGACATATGTCACAGACCGTCGGCAGGGTCTCCATAGTGAGGGAATAGCAGCCTGCCCTGTCGTACATTATCTGAAGGGGGACGCGCGCGCTGCGGATGAAGCCCGCTACCCCGGCCTCCACCATCTCACGGTAGAAAAGGGCCGTGTACTTTTCATAGGGCAGCGGCTCTCTTGCGGCACTGTCCCTGTACTCCCAGTTCCAGCGGCGGATTTCGTCGTTCTTCCGCTCCGTCTCCTCATTGCGTGCTATCAGCTCCGCACGGCGCTTGTCCGCAGCCGGAGTGGCATCTATGGCCAATCCGTTCGATTCCGCATCCAGCAGCACCCATGCA
>JAFLUX010000033.1 GCA_022508605.1 Bacteroidales bacterium | reverse complement strand
GGCGGCATCTGCGGGCTGTACGGACTGACCGTCAACATCCTCATCTTCCCCAAACTCGGAAGCGTGCAGACGGCGCTGATGCCAATGCTCGGACAAATCGGCATGGGCATGCTCATAGACACTTTCGGCTGGTTCCGTTCGGCCTCCTACACTCTCTCGTGGCTGCGGCTGGCTGCGCTGGCGATGATTCTTGCCGGTGTCTGCATGACGGTGATGAAGAAAGGCGCGAACTCATCGGGCGGCAGACTGCTTCCGTGGCAGCTTGTCGGAGTGAGCGGCGGTGCGGTCTTCGCCATGCAGCCTCCGATGAACAGCCTGCTTTCGGCGGAGCTCTCATCGGCAGTCCACGCGGCATTTTTCTCGTTCCTGTCGGCGACGGCGGTGCTGCTGCTGATTGTGCTGCTGCGAAGCGACCGCCGGCATCTTCCGCAGATTTTCTCGACGGACCGCCCGTGGTGGTCGTGGCTCGGAGGCATCATCGGCGGCACATTCGTGACAGGTTTCGCATTCTTCGCTGCAAAAGTGGGCGTCGGACTGCTGCTGGTCACGAGCATCTGCGGACTGCTGGCATGCAGCCTTATGATAGACAAATACGGCCTGCTCGGCGCGGAGAAAAAGCCCGTCGGAGCGGTGCAATACATCGGCCTGCTCTGCGTAATGGCAGGGATTGCGGTGTTAAGGCTGAATTGATAAGGTACAGAAGTCAGAATCATCGTTTCTGTATTATAAGACATAGATTAGCAGTGCATACTGCTAATCTATGAAATTACCATGCAGGTACATTAAGATAGTATATTTTATTGCAATATATCACGAAAGCATTATATCCATAAGCCTTATAATCACTATTTTGGTTTACGTTTAGTTCTTCCCTTTTATCCCCAAAAGAAGTAAAAACAAACTTATATATCAATCTCTTTTTAATATCTGTTACAAACAAACTGCCGTGTATTTTACTTCCGTCAGAAGCGCAGACGGTAATAGCCCCCCATTCCTTCCACTCCAAATCATACGATTGTATGACTGAACTTTTTATTGAGGTAGTCATGGATGTTATTGGCAAAAACAAGAGAGCCAAAAAAACAATAAATTTATACATCAGCAAACGGGATGGGTATAGAACATTTTTCATTATAAATTGTTACGTAGCCATAATTTAGTGCGCCTCCAGACTTCGAATGGATAACAACACTATATTCATTTCCTTCATAAACAAATTTATAAAGGACTTTACTCGCTATAATCTTAACATATAAAATTCCTTGATATTCGTTACGAACATAAGAATCACCATCCCAATGACCTGTATACGAGGTTGCTGTAGCTTTACCGAGATTCTCCCAACCATCATTATCAGAAGCACCATTTTCAACAGAGACATTTGCTTCATTCATATTTGCGGCTGAATTAGCAAATGACACAGAAATTAAGCCTAAAGCAAAAACTCCAATCAAAAATATCTTTTTCATAATTCAATATGATTTTCCTTTTTTCCCCCTACTCACTTAACGGCTTTTCAGGTTACTCCGTCAGTACCTTAAAAAGGTTGAGAAAGATATGCACAAAAAAAGCGCGGTACTTTTTAGTATATCCTCCCATCTAAGGTGTTTGGCGTAACCCATCCGACAGAATAACCAAAAGCCCACGCATTGTACGTGAGCATTTTCGCTATTATTCTTGTCGGAAATTCTTTCAGTCGCCAAACTTTTAGATGGACAGAATAAAGCTAAAACGCTTTTTCAATATGTTAAATGTGCGTATCTAAAAACGCTATTGCTCCATAGGCAAATCCTTTTTTACTTGTTTTAACATTCAAAGTTAGAAATTATTTGTCAAGATGCAAACATCGATAAAAAGCAATATTCGTATATTTGTCCCCGTCAATGAACAGCATGAAAATCGCAGTACTGAAAGGCAATCCGCGAAAGGGCGGCAAACATACGGACGGCAGGCATGCGAGCTTGGACGCAGCTTGCGCGCAGATGAAGATGAAGATTTAACCGACTGACATTTATGGATCCGCAGATTAGAATCTACGACGGACGCCCGACGGATGGCGACCCCGGCAGGACAGCAGCCGAAACCGCCGTTTACGACTTTCTGGACAGCACGGGAGTCGCATATTCGACCCTGTGCCACCCGGCGGCATTCACGATGGAGGAGTGCGAGGCCGTCCGCAAGGCCATAGGCGCGCCCGTTTTCAAAAACCTCTTTCTCACCAACAAGCAGCAGACGCTCTACTTTCTGCTGATGATACCTGCCGGCAAGCCGTTCAAGACAAAATATCTTTCGTCGCAGCTCGGTTGCGCACGGCTGTCGTTCGCCACGCCCGAGGCCATGGCAGAACTGCTGCATATCGCACCGGGGGCCGTCTCGCCGCTTGGCCTGATTCACGACAGGGAGCACCGCGTCAAGCTGATTGTAGACCGCGAGCTCGCTGCCACCGAACGCTACGCCTGCCACCCGTGCGTGAATACGGCATCGGTCGCCCTGTCGCTCGCCGACCTGCTCGGAAAAGTCGTTCCGGCAACGGGCCACAGCTTCACGTGGGTCGACCTGCCCGCAGAAACGGAATAGACTGCCCCCGTCAATCCACGCCCCGCAGCCAGTCGGCCCGGGTCAGGCGGGTAAAATGTTCCGTCCGGACATCGCCCAAAGGAGACGGCTTCCCGTATTCCGTATGCGAGTACCGGAATCCGCACTTCTCCTGCACCCGCCGCGACTGTGCATTGCCGTCATAATACCCGCACCAGACGGCCTGCAGGCCCAAATCTTCGAAACCGTGCCGCAGCAGCCTCCGCACGGCTTCCGGCATCAGTCCCCTGCCCCAGTACGGCACGCCTATCCAATATCCGATTTCGGCTTCGCCCTGGACCATGCGGGCAGTATGCACCGCCTCCCCGGACATCAGGCAGATGCTCCCGACGGGTTCGCCAGTACGTTTCAGCACCACGGCATAGTTTTCCGGAGCGCAAAATATGGTTCGTATCACCTCCAGGCTGTTCTCTACCGATGTATGCGGCGGCCAGCCTGCAATCGGCCCCACAGCCGGGTCTTTGGCATATTTATACAGAGCCTCGGCATCCCCATCCTCCCAGGGGCGCAGCAGCAGTCGCGATGTTTCGAGCATAATGAAAGCTACATTTAACGAAAAACACTCATCACCGGAATTCAGGACAGCGCCGATACGGATGGCGACAGGCTAAAGGCACTTGCTCAATTCCGAATATGCGCGATGATATTTGCGCAGACGGACCACGTCCTCATCGGTAATTGCAGGCAAACGGGTGACATCCATATTGTCGCGCAGGTCATTCAGCTTGACGGCTATTGCCGTAGGATTGGTTTTCACCCTTTCTATGAACTGCTCATACGACTCCCCCTCATTTCTGGTAAGACAGCGTACAGCATCCACCACATCGGCAGGTATGCCCTCCCGCAATAAATCTTCAAAGGTCCAATGAGTGTCCTCGACTATGTCATGCAATATGCCGGCCATACGTTCTTCGGGGGTCACGCCCGCCTGCATGACACGGGTAACGTGCCCGATATAGGCTTTTCCGGCCCGGTCCGTCTGCCCCTTGTGGGCCTCCGCAGCCATCGCAATCGCTTTGTCCAAGATGTTTTCCATAACCTGAATATTCCGTAAGGCCAAAGATACGAAAATCCCCGGACAGCGACAAGAGCATACGGCTGCGCCGATTAACTCCGGAAAAGAGTATCTTTGCAACGCGGCGGACGGGAGACGCACAAGATTCCGGCCAGGGCGGAAGAAAATATGCAGGCTTATGCAGAATAAAACAGACAAAGACACAGGCATTGTAAAGTTCAACACCTACCTTCACAATACCAGTGTGGAGCATCTTGGCAGGCTGTGCCGCGAATACGGCACCTTGCAGACGTACAAAAAGGGCGAGGAATTCATCTCAGCCGGAGAGCCGGCCCGTCATATGGGCCTGATAATAGATGGCACCGCGAAATACGTAGTCTATACGTCCGGAGGCGACGAGCGCGTAATCGGCCTCGAAACCGTCGGCGGTTTCGTCGCAAGTTTTCCGTGGTGCCTCCGCAGGCTTCCTTCCCCATGTACGGTAATCATCAACTCCGAAGCGACAATCTGTCGCCTCCCGACCCATACGCTCCTGGAGTTGATGCAGCTCGACGAGGATGTAAGACAGAACGTCGAACGGGCTACCGAAGCAATATTCTACACTATATACGACAGATATATCGACGGCTATGCCATGTCTCCGAAAGAGCGATACAGGCAGCTGCTGCAAAACGTTCCGGCATTGTTCGATATTTTTCAGCTGAAGGATATCGCATCCTACCTGAACGTCACGCCATATCATCTGCGCCGGCTGCGGGCGGATATTTAGGTCCGGCTTAATCGCATCGAGGGAACATTTGTTCCGCAGAGTGTCCTGATTTCTTCGGAAATTTGGGCGTTTTTTTACGCCTGCATTTTATGAAACACTCATCGAGATTAGCGACACCAATTCGGCCGCACGCAAAGCGGCATATTGCGGGATGTCTGATTCAAAGTCCCTCCCACGCAAAACAACTCCTTCGGCACATTTAAACCATATTATAATCATGAATGCTACATACCTGTTGATTATCGGCGCGATTGCGGCCGCATACCTGATTTTCATGTACGGCATCCGCCGACGGCTCGTAAAGCGCACGTCCGAGCCTGTCTCCGACCTTTCCGCCGACGAGGCCATGAAGCGCTACCTTGAAAAGACGGTGCCGGAGCTCGACGTAAAGGAGTACCGTCTATTATGGGGCGCCACCTTCGGCAACACCGACATCATCCGCATATTCGCCTACAACGAAGAGCGTATCCTGGTCATCCCGGCGAAAGTCGAAGACGGAGATATAGTCATGCCTGCTGGCCAGCCATCAGCTCACATAGAGCTCGATACCGTAGACCATATCCACATCGGCCGCAAAGAATCGCTGATGCGCATGATGTTCGTGACCCTGTTTTTCGATGCAAAAGACGAAGAGAACAACTTCGACATCTGGAGGGAGAAAACCGATGCCTGCGGCAACGACAACAGGCCCAACTTCGTAGAGTTCATAGATTTCATAGAAGACTGGGCACGAAGACACAATATCCCCACGGAAACCCTATGACCCTCTTTCACCTCCTGGTTTCCGCCCTTTTGCCGGCAGCAGTCATTGCCGCATGGGCAATATTCACCTCGAACAAGCTCATCGCAAAGCGCAACCGCGTCCGGCAGTGCCGCAGCAGCATAGGCATGGCCTCGTGAGTTCCATCAAGGCATATACGACGATGCCGTCACCGAACACAACAATGCCATACAGATGTTTCCCGCTTCCCTCCTTGCATCCCTCGGCAGGCATGCCCCGGAGTCACTGATAGAGATACCGGAAAGCAGTACGGGCTAAACGAACTGTAAAAAAAATGACAGGGCAGGAAAATATAGATTTGAAAGCTATCGACCTCAAGATGCGTCCACGGCTGATTCGTATCGGCCGTATCCGCACGGTCGTTCGATTCCTGACGGTCGCGGTATACTCCGCCGTGCTGTGCTGGTTCGGCTTCTGTGCGTTCGTCTTCCTTTCCGGTCGGCAGGTATTACATGTGCAGTCGGAAGATACATGGATTCATGTCCTGGCGGGATTTGCCGCATTCTGCCTGCTGCATCTAATGCTCATGTACAGCCTCACGGCGCTAAAGGACAGGGAGTCGGAAGTCATGCGCGAAGCCGTCCGGCAGATGTTTCCCGGCGCCAGATACCGTACAAACAGAAGCGTGCCGCGCCAGGACATAGCGGACAGCCGGCTTTTCGATGTCTTCGATATCGACGAGAATCCGGCGCAGACGATGAGTTACGGCCGCATAGAATTTTGCAGAGAAGAAGACGGACACCCTGTCTATGACATAGGCGTCACATCAGACATACAAGCCGGCCTCATGGAGCGGATTCCCGTGCTCAGCACTCTGACAGTCTTGTACAGGATTATAGTACGGCCAATTTTCGGAACACCGGTAGAGAGCGCAATGCACGGATTCAGAGGGATCTTCGGCTCGCATACGGGTCCGCTGTCCTGCCGTGGAAGCGTGATTGTACTCCCCGACCATCTGGAAGCCAGGCTCGGCTGTCTTGCTCATTCCATCCAGTCATACAAAAGCAAAAACGGAGCGCGCCTCGTAGTGCTTGAAGATCCCGGATTCGAGAAGCTGTTCGCAGTATATGCCGACGATGAGGTACAGGCCCGCAAAATCCTGACTCCGGCAATGATGCAGCACATCGTCAGACTGCAAGGCAAGCTCGGGAAAGACCTTATGCTGTCCTTTTCCGGGAACATGATATATTATGCCGTTCCGTTTCCAGAAGGCTTCCTCCAGCCATCCCGCACTTCCCTGAAAGACAAGGGACATTTCGGACAAATTTACAATACGGTAAACCTGCTCCGCAATATCCCCTACTCCGCGCAGCAGGCAGCAAATCTATAGCCGGACGGCGGCGCCAGGGACCGCCGGCGGCAGCATCATGTCATCGGCATCCGGGTGGCATATTTGTCCAGGACTTCATGCCACAGAGCCGTGTTGCGGAGGACCCACCACACAATCATGAAGACGGCCAGCGATATGACCGTCACTGGGTCTGTCAGGCGCTTGTGCAAGCCCGCCATGCGGTCTTTGCGGACTTCCGCAAGCGTGAGAAGCAATATATACGGCAGAAGTATGCAAAGATACGGATTGCACCAGAAGCCAGCGGCAAAATCTCCTGCCGCAAAGCATCGCACAGCCCGTTGCCCACCGCACGCGGGACAATCATACCCGCTAGCCGAAACAGACAGCGCGGCATAAAGTCCGGGAAATATGCGCATATGGCAAGATACACTATTCCCGCAACGCAGCACAACAAGATGCGTCCGTTATTTGCGCGGGTGCTCCCGTCCATCTGCGCACGAATCAGGGATTGTTCGTAATGAGTTTGCCGTCCCCGTCAGTAAAGTTGCCCACCGCAATTATGATGAAATCTATCACGGTCCATATACCGCATGCGCCGAGTGTGATGAGCTGCAATACTCCTGTACCCACCTTTCCCACATAAAAGCGATGTACGCCCAGACTGCCGAGAAACAGGCACAGCAGCAAAGTCGCAGTCCAGTCCTTGCTGCTCGCATTGCGTTCTCTTTTAACCGGAGAGACGGCGCAACCGCATTTTACGCATATTACCGCCCTATCATCAATCTGTGCACCGCAATTGGAACAAAACATAGCAATAAAGGTTAAATTTCGCCGTAAAGGTACTGCTATTTTTTCGTAAATTTGCATCGGTCCCCGCACAAAAGCGGGGCGATATCAGCGGGCACTCACGGCGCGGTACTGCTCCACGCTCTCTTTCAGCAGGCGCAGCGCCGGCACGAGGATAATCACCGCCACCGCGAGACTTATCAGCGGGTCTATTATGGACAGTCCGGTGCGGCTTATCACGAGTCCGGAGACCAGCACGCCGACGGACACAAGCGTATCCGAGAGCATGTGCAGGAAAGATGCCCTGATATTTGTGTCTTCATTCCTGTCTTTCATGAGAATCCAGGCCGTAACACCGTTGACGACTATGCCTATCCCGGCGGTAACGGCGATTACGCCTCCCCCGACAGGCTCGGGATTCACGATTTTGCATATTCCCTCGACGGCTATCAGCGCCACCGCCGCAATCAGCAGAAGTGCATTTAGTATGCTCAGCCAGGCCGCCCGGCGAGGATATGTGGCGGCTATACGGATGGCGGCAAGGGATATCAGCAAGGTAAGGACGTCGCTCATATTGTGGCCGGCGTCGCTGACGAGTCCGGCGGATCCTGCGGCCAAACCCACTGCCGCCTCCGCTATTACATAGGCGAAATTCACTGCCGAGCAGACAATCAGCGTGCGGCTGAGACGCGAAGATGTGTGGTGGTGCGTGTGTGACATATCATCATCTGTTTTTCCGGCTGCAAAGTAAAAACAAAAAGAATGCAACCCGGTTGCAAAAATATAATGGCTAACTTTGCGTCATGAATGAAAAGGATATACTGAATGAGGCCGGCATAAAACCGACGGCGGCGAGGATTATGGTACTGCGCACCATGCTCGGAAGCGGCCGTCCCCTGTCCATGTCGGAGATTGCCGACATGATGGAGACCGTGGACAAGTCAGTGATTTCAAGGACTCTCGCCCTGTTCAGGGACGCCCGGCTGCTCCATGTCATAGAAGATGCCGGGGCGGCAAGATACGAGGTCTGCTCATGCCATGGAGAACACCCGGACAGCGACTCCCATGTCCATTTCCACTGCGAATGCTGCGGAAAGACATTCTGTTTTGAAGAGCTGCAAGTGCCCGTCCTGCCGCTAAGAGACGGATTCACCGCCTATTCGGCCAACCACATCATCAAGGGCCTGTGCCCTGACTGTGCGAAAAAAACATCCGGGGCATCCGGCAAAGGAAAATGTTTTATATCTTTGGCAAAAAATAACACTGAATTATGACCTTGTCCGAAGCCATCGTATCGCGCCATTCCGTGCGCAGATACAAAGACACTCCCCTTCCGGAAAGCGTATTGTCCGCACTCAGGGAAAAGATTGAACACGTCAACAGGAACGCCGGCCTGCACATACAGCTCGTGACGGACGAGCCCAAGGCCTTCAGCGGCATCATGTCGTACGGCTCTTTCTCCGGGGTGAGGAACTATCTCGTCATGGCAGGGGCCAAGTCGGAAGAGCTGGATGAAAAGATAGGATATTACGGCGAACAGCTCGTGCTCCTCGCCCAGACCTTGGGGCTCAACAGCTGCTGGGCAGGGCTGAGCTACAGCAAGATTCCAGGCACATACGAACTCGGGGAGGGAGAGAAGATAGGATGCTACATAGCCCTCGGATACGGAGATACCCAGGGAAAGGGGCACAAGATAAAAAAGGCGGAAGAGGTCAGCAATGCCGACGGGAACACGCCTGAATGGTTCAGGCGCGGAATCTACGCGGCCCTGCTCGCGCCCACTGCCGTAAACCAGCAAAAATTCAGAATAGAATACCTCGGTCCACGGAACGGAGCACTGCCGGAGGTTTCGGCGAGGGCGACATTCTCCATGGTAGGATACGCCCGGATGGATCTCGGCATCGTCAAGTATCATTTCGAAATAGGAGCCGGAAAGGAGAATTTCATATGGGCCGAATGACAGATACCGCCATGACCGGGAAACTCCCGTTGCTGCTGCTCCTCGCCCTGTCGCTTGCAGCCTGTTCCGGCCGGGGCGGGAACCGCTATGCCAACCGTGCCGAAGCCATAGCCGCACAAATTCATGACCCCCACTCGAGATATGTGGTAGTGACCTGCCACCGCGGGGACTGGCGCAATTTCCCTGAAAACTCCATACCTGCCATAGAAAGCATCATACGCATGGGAGCCGACATAATGGAGCTGGACCTGAAGATGACGGCCGACTCCGTGCTCGTGCTCAGCCACGATGCCACGGTCAGCCGGTGCACCAATTTCAGTTCCGTATTCCGCGACGAGCCGGACAAGAGCGCGAAAGTGAAGGACCTGACGCTCGAGGAGATAAAAAGGCTCAGCCTGAAACGGGCCCACAACGTGGTCATCGACACCCTGCACATCCCTACGCTCAGGGAGGCCCTGCTATGCTGCAAAGACAGGATATGCGTGAATGTGGACCAGGGATATGAATTTTACGACGAAGTCCTCGCCATCACGGAAGAACTCGGAGTCACAGGCCAGATATTGATAAAAGGGAAAAAGTCCGTCGAGGCCGTGGCCGCACACGAGGCCGCATACAGCCGCAACATGATGTACATGCCGATAGTGGACATACAGAGGCCGGCAGGAAAGGAACTGTTCGAGTCCTACATGGAATCGGGAGTAGTGCCGCTTGCCTACGAGGTTTGCTGGCAAAGCAACGATGGCGGAGACTTCGACGAGGCCTGCCGGAGAATACTCGAGCAGGGCTCCAAAATCTGGGTGAACACCATCTGGGCCAGCCTTTGCGGAGGCTACGGCAACGACGACGATGCCGCATATATGGCAAGCGACCCCGGCGAGGTTTACGGCCAGTATCTCGAGAAAGGCGTGTCCATGATTCAGACGGACAGGCCCGAACTCCTGATAGACTGGCTCACCCGCCAGGGCCGGCACAGCCTCTGATGAGGGGGACTATTTGTCCTGCAGCTTCTCCTTGGTTCTGGTGAGCTTTTCTTTCATAGCGTCCACAGCACCTGTGACCGCATTCTCAAACGTGTCCGCTACCCTCTCGATGAGCAGGTCATCACCGGGAAGATGGATGTGAAGCCTGACTTTCTTTCCCTCCTTGACGTCTTCCAGTGACACCTCGGTCTCGGGTGCGACCCCGGGGAGAAAGAATTTTTCAAGACGCGACACTTTTTTCTCCACGAATGCAGTGAGTTTCTCACCGGCATCGAATTTCAGGGATTTAAGTTTAATCTCCATTTTTACCTCCATTTTTAGCCCGCGGATGGGCGTTTATATAAACACTCTGCAAGCGTTCTATGGTATTGTGCGTATAGACCTGAGTGGCGGCCAACGAACTGTGCCCCAGAAGCTCCTTTATGGAATTGAGGTCGGCCCCGTCCGAGAGCAATGCAGTGGCAAGGGTATGCCGCAGCACGTGCGGAGATTTCCTGACCGTAATGTCAGGAACGCCAGACAGGCTTTCCTTCACGGCCCTGTCCACGAATACGGGATAGAGCCTTCCGCCCTTTCCTGTACGCAGAAGGGGCGCATCAGGCTCATACGCATCATCATTCAAAGAACTGCTCGCACTCAAATATAATGAAATTTCTTCACATAGTGAAGGAATTAGCGGAATTTCACGCATTTTGTCCCCTTTCCCCCGGACTCTCAGCACGCCCCGGCTGAAATCTACGGAAGACACATTGAGGGATATGAGTTCGGAGCGCCGCAGCCCGCATGAGGCAAGCAGGCTTACGATCAGGCGCTTGAGTTTTTGCTCATAGCTGCCGAATTCAGGGTCTCCCACAGTGTGCTCGAAATAGTAGTCCATGGCCTTGTCCTTATAGAACAAAGGCAGCCTTTTTTCCATTTTCGGACGTTTGACAAGCCTCACGGGGTTGCTCTGCAGGACACCTTCGTTGATGAGGAAGCGGCAGAAGCTGCTGAGCACGCTAAGATGCTGGGAGACAGTGCGCGGCGAGAGTTTCAGGCCGTCGAAAAGATGTACTTCATAGGCCCTTATGCCGTTCACTGTCAAAAGGGAGGCGAAGTCCTCGCTGCCGTCGCAAAAGTCCACGAACTTGCCGAGGACATCCGCATAAATCTCGCAAGTTCTCGGAGAATAGCGCCTGACATCGCGTATATATGAAAGGAACCTATCTTTCATGGAGTCCCAGCGAGGGGGCGAGACTGCGCATGTATTCATCCGCCTCCTCGAAATTGTTGCCTATCTTGCCGTCCAGGATGGCCTCCTTTACGGCCTCTTTCAGCAGACCTATCTCCCTGCACGGAGCTATCCCGAACAGCTGCATGACATAATCTCCGGTAATCGGATTCTTGAAGTTGCGTATGCGGTCCTTGGCCTCGACTGCCGCAAGTTTCTCCTTCACCAATTCGAAATTGGCCTTTATGCGGGCCACCTTCACGGGATTCTTGGAGGTAATGTCGGCATTGCAGAGGGTCATCAGGTCGTCTATCTCATCACCGGCGTCGAAAAGCAGGCGGCGCACAGCGCTGTCGGTAACGCAGCCGTCGACAAGGGCGATGGGGCGAAGGTGCAGCCACACCAGCTTCCGCACATACTTCATGCTGTCCTGGGACATACGCAGACGGTTGAAAATATCCGGCACCATCTTGCTGCCCACTATGTCGTGTCCATGGAAAGTCCATCCGTGCCCCTTTTCAAAACTTTTCGTGGCAGGTTTCCCTATATCATGCAGCAGGGCCGCCCAACGGAGAGGCACGCTGTCGGATGCTGCCGCCACATTGTTGAGCACGGCCAGGGTGTGCTGGAAATTGTCCTTGTGCCCTTTTCCGTCGACAGTCTCCACTCCTTTCAGGGCGCTCACTTCCGGCAATATGCGTTCGAGCAGCCCGGCTTCGTCCATAAGCCTGAAAGCCATCGACGGCTGCGGAGCGGCCATCATCTTGTCGAGTTCTTCGGTGATTCGCTCGACCGAAAGTATGGACAGACGCCCGGCCATGCGGCGCATGGAGTCCATGGATTCCGGCACTATGCAGAAGCGCATCTGCGCCGTGCTGAGTTTGGCCGCAAAGCGCACGGCCCTCAGCATCCTCAGTGGATCGTCCGAATACGTGGTATCCGGGTCGAGCGGAGTGCGTATGATGCCGGCCGCCAAGTCCCTCACGCCTCCGAACGGGTCCACAAGCTCGCCGAAACAGTCTTTCTGGAGGCTGAGGGCAAGGGCATTGATAGTGAAATCCCGCCTCATCTGGTCATCCTCCAGCGTGCCGTTTTCGACTATGGGCTTGCGGGACTCCCGGCGATAAGATTCCTTCCGCGCCCCCACGAACTCGATTTCATCGCCCATGAAGCGCAGCATGGCCGTTCCGAAACTCGGGAAATACGACACTTTCCGTCCGCACTTCTCCCCCACCGCCCGGGCGAAATCTATGCCGCTGCCTTCCACGACTATATCAATGTCTCCGCATTCCCTGCCAAGCAGGCAGTCCCTGACGTAGCCCCCTATGACAAAGGCCCTCACACCCATGGCGGAGGCCACCTCGCTGACTATCCGGAAGACAGGGCGCTCAAGACATTGTGACATTATTGTCGGCATAGCATCTGCTCGTAATCCGGCATCTGCCGGAAAGGTTCGAATCTGTCTCCGCTCCTGCGGAAAACCATTGTGGACCCTCCGTTCGTAAGGAAAATCCAGTGCACACCGAGAACCATATCGTAACGGAGGGCCTGCCGGGCCACATCCGCTGTAAGAGGCACATCGGGGCGCTTGCACTCTACCACGGCAAGGGGAGAGGCATTACGGTCATAGACCAGGATGTCCGCCCTGTAGCGTTTCGCTCCGAAGGTGAAGCCGGTTTCGCTCATCATCAGATGGGCCGGCACTCCGGACACCGTCAGCAGCTGCTCTATGAACCACTGGCGCACCGCCTCCTCCGGGCTTGCATCCACGTCCCTGCGGCGCAAGGGATCGAACAAGGTCTCAGTTGACATTTCCCTGTTTCACATAATCAGGATAGTAGAGATCCGTGCTGAAGACCTCGGTCGTACTGTACCTGTTGCCGTACCCGTCCGTCGCCACCACTTCCACGCTCGCGGAAGGGTCTTTAAGCTTGTAGGTGTACATATGGAACATGCTGGTATAGTATGACGTTCCAGAGATACCGCGCCCGCGCACGCCTATGTGGTAGCCTATGGCCCACCAGTCCTGGCTGGATGCGCTCGGGATTGGATACGTGGTGCCGGCGGTCACGGAGTTGAAGGTGGTCCTGGAATTGCTCATGAGCGAGGCATTCCCTCCGAGAACGCCGTTTTCATACACCTGCACCTTCCAGCGGCTGTCGCCGTTGAACACGTTAATCATGAGGGTGCCGGCGGCGTTGCCCCACTGGAAATACGCATATCTTCCGCCCGTCTTCATATTGCCCCTGTAGACACGCATCTGATAGTCACGGGTATTCATGTGATTGTTGACTCCCATGAAATACTCGTCCTTGAAAGTTGTTCCGTCGATATCGTAGACATAATATCCGTTGGGGCAGCCGTCTCCCTGGATATTGCTCCACCACCACTGCCCGCACACGGCTCCGTGGACATGTTCCGCAATTCCGGAAGAACCCACATTGGCGGAATACCGCTTGTAATGGGTGTGGCCGGAGAAAATCTTGGCCGCTTTGTACCTCTTGAGCAGGTTCAGCACATCTTTCACATGCTCTCCGGAAGTATTGCTCAGCAGAGGTATGTGACCGCAGATTATGACCATGCTGGACGCAGGCACGGCCGCGAGGTCCGCCTGCAGCCACGCATACTGCTCATCGGTATAGCCGCAGTGGTACGACGAGGCGTCGGTATTGCTGTCGTAGTTTATGTTGCGCATGCACACCACATGCACGTCTCCCCTGTTGAAAGAGAAGTTGATGGGTCCGAAGGTATCCTCGAAACTCCTCTGGGCCTGCAGATAGATGCTGCTCGTGCCGGGGCCCGCGGCCAAAGGAGAGGAGGTGTAGAAATAAGTATAGTCGTGGTTGCCCATCGTCTGGAACACAGGCATGTCGATACGGCCGAAGCTGCCGGCCATCTCAGAGAGTCCAGGATTGGAATTCCTGTTTCCTTCGGAATATACTATATCGCCGAGGGTAACGCCGTAGCACGGGAGTGACTGCGACGCTATGTGGGCATTGATGGCGGGCACCGACTCCGCAGCGAAGCGCTTCGTATCGGCCAGAGGCTGATCTCCGCGCACGGCGTAGTGGGCCTGCGGATCCGCCATGGCGAACAGCAGGAATCGCGTTTCCTTTGCCTGCCTTACGAGTTCGAAGTCGTAGCGCGAGGCCGGATATTCGTACTTTTGGTAAAAATCCGGATTGCCGTTGGCCTTTTTGGATATCTTCGCGTCCGCCGGCAGAGAAATGTATATGTAGCGGGCGTCGCTGCTGGGCTGAAGCGAATAGTGCCCGGATGCGTCCGTGAGAGCCACCGTGAACCCGTCGCTCACGCTGACGCCTGCGGCGGCAGTGCCGTCGCTGTAGCGCACATACCCTTCGGCGACCGGGGCCGGTGCGGGCACCGTACATACGGCATTGATTACATGGGTCGGGGAATAGTACGAAGTACCGCAGAGGTAATATCTGAACGACAATTCGTTGATGCTCACGTCCGACCCTCCGAACGAAATGACGCCCTTCACGTCTATAGGCTCCGCAGGAGTGCCGAGGACGATGGCTTTCCCCGTGTCTTTGTTGTACACGCCCAGCACCATGCCGGTGCCGGAGTTGTCTGCGGCTCCGTTCGACACAAGACAGTCCACCGCGCAAGCCGCGGAGCTCGTAAGATTCACCGAACCGTGGCATCCGATAAGGCCGCCCACACCCCATATGCCGGACTCTGCGATGACATCGCCGGTATTGGTACAGGCATACACCTTGTGGTTCTGCGAATGGAAGCCCTGTATGCCGCCTATCGTGGACTCGCTGTCCGCAGACACCACGCGGACAGTACCGCTGTTGGAGCAGTGCTCCAGACTTCCGGTGCCGCCCATTATACCTCCCAACCTCACTTTTCCGGCGCCGGTCATGGTGATGTTCCCGCTGTTTACGCACGATGAAACGGAACAGCTTACGGTAGTTGCCTCGGCATTGGGCCATCCCACTATACCGCCGACTGGAGAATTGGACTGCTTCGCATCTATGTCCAGCACTATGTCTCCGCTGTTGGAACATGCTTTTATGCTTGTCTTGTCCTTGTCCCCGTCCTGGTGGCCGGAGCCTCCGGATATTCCACCCACATCGTATATGTAGTTGGGAGACGATACGGCGGTGCGGTTTTCAGATACGGCGGACACTTTTATGGTCCCATAGTTGTGCGAGTCGTCTATGTCTCCGTACGGAGAGCCGCAGATTCCGCCTATCTGGCATCTGGCATAATTGCCGCTGCCCCTGTTTATGCAGCTGAAATCGAAATACAGGGCGCCGCTGTTGGAGCAATGGCTGATGCTGTTGCCGTTCCAGGCGGCCCCGGCTATGCCTCCCAAAGAAGACGAGGCGCCGGAAATCTTGCCCAAATCGCTGTTCGCCCGTCCGTAAAGGGCGCTGATGCGTACCGTGCCGGAATTTTCGAGACCCTTCAAAGGGCCCTCGGAATATCCGGCGACGCCTCCGGCCGCCGATGCGGCAAGGGTGGAGGAACTCGATATGGAAACGGCCCCTTCATTGGAAGAATCCTCTATGGAACCGTAGTTGTACGCGACGATTCCGCCGACGACTTCCGCAGATACGGCCGCGGAACTCAGCGAGATGCCAACGTCAGCCTTGTTGCAAACCCCGACGATGCTTCCGTAGTTGTTCAGCACGAGCGCAGAAAGGGCGGGTCCGGAACCGGACACCGAGCCTTCGGAAGTAAGATTCCTGAGGCTTCCGTGCAGCTTTGAGAACAACGGTCCGGAAATGTTGTGCACCCTGTGCCCGAATCCCTCGAAAACTCCGGAATAATCGGCGGCGGCAGACGCGGCGGCGGCACTCATGTCTATGTCTGCAAGCAGATAGGCATCGGCATCCCCCTTGCCGTCGGACGACTTGAGGAAAGCGGACATTTCTTCAGGAGTGCGTATGAGCGTCGCAGCGTTGCCGGAGGCGACAAGGCCGAGGCGGACGATTCCGCCGGATGGAGCCGCAAGAGTGTTTTCCGACACTTTGGAATACCAAGAACCGCCTTTCAGAATGAAAGCGGCGAAGCCCTCGTATTCACCGGGATTCACTGCGGCGCAATACTCGCCGGCAGCTCCGGGCAGGGTGAGCGTCACCGTCTGCTCCGACGAAAGCATGGGGCCGCCTGTGGAGCTGAACACCACGGACGACACGCCATCTTCCACTGAAAAGCGGAGGAGCGATGAGGCATGCACGAAGCGGGCATTTTCCCCTACGGAAAAATCGGCCTTCATCAGTATGGCTTCTCCGTCGGCTCCCCCGGAGGAAGGAGCCTGACGCGCCGGAACGGCAGACGCCATGCTTCCGCCATCCATGAATGCCGCGGAATACGGATATACGGCGGCAAGGGATTTGGCAGAAGATGCGACCTCTCCGGAGAAACTGGCGGATTTGGTGCCTGCCCCTGAAACAAGTTCGAATTTTCTTATTCCCGTCCCGTCATATACGGCGATGCAGTCGGACTCTGCCCAGCTGAGGGCATATCCGTCAAGATTCACCCGGCTCTCCTCGAGGCTCGCAGTTATGATAAGCTCCGTGGTTTTCCCGTCCGGGACGACCTCTTCCGGCCGCTCCTGGGAACAGGCGGAAAGAATTGCTGACAAGGCCATGACGGCCAGTAAAGAATACCTTTTCATAGTTTGGCAAATATAGGCAATTTATGCCGAAATCAGATATATTTCGCAGTGAAAGTTCCGGCGCCCGACAGTTGTGCCGGAGTGCCCTCGAAAACCACTCTCCCGCCGGCATCTCCCGCATCAGGGCCGAGATCGATAATCCAGTCCGCGCAGCGTATCACGTCGGGGTTGTGCTCCACCACCACGAGCGTATGCCCGGCCTCGAGCAGGGCGTCGAAACTCTTCAGCAGTTTTTCCACATCGTAAAAATGCAGCCCCGTCGTGGGTTCGTCGAAGATGAATAATATTTTCTCTGCCTTTTTGTTCTTCCGGCTTAGGCTGAGGAAATAGGCGAGCTTTATACGCTGGCTCTCCCCTCCGGAGAGAGTGCTGCTGCTCTGTCCGAGCCGTATGTATCCGAGTCCTACGTCAAGAAGCGGCTGCAGCTTTTCCACCACTTCGCGCGCTTCGGGTTCATCCCCGGCGGAAAAAAACTCGCAGGCCTGGGACACGCTCATATTGAGGATGTCGTCTATGTTCTTTCCGCGATACCGCACCTCCAGGACGTCCGGCCTGAAGCGCTTGCCTCCGCATTCGTCGCATACCATGGTGACATCCGCCATGAACTGCATCTCTATTTTCACCCTTCCCTCTCCCTGGCACTCCGGACAGCGGCCGCCTTCCTGATTGAAACTGAAGTAGTTTGCTCCGAAGCCGTTGATTTTCGCATATTGCTGGGCCGCGAGGAGGTGGCGTATGGGGTCATAGGCCTTCAGGTACGTCGCCGCATTGGAGCGGCTGCTGCGTCCTATGGGGTTCTGGTCTACGTATTCCACGCGATGGATGCGGTCGAGATTTCCGCTGAGCGCACGGAACACCCCGGGAGCATCGCCGGACTCATTGAGACGGCGGCACAGCGCGGGATATAGGATATCGCCCACCAGGCTCGATTTCCCGGAACCGCTGACCCCGGTGACGACGGTAAGTACCCCGAGGGGGAAACGCACGTCTATGTCCTTGAGATTGTGTTCATGCGCGCCCTCCACCGTGATGCTGTACTGCCACTGGCGCAAGCTGCGCACATAACGGTGCCGCACGCCGTCGAGATACTGCAGGGTGAGCGAATCGTCGAGCTGCGCGTTGCTGAAGTTGCCGGGGTTGCCCTCGAATATCACCTGCCCGCCGTATTCTCCCGCCCTCGGACCCATGTCGACGAGCCAGTCGGCGGCCCGGATAATCTCCTCGTCGTGTTCCACGACTATGACGGTGTTCCCGAGGTCGCGCAAGCGTTTCAGCACCCTGATAAGACGCTCCGTGTCACGGGGATGCAGCCCTATGCTCGGCTCATCGAGTATGTACATGGAACCCACGAGCGAGGAACCTATCGCGGTCACGAGGTTGATGCGCTGGCTCTCTCCGCCGGAAAGAGTGTTGCACGAGCGGCTCAGGGTCAGGTAGGCAAGCCCCACGTCGTCTATGCAGCGCAGGCGCGAGAGTATGGCCTCCCGAGGCTCCGCGACCACGGCCGCCTCCGTGTCCGTAAGCTCCAGATTTTCCATGAAGTCCAAAAGCTGCATCACGTTCATGTCGAGCAGTTCGGCTATGGTCTTTCCGCCCACCCGCACATACAGCGCTTCAGGGCGCAGACGGCTGCCTTTGCAGGAATGGCAGGTGGTGCGTCCGCTGAAACGGCTCAGCATGAACTTGTACTGTATTTTGTAGCGCTGGGTCTCCACCCACTCGAAAAATTCGTTTATGCCGATTAGCTCCCCTGCCGCATCGCCTCCGGAGCTGTGCGAATTCCAAATCAGGTCCTTCTCCCTTGCGGTGAGCTCGCAATAGGGCTTGAATGCATCTATGCCGAAGCCGGGGGCAAGTTCCACAAGATGGTCCTTGAACCACCCCATTTTCTCTCCGCGCCAGCATGCTATGGCGCCGTCATATATGCTGCGGCTCTTGTCCGGGACCACCAGGTCCTCGCTGATGCCGATTATCTTGCCGAGTCCGCCGCAGACCGGACATGCCCCGAGCGGGCTGTTGAAGCTGAACAGATAGTCGTCCGGCTCGGCAAATTTCATCCCGTCGAGCTCCATGCGGCTGCTGAACTGCCGCAGGATAGCCGCGCCGCATGCCACCGCAAGCACTCCCCCGCCGCGTGAAAAGGCATCCGAAACGCTTGCAATAAGGCGGTCCCTGTCCGAGAAATCACGGAAACGGTCTACAAGAAGCCAGGCGTCTTCCGGCTCGTCCCCCTGCAGAATATCTTCGATTTTCGCCGGGACCCCTTCAACCCAAAGCCTGTTGTACCCGTCTTCCTTAAGACGCAGGAGCAGTTCCGTACGATCGCTTCTTTCTTTCCAGTCAAGATTCGCCAGGATATACACAGGGCCGTCCGGCTCAAGCCCGTCGAGGTAGCCCAGAACATCGTTTACACCGTCTTTCCGCACCTCTCGTCCCGACACCGGGCTGTAAGTGCGGCCTATCCGCGCGAAAATGAGACGCAGATAGTCGTATATCTCGGTCGTAGTGGCAACCGTAGAACGCGGATTCCGGATGTTCACCTTCTGCTCTATGGCGATTGCCGGAGCGATTTCCTCTATCCCATCCACATCGGGCTTGCTCATGCGGCCGAGGAACTGCCTGGCATATGAACTCAGACTCTCGGCAAAGCGCCTCTGGCCCTCGGCAAACAGGGTGTCGAATGCCAGGCTGGACTTGCCGCTGCCGGATATCCCAGTGATTACCACGAGTTTGCCCTGCGGTATCTCCACGGTCACGTTCTTCAGGTTGTTGACCCTTGCTCCTTTGACTAACATAATATTGCAAAAGTACCAAAAATCCCCGACTATCCGAATACCTTGCGAAATCACGCATTCAAATAAAATTCGGGCGCACGGCAAAATAAATTTGCAGTTTCAAAAAAAGTCCGTATATTTGCATCCGCGTTTGACACAAACCACCAAAGAACTGGTGCGGTAGTTCAGCTGGTTAGAATGCCGGCCTGTCACGCCGGAGGTCGAGGG
>JAFLUX010000032.1 GCA_022508605.1 Bacteroidales bacterium | reverse complement strand
CTGACGGCCCTTATCTCCTCTGCCGAACACACCATAGGTATCATCAGATGCAGTCTGCCCGGATATTCCTGCGCCGCGCAGGCCGCCGCACGAATCTGGGCGCCGTACACATCCGCGTGCGCAAGTCCGAAACGCACTCCGCGAAGCCCCAGAAAAGGGTTGTCCTCATGTTCCATGGGAAGATACGGCAAGCTCTTGTCCCCTCCTATGTCGAGCAAGCGCAGATACAGCGGCCTTTCCCCGCAAAGTCCGAGGGCCCTCAGATAGAGCTGGCGCTGCTCGTCTTCCGAGGGTGCCTCCCTGCGGCCCATAAAAAGAAATTCGGTACGGAAAAGCCCTATGCCGTCCGCCCCGTTCGCAATGGCATGCTCTATGTCTTCGAGGCTCCCGGCATTGGCATACAGTTTTCGTCCGGCAGCGCGCAGAGCCGCAATGACAGATGCGGCCCCCACGGACGGGTCGTCCCCTTCCACTATCTCCCCCGCGGATATGTCCGACACATCCACGCCCACCTGCACGGGGACCCCTTTCGACCGGGCGATTATGCACACGTGGCTGGTAGTGCTTCCGCGGCGGCACAGTATGCCGGCGATGCGGCCGAAGTCTATCCGGGCCGTATCCGAGGGCAGCAGCTCCTCCGCCACCACCACGCTGCCCCGGGGGATGTCCCGCCTCTCCATAGAAGTGCCGCACATGAATCCGGTAATGCGCCGGAACACATCGCGCACATCATCCGCCCGGGAGCGCAGATACTCATCATCTATGCCCTCGAACATGGCGCATATGGCATCCCTTGCCGCCTCCACTGCTCCCAGAGGCTCCATGCCTGCATCGAGATTGTCCCGTACGGTATCCGTCAGCAAAGGGTCGGAGAGCATTTCGAGGTGCGCCGCAAAGATATCCCCGGAATCCTCCAGCGAGGCTTCCGATGCCAGCTCGTCACGCACAGCCTGCAAGGCCATGTCGAAAGGACGCACGGCCCCGGGAGAAACGGACTCCTCCCACAGATATGCAGGTCCGCTGAATTTCATCAGTCAGAGACGGCAGAAAGGAAGGCGCACACGGCCTCCAGCGCGCCTGCCTCCGAAGGCCCGGACGCACTGACCTCCAGTTCAGTGCCGTTCTTGATGCCGAGAGACAGTATGGAAAGCATGGAGGAAGCGTTCACGCAGCGGGCACCGCTGCATATCTTCACCTCCGTGTCCGAAAAGGACTTAACTATCTTTACCAGCTCCCCGGCCGGCCTGGCATGCAAGCCGGAGGGAGCGGAAACAGTAACCTTGGAGCTCAGCATGACGCTATTCCTCCACCACGCTGCGGGAACGGTCCTTGAGGTTCCACAATGTAACTATCAGCACGAATCCGATGACCGAAACGCCGGCCATGAGGATGAAAATAGGATGCCAGCCGTAGGTGTCCGCGAACTTGCCGAGAGGATATCCGGTAAGGAGCGTGCTTAGATAGCTCATGAATCCTATTATGCCCACTGCGGAAGAAGCGGCCTTCTTGGACACCTCATTGGATGCGACCACACCAAGAAGCGCCTGGGGGCCGTAGAGGAAGAATCCTGCAAGGGCGAGAACGGCAAGGAACAGCACAGGGCTATGCATATCCTGTATGTAGTGCAGGGCCACGAGACAGAGCGCGACGAGCACCATCTCTATGGCGCACACCCTCTGGCTGCGGCTCTTGAAGAGCTTGTCGGACGCATAGCCGGCGAATATCATTCCCAGGCAGCCCGCCACCTCGAAAATCGCGACAGTCCAACCGGACAGGGCCTGGCTGAGTCCCATTTCCTGAAGCATGGAAGGGCCCCAGTCGAGTATGGCAAAACGCACCACATAGACAAAAAGGTCGGTGAGCGCGAGTATCCATATCACGGGGTTCAGGAAAACTTTCTTCACCAAGAACTTGCGCCACTCCTTATTGTCTTTTCCCTTGCTCTCGTCGAGCTCTCCTTCCACTTTGGGAAGTTCGGGAAGTCCGACAGACTTCGGCGTATCGCGCAGGGTCGCTATTATGAAGAACACGCCCACGAGGGATATCGCCGCAGGCACCCAGAAGCAAAGCTGCCAGCTGGTAAGGTATCCGCATATCACTGCCGCGACGAATGCCCCTATGCTGTGGGAAGTATTCCAGATGCTCATCTTCGTGGCCAGTTCATGCGGCGGCACCCAGCTGACCATCAGATGGTTGCACGGTGCGAAGCCGCAGCCCTGGAAAATCTGGTTGATGATGTACAGCACAGACATTATCGTGATGAAGCCGCCTATGAAGTCCGGCCCCCCGGCAGCCCCCGTCAGCATTGTGGTGAGTTTGTCCGTCCAGCCAAACAGCAGGTTCACCGCCACGCACACGCCAAGCCCTATCACGAGGTGCCACCTGGCATTGGTCCGGTCGCCTATAATGCCGTTGATGAGCTTTGAAATGCCGTAGATGATGCCGCCGGCCGAAATGATTGCACCGAACTGGGCCTTGGTTATGTCCGGATACTGCTCCTGGAGCAGGGGAATCGCGAATGAGAAATTCTTTCTTACGAAATAAAACATGGCATAGCCTATCATCGAGCAGATGATGACGCGCCACTGCCAGTACTTGAATGAGTGTTTGGTCTTTTTCACTTGAGCCATATGGATTATTATTTAAGATCGTATTTCAGGATATTCTGTATGCGGTTAGAAGACGCCGCCGAACTGTGGCAGGCAAAACCGAGATAAAGCACGCCGTCCTTTATTTTCATGCTCTCCGCCTCGGCGGAGCCGTCGTAGGTGAATCCCATGGAGCGCATGGCGTTGCTGTCTCTCAGGGCGGCAACTTCCGTGCGCGGTATCACCACATTTCCGGAATAGTCGTACACGGTGATGAAAGCCACCGAAGGGTGATCCGCCGTCAGGGCCTCGCCCTCATAGAACCACACGTAGTCGCCGTGCACCTCATGTCCCTGATGAGAATAGTAATAAGTCTTGGAGGGGTCTGCCCCGCGCGGCACCTCGAAATATCCGAGCACTTCCGCATCGCCGAGGTCGCGGGCCATGAATGTCCTCACCTCCGAACGAGCCTCTCCGTCTCCGGATATATACCCTCCGAGAGCCACGGTCACGCTGACTTCCTTAAGCGGCAGCGAAAGCACCTCGTCGAGGTCGAACACCCAGTGGAAGCGAATGGCGGCCCCCGCCGCCCTGGCGCCGATGAGCATGCGCCTGTAGTCGAAATCTATGCTTACCTGAAGATCGTAGAAGCGCTTGCCGCCGTAGCTTTTGTCCATCACCCAGGTATCGCCGGCATAGCCGCCGCTGTAGATGCCTCCGGGCACATATTCGATGCGCGAGACCGACCATGAGTTGCCGTACCCGTCGGAAAGCGCCTGCCCGTTGGAATTGCACCAGATATATGTTTTCCCGTCGGAAGCCTTCTCCGCGACAATCTGGGTCATGTGTCCGAAACGCTCGAGGGTCATGAAGTTGGAGTGCGACGCCCCGGGACCTGGCACGAAAGACACGTACTGGCTGTAGAGGGCGGACGGGGCCTGGGCGTAATAGTAGTGCCCCGCATCCGTGAAGTCCCAGCCCTGCATCACGTTGCCCCTGCGGTACAGCTGGGTACCAAGGGAATGTATCAGGGCGGCGCTAAGCGGGAGCGAGAGTGCGTCCCTCGGGTCGAGCCATCCGTCGCCCGTCACCTCTGTCCCCGGCGAATTCCCCTTTACGTTCACCGTACACTCCGCGACCATGCCGCCGGCGGTGGCGCTGATTACAGCGGTGCCGGTGTCAACTCCCCTCACAAGGCCGGAAGCGTTCACCGTGGCTACGGAAGCGTCGGAGCTGGACCATGTCGGGGAAATCAGTACCGAAGACGGGGAGGGCACGGCGACGAGCTGTGCTGTCTCCCCTGCGTCGAGATACAGGGAGGTGCGCGTAAGCGACAGCGATTCAAGCGCTGGGTCCGGCTTTTCGCAAGCAGCCGTGCAGAACAGTGAAAGCGCGGATGCAAATATGATTCCGTGTAGTTTCATAGCTGTCGATGCATTATTTTGTAAAGATACGAAAAAAGCGCGGCAATTCCAGCCGCGCTTTTCAAAATAGTGGAAAATCTATCCTTAGTTTGCCGCAGTAGTGCCGTTTGCAGTACCGCTGCTGGATGTACCCTGGGTGAGGGTGGCAAGGTTGCCGCTGTTGACAGCCGTGCCGTTCACGGTTCCGCCTGCGATGCAGTTTTCAAGTTTGCCGTCGTTGGTTCCGGCTATCGATCCCACGCTGCCAGTGTTGGCGCAAACGACATCTCCGGTGTTCTTGTCGCCCGTACACACATTGGTGGTTGCGCTTGAATAGCCCACTACGCCTCCGGCGACTGCCGCCGACGCATCAGCGACCTCGCACTTGACGGTTCCGCTATTGGTGTTGCCCTTGGTGTAGCTGCCCGCACCGTAGAAGCGTCCGATTATACCTCCGACCCAGGCTCCGCCCGTGCCTTTGTTGGCAACGGACACAGCGGCGGTGTTGACGTTCTCTTCGATTTCGAGACCGAGGACACCCTGTCCGAGGATACCGCCGGCTGCGACCTTGTTGGCGTGCGTAGTCGCATTTTCGCAGATGATGACCACTTCACCGTTGTTGGTGTTCTTGCGGATGATGTTTCCGTTGTTGCCCTTCTCCTGGAAGCCCACGATGCCGGCAGCAGCCTGCCAGTTGCCGTTGGGATAGTCCTGGGAGATGATGACCTTGCCGTTGTTGACATTGCCCTCGATGAGACCCTGCGTGTTGAGGGTTCCGACGATGCCGCCGCTGCGGCTCACCTGCATCCTGTTGGAGAAGACCTCGCCGTTGTTGATGCAGTTGGTGACCACGGAGTTGGAATAGACGCCGCCCGCAATGCCGGCAATCATCATGTAGTTGCCTGCAGATTCCGAACCGCTCTGCCTGTAGCTCACGCTGCCGTTGTTGGTGCATTTGTCGACCACGGCTCCGAGGTGGGAGCAGCCGAGGATGCCGCCGTACATGACGAACTTGGCCGTCACGAGGGTAAATTCGAGGTCGGCGGAGTTGACGCAGTTGTAGATGAGGGCCTGGGCGTTGTTGGCGTGTCCGCAGATGCCGCCGACCCATGAACCCTGTCCCATTGTCGCGCCGAGAGTATATTCGATGAACGCACCGTTCTCGCAGTTCAGGATGCTTGCAGGAGCGGCTATGTATCCGACAAGGCCGCCTACGCCGTTCTCGATGGTATTGTTCTCCGCAACGGACACGGTGGCGAAATTCTTGACATTGTCGAGGGTTCCTGCAAGGTCGGCCACCACGCCGCCGGCATGGGCAGTCGTAGCGCCTTCGACGAAGGAGACGGAAGAAACGCCGTCCCAGGCCTTTCCGTCACTCGAACCGAGAATCAGGTTCTTGACGGTGCCGTCGAGGGTGAGGAACAGACCGGCATTGGCATCGGAAGATACGACCTTGTAGTTGTAGATTTTGTGGTTCTTGCCGTCGAGTATGCCGCTGAATGCGGGTATGGGTCCTATGGAAGTACCGCCGCAGTCGATATCGGCCTCTACTGTCCACTCGTCCTCGGCAGTCATGGAGGGAGCCTCGTTGATGAACGAGATGAGCTGGTTCACGTTGCTGATGGTGTTCTCTCCGAGCGGCGGGTTATCATCTCCGCCGGGGTTGGGATTGACCACGGCCACGCCGTTCTGCGACACGAGTATGTCGGCACGGGTGGAAGCACCCACGGCATTGACGGTCACAGTAGCCTCGCGGGCATCGGAAGCATTGGCTGCGACAATGATGGAAATCTGGGCGTCACCGGTGCCGGCAGCGGGTTCAATGCTCACCCAGGATGCGCTTGAAGAAGTAGTCCACTCGCAGTTGGCGGTGAGCTGGACTGTCTTCGTATCACCGTCTGCCGAGATTTTCACAATCTGTGATCCCACAGACACTTGCGAAACCGTTGCAGGCTTGATGACTTCCTGGCACGAAACGAGGGTTGCGAGCGCCAGGGATGCGAATACGAATAATCTTGTTTTCATAATATTGATTTACTTTAATTTCTTTAATAGCCAATCAGGATAATTGGTGCAAATAAAACGGAGGTCATTATAACGGCTTATGTAGTAGTTCACAGCCTCGTTGCTGTACACCGCATTTCCGTCCCCAGACTGCTTGTCGACATTGAACACGCTGATTTCCATGCCTGCGTTCCTGAACTCATCTATGCTGCGGGTGCCGTCTCCGTAGGGATTCATATAGCTCGCGGCAGACAGGTTGGCCCAGCTGAACCCGAGGGCCTTGTGACTTGCGGGAGCCTTGTTCGCCATCCAGCCGACAGGCACGCCGTATGCGGCCATATAGGTCGCGGCGGCACGGGCCACGGTCTCGTTGCCGGTGCAGATGAACTCGCAGAACTTTTCCGCCTTGCGCTCCTTGATTATCTCGCAGGCGCGGCGCACGGCGTTTATGGGGTACGCGGTGAGCGTGGCGTCGAGGTTCTTTATGTCCAGGCACAACTTGGTGCAGTTGTCCTTCACCTGCACTATGTCCAGAAAGTCTTCGAGCGTGGGAAGTTCCTCGCCGTTGCTGAGCTTGCCGGCCCTGCGCAGCTCTTCGAGCGTATGCTCCCAGGGCTTCAGGCCGTTGACATAGTAGGTGTTGGAGGCATGGGCTATGACCACATTGTCGTCTTTCGTCCAGTAGATGTCGCACTCCATGGCATAGCAGCCCAGTCCCATGGTGTAGCGCAGGGCAGCACGCGAATTGTCCGGCTGGCCTGTCTCCCTCGAACCGCCCCTGTGGGCAACGACCTTATTGTCGCAGGCCGCAGGCTCGGTGACCAACTCCGTATTCCCATTGTCGCCGGGTTCTTCGGGTTGCTGAGTCACAGGCGGCTTTGGCTGCGGAATGTCAGTCTTGCCGCAGGCGGCAGTCAGTGCGCAGGCAGCAGCAAACAGCAGTGAAAACGATAAAAATTTACGAAATTTCATTTCCGTTTTATTTGGCGCTCTGTGTAAGGGTATAGATGTCCGAACGACCGTCCGCAGTGGTGAAACGTATCACGGCCACACGTTTCTTGCCGGTGGCATTGGCGCCCACCGTGCAGGATATGCCGGGCTGTTCCACTTCCCTGTCGTCACCGTCATAGGTGCCGTCGAAATTGGTTTTCAGGGTCACTTTACTGACATTCAGCCAGTCGGGATTTCCATCCACCGACAGTGTCCAGCCGACGTTCAGCTTCATGCCCTGGTTCACTATGACAACGGACTCGAAACTTCCTCCGGCAGCCGGGATGGAGCCGGGATCGGGAGAGAGCGCAGCCCGCACCGTAGTGGTGTCCGCCCCTTCGGGAGCGATATCCTTGTTGCATGAAACAGCGGCCATGCAAAGAACTGCGGCAATTATTATTGCAAATACTTTTTTCATATCTGACTAACTTTAATGGTTAAGACCAGCCTGCAATCTGATGGAGATTGCTGTTCTTGTTGATAGAACTCTGCAAAATAGGCCACAGAAGTATGTTGGGATTCTTTGCACGGAGAGTCTCGAATGTCTGGCCGGGTATCTCGGAATTGGGTTCCATCGACCAGATGCGGCCCGTACGTATGAGAGCCCACCATATCATGCCCTCTGCAGGGAACTCCAGGAAGTACTCCTTGACTATATTGTCGAGGACATCGCTCGCGGAAGTGCTCACATAGTAGTTGTCCTTTCCGTAGGCGCGTTTTGCAATCATATTCAGGCTCCTGTTGGCGCCGGCGTAGTCTTTCCTGTAGTATTTCAGCTCCGCATCGAGCATCACCGCATAGGCATAGCGGTAATAGATGAGGTCGTTGTCCATGACCACCGGGCTCTTGGACATATCGCCGAGGAGCTTGTTGCACCATGTGATTTCGTGCTTGTCGGCCGCGGAAGAATAAGGGCCGTAACCGAGATTGGTCTTGACACGGCTGTCGCCCTTTGCCTCGGATGCCTTGAGCTCATCCACGAAGTTCTGGGAATAACTCCACCACTGTGTAGACGAGATGGGCACGGGGTTGTTGCGGTAGGCGCTGGCGATGAGGTTGGACGGCTGGCAGAAGTACACCTGATAGCCGCCTGTCACCGACGAACTGAGCGCCACGGAGAACACGATTTCGCCATTCTTCTTGTTGGTGCGGTCGAATATCTTGTCGTAGTCCGCAAGCAGCTTGGATTCGGAGATGCCTATGGCATTCAGGGCCTCCTGGGCCATATCAAGATACTTGCTGCCTCCTTCGCGTGTAGAATACATCCACAAGGCATATTCGGCCTTGAGCATGTTGAACGCGTCCTTGGTGCCGAAATACTTTTCGCTTCCGAGCTTGTCGGCTATAGGTTCGCAGGCCAGTATGTCATTTTCCACCTGGGCATACACTTCGTCCGGGGTCTTCTGGCGAGGGTAGCACTCCTCCTGGTTGGTAGACTCCACGGGGAGCAGGTTCACAGGAACCCAGCCCCAGATACGGGCCGCATAGAAATAGCAGAAAGCCCTTGCGAAATACGCCTGTGCATACGCCCAGTCCACACGGTCCTGCGTAGCATGGCACTGCTCGGCATATTTAATCACGGCATTGGCCTGGTCTATAGCGGAATAAAGTCCGCTCCAGCCTATGGTATTGGAGGGCGTGAGGGTATTGTGGCGGCAGGCAATCTTGAAATTGTCCTGCACCTTGGACTCCAGTGACGGGCCCCACATATAATCGCCCACGCGGGTCTCTCCAAGGTAGAACACATTGCACTCGGCAGCCGAGAAATAGGACCTCATGCGGTAGTAGATCCCTGGGACCGACTGTTCGAGGTCGGAGGGGTCCTTCCACATATTGCTCACGGAAAGAGCATTGTCATAAGGGATGTCGAGGTCCGAGTGGCAAGAGCTGAACGCTGTCGAACAGAGGACAGCGACTGCGAATATTTTCAGTGTATTTTTCATGCTCGTATCCTCCTTAGAATGTTAACTTCAGATTGAACAAAATTTTGCGTGCAGCAGGCATGATGTTGGAATCTGCCGCGCCCATCTGCACGGAACTGTACATATTGGAATCAGAGTCGGCACTGATACCGGTCTCAGGGCTGATTGCACCGCTGAGCTTGGTGAAGTACCAGAGTGTATTGCCGGTAACGCCCACGGAAATGTTCTTCATGAACACGGCCTGGGCCCACTTTTCAGGCAGGTCGTAGTAGACGGATGCGTCGCGCAGGCACAGGTAGCTGGCATTCTCCACGTTGAAGTCGGAAGCACGCGAGTAGTTGCGGTTGCCGTAGTCGGCATCGTTGGGGAAGAAGCGGGCCCACTTGGCGTTGTTGTCGCCGGGATAGCGCCAGCATCCTGCCACGAGATCCACATCCACGTTGGAGTTGCTGTAGCCGAGGGTATTCTGAACCATGCGGGTCTTCATGTAGTTGTAGATGGAATGACCTATGGCATAGTCGAAGTAGATGTTGAAGGTCAGGCGGTTCCAATGGAAGGTATTGTTGATGCCTCCGGTGGAGTGGGGCGTGACATTGCCGAGCAGGAACATGTCCGTGGCGTCAATCTGCTCCCTTCCGTCCGCAGTCTTGGCCGTGCCGTAGCGGTTGACCCATTCGAAGTCTCCGGCATCCTTGCGTCCGGTGATGGACTGTCCGTCGGAACGGCGGTAGCCGTGGGACTGGGTGTCGTAGTAGGCTGCGGCAGCCTGTTCTTCAGTCTGAAGTATGCCCGCCACCTTGTAGCCGTAGATGCGCCCTAAAGGCTCGCCCACCGCGGTGCCGCCGAAGCGGTAGCCGGTAGCTGTGGTGTAACCGCCTATGCGCCAGCCGTAAAGAGGCTCGCCGTTGGCATCGAACAGCAGGTTGCCGTCCATGTCCATAAGCTGATATTTGTAGTCGTCAGGCAGGGAAAGCACGACGTTCTTGGACAGGGAGTAGGTAAAATCGGTTTCCCATGAGAAGTTGCGCTTCTGGATATTGACGGTGTGCAGCTCGAATTCCGCACCGTAGAAACGGACGCTTCCCACATTGGAGGTGACGGAGCTGAACTGGCCGGTATCCGGCAGGGTGATGGCATAGATGAGGTCCGAAGTCACCTTGTCGTAGTAGTCGGCGACTATGCGCACGCGGTCGTTGAACATGCCGAGGTCGATTCCGAGGTCGAGCTGCGTCGTAGTCTCCCACTTGAGTCCGGAGTTCACCATCTTCGAGGGCAGGAGGGTGTTGTAAATGTCGTATGTGCCGGCAGAGAACGCTCCCAGAGGGTCGGTACGGGCGATATCGTTGTTACCGGTCTGTCCGAGCGAAGCGCGGAGCTTGAGCATGTTCACCTTGTCCTTTGCGGGGGCGAAAAAGTTTTCCTCGCTGATTACCCATGCAGCGGACACGGAGGGGAAATAACCCCACTTGTTCTCGCCGAGGAACAATGACGAACCGTCGGCGCGCAGCGTGGCGGAGAGGACATAGCGGTCACCGTAGTTGTAGCCTATACGGCCGAAATAGGATATGAGCGCAGTTTCATAGTCCTGGTTGCTCATGCTCATGGTGCCGGCAGTGTTGGAGCCGCCGGAGCCGAGGGTAGGCACCTTGTCGGAAAGAGAACCGGAGTTGCCCGCCGTAAGATACCAGTAACGCCATTTCGACCAGTCGTAGCCGGCGGTAGCGCTGATGCGGTGCTCTCCGAATTTCTTGTCGGCATTGAGATATGCCTGGAAGTTCTCGCGCTGGGTCTGTGTGCGAGTTTCGGTAGTGGCGCGGGTCTCCGACACGAAGTTGGAAGAACCGTTCACCTCGCCATATGTGTAGTAGCTTCCGCGATAGCTGTTGTCGTAGAGAGCATACTGCACGTTGCCCGTCAGCCAGTCGGTAATCTTCGCCTTGAGATTGATGCTGCCCATGAATTTCTGGCGCTGGGTCTCGCGGTCGTAGAAAGTCTCGTAGAACTCTGCGGTCTGCTGGTTCTTGTTCGTACCGCCGGTGGCGAAAGTGCCGTCAGGATACTTGCCGATGTGGGTAGGCGACATCATGATGCCTCGTCCGAGCACGGTGAAATAATCGTTCGTCATCGGGTTCTTCACACCGTTGGTGTAGTCGAAGGTGGTAGTGGCGGTGAGCCACTTGGTCACATTGAACGAAGTGTTGCCGTGCATGGTGAAGTTGCGGAAACCGCTCATGGCCACCATGCCGTCATCGCCGAGCCAGCCTATGGAGGCTGCATACTTGACATCCTTGGTACCTCCGTTCACACCTACATACTGCTTGTGGTAGAAGGAAGGATGATACCACTGTCTCTGCCAGTCGGTGTCCGTATATATGATGGTCTTGGTGGGATCCACCGGATCGGCCATCCACAGATATCCGTCGGGGACGCTTTCGCCGTCGGCAAGATAGCGGGTGGAATAGGTCGAAGTGGCCTCGGTATTGCCGGTTCCGGGACCGTTGGCGCCAAAAAGGACCAAGTCCGCATTGGGACCCATGGCCGCTGCCGGGCGGATGATTGTAAGGTACTCCGTGGCATTCGCCAGATTCCAGGTGCGCGCAGGAGAGGTGAAACCTACCTGGCTGTCGAACACCACCTGGGGCTGCTTGAAGGCGTTGCCCTTCTTGGTGGTGACGAGTATTACGCCGTTCGATGCACGGCTTCCGTAAATGGCGGAAGATGCAGCATCCTTCAGCACCTCGATGGACTCGATGTCATTGGGGTTGAGGTCGTCTATGCTGCGCTCCACGCCGTCCACGAGGAAGAGGGGGTCGTTGCTCCTGTTTATGGAGGAACCGCCTCGGATGAGGAAGCGCGGAGACTCTCCCGGAAGGTTGTTGTTGGAAGATATCCGCAGACCTGTCACCTTGCCCTTGAGGGCGTCGCCCACCGTGGACACCGGGGCGTCCATCAGCTTGTCCCCGTCCACTTTGGCGATTGCTGTGCTCAAGGTCTTGCGGCTTTGAGTGCCGTAACCGACCACCACTACATCGTCGAGGATGTTGGCATCATCGGCAAGAGTGACATTGATTACGCTGCGCCCCGCCACGGGGATTTCCTGGCTGGTGTACCCCATGAAGGAGAACTCCAGGACCTGGTCGGAAGCGACCCTGAGCGAATATGCTCCGTCGGCATCCGTCACGGTTCCCCGGGAAGTTCCCTTGACGAGAACTCCTGCTCCGGGCAGCGGATCTCCGTTCGCATCAACGATGCGTCCGGTAACCGTAGTCTGTTGCGACTGTGCATAGGCCGCCCCTCCCGTGAAGGCGAGGCCGACTGACAGCAACACGGCACAGATACGGGTAATAATGAACCTGTAATTCATAAAATATGCGTTAAAAAAAAGATATGTGTCAGCTTTATGAATCCAAATATAAGAAAAAAAAGCCGCCGGACAAAATCCGACGGCTTTTTTGTTATCTGCGTCCTCCCCCGTGACCTCCGGGGCCGCGCATGCCGGGTCCCCTCATCCTGTCCCTGTCGAAAGTACCGAAGCGGTAGGTAAGGGACACTATGACATATCGTCCCAGAGTGTTGTTCACGACCTCTGAATGGTAGTTGGAATTGTCCGACACGCTGAGGTTCTTGGCCTGTCCGAGAATGTCGTAGCCCTTGAGGGCGAGGGTGACTTTCTTTTTGAAAAGAAGTTTCTGTATCTCGGCGTTCAGGATATATTCAGGCTCATAGTTCAGCGTGCTCGAATAGCCGTTGTACCAGTTGTAGTTGAACTCGGACTTCAGGGTGATGCCCGGCGCATCCCAGGTCCAGTTGGCCGTGGCGCGCACCTGATTGTTGAAGGTGAGCGTATTGTCCGCGGTCTGGGCTATGGTGTACCACGACTTGTTGATGCGGGTGCGTCCGCTGAGCGTAAGTTCGAGGGCATCCGTGCGGTAGGTGACGCGAAGACGCTCCGTCGCGCTGAGGGTGCGGGTGGTGTTCTTGTCGAACTTGAAGATTCCGTCGGAATAGGCCTTCAGGAATGCGTCGTAGTCCATGTCTCCGGTATCGGCATCGTAGTAGTTTCCTATCGCCCCGCTCACATCGTCGCCGCCCACGAATGAGGATGACTCCGAATAGTTGAGGCGCCCCATCTCCCCTATCGAGAAGTTGGACTTGCCTATCTGCATGTTGCCGAAAAGGTTGAGCCCGAAGTTGAAAGACGAGGGCCCGTTGAAAGGCATGGAGTACTGCGCACCGTTGCCGCCGTACCACACGGCATTCACTATGGGATCCTGGACATAGCCGGCATTGAGCCGCACGTTCAGCGAGGTGAATGTCTTGCGGTTGTTGAAACGGAAGTCGCCGTTGAGATTGTGGCTGAAGTAAGGCGCCAGGCTCGGATTACCGAAACTGATGTAAAGAGGATTCGTATTGTCCGGCACAGGGATGAGCTGCGAGACGGAAGGCTGCTCCGACGAGCCCCTGTAGAACATGCGCATGTTGGCATCTTCGCTCATCTCCCACCACAGCATGCCGCGGGGAGTGAAACGCCACCTGGTGTCGTCGTATGACGTTTCCCGGCCATTGCGCATCGTCTGGTTGCGGGTAGTCGTGGGGATTGCGGAGAAGCCCAGCTGAAAACGAATCTTCGGGGCCTGATAGAGGGCATTGGCGCCTATGTCATGACGGGAGCTGCTGTTGGATATATTATTGGAGTAGAAAATATCCTTCACTCCTCCGTGTCTCTTGTCTTCGGCATCCTTGATATCGAAAGCGTCCTTCACCGACGTTGAGTTGGACCAGCTGTAGCCGTAGTTCGCCTCTATGTAGAAATGGCCTCCGAGGGGTTCGGTATATGTGACACGCCCGAAAAGGCTCGTGGTGCGGCTGTCCTGTTCTATCCTCTGCCATGTCTCTTCGATGTCGCTCCAGGCCCCGCCGGCATAGGTGCCGGAGTTGACCGTAGAATGATTCCAGCTGTCCAGCTCGTTGTTGGAGAAACTGTAGCGTCCCATCGCGGTGAGCGTCCTGCCGGGGATTCCGAGACGCTGGCGGAGCAGCATGAAGCCGCTGGTGCTGAAATTCCTGTTGTCGCCATTATTCGCGGTGTTGCCCTCGTTTATCTTCGTGGCGGCGGCGCCGTCGAAATAGTCATAATCCGTATTGTACAGACTCGTCTGTATATATGAACCTCCGCCGAAATTGATCTGAGGCTCGAACAGTATGGAAGTATTCTCCGAGAACTTGTGGTCGAGACGCACGCCCACGCGGTGTCCCCAGCTGCGGGTGTCGTTGACTCCGTCCGAATCGTAAATCATGTTGTGGTCCTGCAGATAGGTGGTGCGGGAGCTTTGCTCCTCCACATACTTGGCCGTATTGCTGTAGAGATAGTTGCCGCCGAGGTCCATTTTACCGTTGAACAGCGACCATGCGCCGTTGGCTCCGCCCATCCATGAGGTGGTGATGCCGTTGTCGCTCATGTTGCCGCCGCGGCCTCCTCCGAAGCCGCCCCCGCCACCGCGCATTCCGCCCATCATGGAGCCGGAAAGATCGTTGAAGCCGCGGTTGTTGGTGTTATTGCCGTTGGCAACTATGGAAAGCTGGGTCTTGTCAGTGAACTTGCCCACGAAAGCCGCGCCCTGGTAGCGCCAGTCTCCACTGACATCGGAAGACGGCACGTCGTGTCCGCCTCCGCCCATCACGTTGCCGAAGGTGCCCTTCATCATGCCCGGCTTGAGGCTGAGGTCTATGACGTGCTCCTCCTCACCGTCATCTATGCCGGTGAATGCGGCCTGCTCGGACTTTTTTTCGATGACCTTGAGTTTGTTGATTACCTTGGCCGGGATGTTCTTCGTGGCTATCTGGGGGTCGTTCAGGAAGAAGGTCTTGCCGTCTATGGTAATCTTGTCTATGGTCTGCCCGTTCACGCTTATGCCTCCGTTTTCATCGACTTCCACTCCAGGAAGTTTCTTCAGGAGGTCTTCGAGGACGTCGTTGTCGGTCGTCTTGAAAGAAGTGGCATTGTATTCTATGGTGTCTTTCTTGATGATGACCGGATTTCCGGCGGCAGAGACGGAGGCGGCATCGAGCTGCTGGCTGTCCACCTTCATCTTTATCTCGCCGAGGTCTTTCACGTCCGGCACCTTGATTTCCTTTTCAAAGGGTTCGTATCCGAGGAGTTCGGCCCTGAACACATACGTGCCGGCCCTCACGCCGGTCAGCTCCACCTTGCCTTCCGCATCGCTGAGCACGAATTTCGCCGGCTTCTTGGCACCGTTCTGGGTGAGGGACACAGTGGCGAAGCCCACCGGCTCCCCGTTAGATTCATCCGTAAGCACAGCCGTAAGGCGGTTCTGCGCATAAGCTCCCGTGCCGGCAAGTATGGCAGCGAGGAGGCATATTCTCTTAAAAAACTTCATATCTTTCCTATGACGCAATCAAAGTCCGAAAGTTTAACGGCTCCTGCAATTTTTCTGCTATTTGTTTTTCACCCTCCCCGGATTGGCGGCGATGAATTTTTCCCAGGAGCTCCCGCCGCCCGACGACACGAGGGGGCTGCTCATCTGGTAGTGATGGCACATGGCTATGGCGAGCGCGTCAGTGGCATCGAGATACTTGGGGTCTATGTCTATCCCCAAGGTCTTCTCCACCATCAGGGCAACCTGTTCCTTCGATGCCGCCCCATTGCCGCAGATTGCCTGCTTGGCCTTCCTCGGGGCATATTCGAAGACTCTGGCCCCATGGTTCATGGCCGCCGTCATAGCCGCACCCTGGGCGCGGCCGAGCTTGAAGATGACCTGGGCGTTGCGGCCGTAGAACGGCGATTCGATGGCGAGGTCGTCGGGGGCGTGCAATTCGCACAGGGCGCTCACCTTGTCGAAGATGATGCGCAGCTTGTCGTAGATGTCGTCTATGCGCCGCAGGTCGAGCACGCCCATGTCGATGTAGCGGGGTTTGCCTGCCTCATCGACACGCACAATCCCGAAACCGAGCAGATTGGTTCCGGGATCTATGCCGAGTATGGTTCGGGCCTTAGTCAATAATGTCGAATCCTGTATATGGCCTGAGGACTTCTGGAATGACTATGCCGTCAGGGGTCTGGTTGTCTTCGAGCAGGGCCGCGACCACGCGCGGAAGGGCGAGCGAACTGCCGTTGAGGGTATGCGCCAGGCACACCTTCCCGGACTCATCGCGGTAACGGCAGTGAAGACGGTTGGACTGGAATGTCTCGAAATTGCTCACGGAGCTTATCTCCAGCCACCTCTCCTGGGCGGCACTCCACAGCTCGAAGTCGTAGGTGATGGCGGAAGTGAATGACATGTCGCCGCCGCACAGACGCAGTATCCGGTATTTCAGTCCGAGCTTCTGCACTATGCCCTCGACATGCGCCACCATCTCGTCGAGCGCCCTGTAGCTGTCTTCAGGCTTCTCCACGCGCACTATCTCCACCTTGTCGAACTGGTGCAGGCGGTTGAGTCCGCGCACGTCCTTGCCGTATGAGCCGGCCTCCCGGCGGAAGCAGGGGGTGTATGCGGTGAGACGCTGGGGAATCTGGTCGCCGGAAAGTATCACATCGCGGAAGAAGTTCGTAACGGGCACTTCCGCCGTCGGCACCATGTAGAAATCGTCGAGTCCGGCGTGATACATCTGTCCCTCCTTGTCGGGGAGCTGGCCGGTGCCGTATCCGGAATCGCGGTTGACCATCACCGGGGGCTCCACTTCGGTATATCCCGCGGCGGTGTTGCAGTCGAGGAAGAAGTTGATGAGCGCCCTCTGAAGCCTCGCCCCCTTGCCCTTGTAGACGGGGAAACCGGCTCCGGTAATCTTCACTCCGAGGTCGAAATCTATGATATCGTACTTCTTGGCAAGCTCCCAATGCGGAAGCGCCCCTTCGGGCAGCCGGACATCCGGGCCTCCGGACTTCACGACTTCGTTGTCTTCCGCTCCCTTGCCGGGCTTGACCTGGCTGCAGGGGATATTCGGCAGCAGCACCAGATTACGCTCCATCTCTTCTGCCGCCTCTTCCATGCGGGCGAGCAGTTCGGAAGACTTCTCCTTGAGCGCGGCCACGGCGGCCTTGGCCTTTTCGGCCTCGTCCTTGAGACCCTGTTTCATCAGGGCGCCTATTTCGGCGGCTTTCTGCTTCTGCTGGGCGACGAGGGCGTCCGCCTCCGTCTGGAGATTGCGGCGCAGGCGGTCCAGTTCGACCACTTTGTCGACGACCGGCTTGGCGTCGAAATTCTTAATTTTCAATTTCTCGACGACGGCAGCCGCGTCGTCTCGAAGCATTTTGAGCGTCAACATATTGATTCTGCTTTTCAAAGGAAAATGACTCGCACCGCGATCCCGAAGTGCAAGCCATTCATCTTAAAACATAATACCTTCGAGATCAGTTCTCAAAAGGAACCACGGACACGTATGATTTGTCGTTCCTCTTGCGGGTGAACTTCACTGTGCCGTCGATAAGTGCATAGAGTGTGTGGTCCTTGCCCATGCCCACGTTCGTGGACGGGTTGTGCACCGTACCCCTCTGGCGGACGATAATGTTTCCGGCCTTCACGACCTCGCCTCCGAATTTCTTGAGACCCAAACGTTTACTTTGTGACTCACGACCGTTCTTTGAACTGGATTGACCTTTTTTGTGTGCCATAATTCTTAAGCGATTTCGTTGATTTTAATCTTGGTAAGTTTCTGACGATGGCCGTTGAGCTTCTGGAAGCCCTTGCGACGTATCTTCTTGAACACGAGCACCTTGTCGGCTTTTACCTCGTCATCGACAACGGTAGCCTTCACAACGGCTCCGTCCACATACGGAGTTCCTACCTTTACAGCCTCTCCGTCGGCGACGAGGAGGACTTTGCCGAACTCCACTTCAGCACCCTTGGCATCGGCGAGCCTCTGCACAAAGATTTCGTTGCCAGCCTCCACTTTAAACTGCTGGCCTGCAATTTCTACGATTGCGTACATCAAACAAAATTTTAAATGTTTGGACCGTAAGCGTCTGCGTTTGCCGCAGCCCTTTTCCGGCTCATCGGTCATAAAACGGACGGCAAATATAGCGATTTTTATCTTTTTGACAAAATTTTACGCAGCAGTTTTGCAACGACACACTACTGCCGCTCTCCGAAATAGAACTTGCGCAGCCAGTATTCAAAAAGCGGGTCGAGCATGCGGGGGACATCGCCCTCGTCGAAAGTGATTATCTCCTTCTTGCACAGGGCGTCCTTCAGGCGGCGCACATTGGCCGACGAGTTCAGTCCGTAGCGCCTTATGAGGGCCGCGCTGCTGAATTTGCTGTGCCCGTCGAGCAGAGCTTTCAACAGATTCACTTGAAAAGTGGTCAGGTCGGCCATCATCGCCTTGAAGCGGGGCTCGTGCAGCGCGAGCAAATCGGACAGCGCCTCGGACATCACCGATTCGGTCATGTAGCCCTTCGAGAGCGAGTCGCACAGGGACACGAACGCATTGACATAGAAAATATTGTTCTTCAGCAGCTTGCAAACTCCCAACATCAGGTCTCTGTCCATCACCTTGCCGCTCGTCAGGAAGCCTCGGTTTATCGAATCCACAATCTCACGCGCATCTATCTCACCGAGGGCAAGATGCTCCACCTGACGATGGAAAAGGCAGCGGCGGCTGAAAATCTCCTTCATCGCGTTATAGGCCGAGCCGCAGAATATGTAGCAGGCCGAGGCCCTGTCCTCCGGGGAGCGGGATATGAACGCTTCCTGCATTATTCCGCATATCCTCTCCCCTTCCCCGGTGAGCATCACGCTGTGGAAATCGTCCAGGCACACGAAAACTCGCCTGCCGCAGCAGGCGGAAACGCGGTAAGGCAGCGTCGCCGCGGCGCGGATGTCAGCATCGTCCGCATAACCGTCGAGCGAAACAACGCACTCCTCCTGCCCCTGCCCCGCCGGAACGAAATGGGTGCCGGGCAGGCATGAAGACACCAGCGATGCACAATCGGCGGGCGCAGGTGCGCAGCTTTTTATAATCGCAGAACACAGGCGAAGACAGAAATCCTCTACGGTGTGCACGCTCATAAGGGACACCGTCGCCACCGCGAACTGGCCCGAAGAAGCCTTCATATTGGAGAATACCTGCTGCAGAAGCGAGCTTATGCCCGTTTTCGGGGTCTCGTACAGCACGACATTCTCTCCGGCCTCAAGCAGATTTCCGAGAGCGTGGCGCTCCGTCCTGCGGCCCACGAAATACCTGCCCGTTACAGGCCTGTTGTAAATGAAAGGAGTATCCATCAGCTAACAAAAATGTTTGCAAATATAGGAATTAATCGCAATCTGTCATTTACCGAATAATTCGGAGTGGGAACCCATACGGACGAGTTTGATGATGCCGGATTCCTTGTCATACCATATCAGGAGAAAATCGCCCTTGATGTGACACTCCATGTGGCCGGCCCAATTGCCGGCGAGCGGATGGGGAAAATATTCTGATGGAACCTTTCCGGTGGCGACTATGGCTGACAGGACAGCATGCAGAGCTTTCAACTTATCGGGTTGATTCTGAATGCGTTTATAGTCTTTTTTGAATTGGGAAGTAACCTTAAGTTTCCACATGTCAGAGCGAAGCGACTATTCTGTGCAGTTCTTTCAAGTCGAAATCTTCCAACTCGATGCCAGATTCTGCCTCGCGCATAGCCGCAAGTGTTTCTGCATTCGGGATGTCCTGCTCGGAAATAGTCCATCCCATGTTCTTGGACAATCTCTTCAAAAAAGGAAGATCCTTTTTGTTTTTTATATTCAATATCACTTGTGTCATTATATGCAAATATAGAATCTTTTTTGGGATTATGAATCTTTGGCAACAACTATATCGACAAGACCGGCTTCGAGGTTTTAAAGAAGATCATCTGCCGTACATCCCAACGCCCTGCATAAACTGAGTACGCTTTCTGCCGAAGCATTCTTCAAGGAGCGTTGTCCCTGTTCGTATCCCCTTATCGAACGAAGCGTGATTCCGGACAGGGCGGCAAGCTGGGCCTGGGTCAGACCGGCATTCTCGCGGATACGCTTAAGCGGGTTATCCTTTGCGAGTCTGCCTTGGGCAAAGCGGACGATTTTGGAAAGGTCCGCCTCGTGCAGTGTTGCGTAGCGTTCATGAAGGTCCGTTATGCTCATCCCCCCTGATGCAAGCGTGCCATAGTCGATGTTCAGATACCAGGCAATATATGCCATGGCCCAACCTGTCCAGTATTCGGGACTTCCCATGTCGATAAAGGATTCTGCATCCGGAAGGGTATCGCCGGAACGATTTGCAACGGTACGTGCCAGCTCCACCCCGGACATCCCGGCGAGATACTTCGGGTTGGCCCTGTTCAGTGATGATGCGACCCCGCTGGCAAGGAATCGGCTCCAAAACAGGTCCAGCGGCTCCCCGCAGGCGTTGACGGCATAGTCCAGCATCGCACCGACACTGGCCATCGCATCGTCAAGATATGCCATATCATAAGCGTGGGTCATCTGCTTTCCATTCTTCTTTGATAATGTCTGAAACATATACGGCATTTGTTCCTGAGTCTTCTTGCAACATCCGGTTAAATGCCAGCCGGGCGCTCCTGTCCCTCTGTATCCGACGTGGATGGTATATGGAAACATCTGCCGGAACTGCCTCCATAAATAACAGGCGCTCAAAAGCCGCCCGGCTCTTTATTACGACTTGCTCTCCGAGTTTACCGAGCGACATGGCGCGTTTGAGCTGTTCAAGCGATATTCCGTTGGACAGGAACGCTCTGGAAAAAGAGAAATACGAATCATCCGCCCTGTAACCGGTAATGATATCATATCG
>JAFLUX010000031.1 GCA_022508605.1 Bacteroidales bacterium | reverse complement strand
CAGACCCTTGCTGCCTTCCGGCCCTGGGGGAGTTTTGAGGGAGCTGGTCGTGTACGACTTTCCCCGTGCAAAGATATAAAAAAATCAGATACTGTCGAAAATCAGCGGTAAAATATCGTCCACTTTTTCAAACTTCCAGATTTTTCCGCTTCCGACCATGATTACTGACATAGGTTTGCCGGATTTGGACTGATACTGGGCCATGACCTGGCGGCATGCCCCGCAGGGAGTCGCTGGGTCATGTGTCAGGCTGCCGTCCGAGCCTGCGGCAAGCGCTATGCTCAGAATATCCTCCCCCGGGTAGCTGGCCCCGGCCGAGAACATCGCCGTCCTTTCCGCGCAAAGCCCGGAAGGGAAAGCGGCATTCTCCTGATTGGCCCCTATGACTATCCTGCCGTTGGACAGCCTTGCAGCCGCTCCGACATTGAATCCGGAATACGGTGCATAGGAGCCTTTTATGGCCTGCACGGCTGCGAGGGCGAGCTCCCTGTCCTCCGGGGCGAGTTCCTCCATGGAACTGAATTCCAGGTAGTCGATTCGTATATTCTTTTCAGTCATCAGCTTTGTCAGGCGAACTGTTTTTTCATTTCCTCTATCTTGCGGTCGGCATCGGCGCCCTTGGCCCCGAAATAGAATTTTATCTTGGGCTCAGTTCCTGAAGGCCTAACCGTCATGACGTCTCCGGCCTCGTTGAAGAACTGCAGGACATCGGATTTCGGCTGTCCCGTCTTTTCGGGTTCCAGATAGTCCACGACGCGGCATACTCTGGAGCCGCACAGTTCTGCCGGGGGATTGGAGCGGAGCCCGGCCATTATCTGCCGTATCTCCTCAGCCCCGGAGATGCCCTTTCGGACAAGGCTGACAAGCCCTTCCTTGCGGTAGCCGTACTCCTCGTAGATGCGCTGCATGAGGGAATAAAGGGTCATGCCGTTTTCGGCGGCCCATGCCGCGCACTCTGCAATCATCATGCAGGACACCGGGGCATCTTTGTCACGCACGAATTCTCCGACGTTGAATCCGTAGCTTTCCTCTCCTCCGCAGACAAATTCACCGCCCTCGGCTTCTTTGCGCTTAACCACCTCGGCGATGTACTTGAATCCCGTGAGCACGTTGTAGACGGGGATGTCGAAGCTCTTGCAGATGTCGCTTATCAGCTCGGTTGTGACTATGGTCTTGACGACATATTTTCCGGTGCCGAGGGTGCCGAGCTGCTTACGGCGCGTCAGTATGTAGTACGTGAGCAGGGATGCGGTCTGGTTGCCGTTGAACAGCACCATGCGTCCCTTGTCGTCGCGTACGGCTATGCCTACCCTGTCGGCATCGGGATCCGTGCCTATGACTATGTCTGCCCCTGTTTCCTCCGCCTTCTTGAGTGCCAGCGCGAGGGCTGCCGGTTCCTCCGGATTGGGAGACACTACAGTGGGGAAGTCGCCGTCCGACACGTCCTGTTCGGGCACGTGGATTATGTTGTTGAATCCGCTGCGCCTGAGTATTTCCGGCACGAGCTTCACTCCGCATCCGTGCAGGGGAGTGTACACTATCTTGAGGTCCGAATGGGCCGCGCATGCCTCGGGACTGAGCCTCAGGGACAGCAGGTCGCGCAGGTACATCTCGTCCACCTCCGCGCCCATGGACTCTATTTCCCCGCAGCGCAGTCCGGCCTTGAACTTGACCTGCGACGGGTCGCTTATCTTGGCCACTTCGGCAACTATCTCCTTGTCCACCGGGGAGGTCACCTGCCCTCCGTCGCTCCATGACACCTTGTACCCGTTGTATTCCTTGGGGTTGTGCGATGCCGTAATCATGATGCCGGCGACGGCGCCCTTCAGGCGCACCGCATAGCTCATTTCGGGGGTCGGCCTTATGTTGTCGAAGATGAACACGTGTATGCCGTTGGCGGACAGCACCTCGGCGGCTATCTTCGCAAACTCCTTGCTGTTGTTGCGCGAGTCGTAGGATATCACGACCCGCGGGTCGTCCCCTCCGACTTTGCTGAGGATGTAGTTCGCGAGCCCCTGTGTGGCCATTCCTACAGTGTAACGGTTCATTCTGTTCGTGCCCACACCCATGATTCCGCGCAGGCCTCCGGTCCCGAACTCGAGATTCTTGTGGAAAGCATCCTCGAAAGCGGCTGGGTCTTCGTTCCGCAGTTTCAGCACCTGCATCTTGGTCGCCTGGTCGAAGTCGCCGTCCAGCCACTTCGCGGCATTGATTTCAAATTCTTTCATATTTCGGTACAAGTTTCGTTCTTTGTCTCGAACACCCTTCCAGGGTAGTGATCAATTATGTTGCGGTTATGTGTCACCATCACTATGGCGGTGCCCCTTTCGCGGTTGATTTGCGTGAGGAGCTGCAAAATCCCGTCGGCCGTCTCGTTGTCGAGGTTGCCTGTGGGTTCGTCTGCTATAATCAGTTCGGGTTCGTTGAGTATCGCGCGGGCTATGGCTATGCGCTGCTGCTCTCCGCCGGAAAGCTGGTGCGGCATCTTGTGTGCCTTGGTCTGCATCCCCACCGCCTCGAGCACTTCGGCTATCCGCCTGTCCATGGCCTCCCTGTCTTTCCAGCCCGTGGATTTCAGCACGAAGTCGAGATTCGCCTCCACACTTCGGTCCATGAGAAGCTGGAAATCCTGGAATACCACTCCTATCTTGCGGCGGAGCATAGGGGTGTCCTTGCGCCGCAGTCCGCGGAGGTCGAAGCCGCACACCTCGCCGCTGCCGCTCTCAAGCCTGTTTTCGGCTATTATGGTGCGAATTATGGACGTCTTGCCTGTGCCTACCTTTCCGACGATGTAGACGAGGTCTCCTTCCCTGACCTCCATGTTCAGGCCGTAAACGACCACGCTTTCTCCGCTGGAAATGTCCGCGTCTCTGAAAAATATTACATTTTTCATAATTTTTCTCCCCTTAAACCCTGCAAATATAACTTAAATTGAGTAAATTTGTAAGTTAAAATTGAAATTTTATGCGAGTGCGATTATTCATGGCCGCCGTCCTGATTTCGGCATCGTTGTCTGCCGCCCCGGACGAGCGCACCAATATCTACCGTGAGGCCGTAGAACTATACAACAACGGCATGTACGAAAGGGCCGCCGCGCTGCTGGAGAGAATCCCCGGCGATCCCATGAGCGACGGATACGCCCTGCTCTGCGCCATAAAGATGCAGAGCGTGGGGTTCGAGGAAAAGCTGTCCGAGTACGAGAGGAACTGGCGCAGGTCGAGCATATCCAACGTGATAGACTATGAGTATGCCAGGGTCCTTTTCGACAGCGGGCGTTACGAAGAGGCCGCCGGGCGCTTTGCCGCAGTGGAGAAGAAACATCTGGACGGACAGTATCATTCCGAACTTGCGTTCAAGAAAGGCTACTCCGCTTTTGCGCGCGGGCTGTACGACGAGGCCGGAGAGTCTTTCCGCGAGGTCGAGGAACTGCCCATGTCCGACTACAAGGCCCCCTCGCGCTATGCCCTGGGCTACATAAGCTATTGCGGGAAAGACTTCCCGGAGGCCCAGAGCTGGTTCGAGCTGTCCTGCACCGACCCCCGTTTCCGGGAGATTTCTGCCTTCTACCTCGTGGACTGCCGTTTCATGCAGAAAGATTACGATTACGTGATAAGCAACGGAGTCCCTATCTTCGACGGAGAGCCCGACATCCGCCAGGCCCGTCTCGCCCGCATGATTTCGGAGTCGTATCTGGTCAAGGGCGACAAGAAGAAGGCCAAGGAGTATTATTCGGCAACCTCGCGTGAGAACATGACCCGTTCGGATTATTTCTATGCCGGTTCGGTGCTGTATGCCGTCGAGGACTACAGGGGCGCCATAGCCAACTTCACCATGATGCGCGACCGTTCGGACTCCCTGGGACAGGCCGCGAACTATCAGCTGGCGAACGCATATCTGAACACCGGCAACAACGTCGCGGCCATGGGAGCATTCAAAGATGCCTCCGCCGTCGACTGGAATGCCGTGATGCAGGAAGACGCGATGTTCAACTATGCCAAGCTCGCGTTCGACCTGAACAAGGACACCGCCCCTTTCGCGGAGTACATAAGGCTCTACGACACGTCCAGGCGCGGCGATGAGATTTACAGCTACATGGCCCTCGCCTCGTTGTACGACCGCGATTATGCCGGGGCCGTCGACGCCTACGACAAGATAGACGAGCTGGACAAGGACCAGCGCAGCAACTATGTGAAGGCCTATTATCTGAGGGGCGAGCAGCTTATGTCCAGCGGCTCCTACAGCGATGCCGCCTCATGCCTGCGTACTGCGGCCTACTATCTGCCGAAGCAGGATCCTCTCGGACAGCTTGCGCGCTACTGGCAGGCGGAGGCGGCGTACCGTACCGAAAAGTACGGCGAAGCCGCCAAGATTTTCTCGGACCTCTACAATCTCTCAGCGCTTGAAGGACAGGAGGAGGGCAGGCTGCTGCCTTACAATACGGCATATTCCCATTTCAAGGCGAAAGAATACCCGGCGGCCTCCCGCTGGTTCGACATCTATCTGTCCGAAGGCGACAAGACATTCCGTAACGATGCGATGGTGCGCAGGGGAGACTGCGATTTCGCCGCCCGCAATTATGCGGCGGCCATCAAGGCGTACAAGGATGCCGTCCGTGAGATAAGCGTGGACGAGGATATCTATCCGTACACCCAGCTGGCCCTTTCATACGGATTGTCCGGAGACAAGAAGACCAAGGCGGAGGTGCTTTCCGCTGTCCTCCGGGCCAATCCTGACACTCCCATGTATGCCGAGGGGCTTTATGAGCTCGGCAGGGCCAACATGGACATATCGGACAACCGCAAGGCCCTCGAGGCATTTACGCTGCTGAGGGACAACGCACGCGACCGCGAGACCCGTGCCAAGGCCCTTATAGGCATGGGCATGGTGAGCCGGAACACGTCCGATTACGACGGCGCCCTCGCCTGCTACAAGGATGTCGTGAAGACTCTGCCTGGCAGCCAGTATGCCGACGACGCGCTCCTCGCCATAGAGTCAATATACCAGACCCGCAATGAGTCGCACAAGTATCTGGAGTACCTTGAGAGCAATCATCTGACTGCCGGAAGAAGCGATGCTGAGAAGGAGGACCTTTATTTCAGCACGGCCGAGCAGGCCTATCTTAGCGGCAGCTATGTGCAGGCGGCGTCTTCTCTTCAGAAATACCTCGACAATTATCCCGGCGGAAGCCATGTGACCAACGCCCTGTTCTATATGGCCGAGTCTTATGCCTCTTTGGGAAACAAGGAAAAGGCCTGCGACTATTACGCCAAGGTGATAGACTCGCCGGATGCGGGCTCATTCGCCGAGTCGTCCATGCTCAAGTATGCCGACCTCACTTATGGGCTCGAGCGCTATGCCCAGGCATACGAAGCCTACGAGCGCCTGCGCGACAAGGCCCGTTTTGACGAGAACCGCACCCTCGCCCTTTACGGTATGATGCGTTCCGCATACAGGGGACGCTCCTACGATGCCGCGGCCGAGGCTGCATCCGCCGTCTCCGCACTTTCCGGACAGAGCGCCGCCCAGCAGCGCGAGGCCACCTACATCAAGGCGAAGTCGTGTTTGGCCACGAGCCGCCGCGACGAAGCCCTCGAAATATTCCGCAAACTTTCCTTGCAGCCATCCACGGCTGAAGGAGCGGAGGCGAGCTACATACTCATCCAGGATGCTTTCGACAGGGCCGACTACGAGGCCGTCCAGAAAGGCGTGTTCGATTTCTCCGACAAGGCCGGAGACCAGAGCTACTGGCTCGCGAGGGCCTACCTGACCCTTGCCGATGCATTCATGCAGACCGACAGGGCGTCCCAGGCCAAGGCTACACTCGAAAGCATACGCGACGGCTATGCCTCCGACAGGGCCGATGACGACATAAAGGATCTTGTCGAATCCAGACTATACAAACTCAACCAGATATGAAACGTTACTGCATAATTCCAGCGCTGGTGCTGCTGTCTTCTGCATCGTGGGCCCAGAACCTCAACCCCGAGGTGCAGGTGACAAATGACTATCAGAACCGCATAGACGATGTTTCCAAGAAGGGCGTGGCCATGACTATACCGGACTCGCTGCTGCGTTTCGACTATCATTTCGACTATTCCGTTTTCGATTCTCCTTACAAGGGGGCGTATGAATTTTCTCCGTATTCTGTGACCATCACCCCTGATGCCAGGCCCTATGACGGCCGCAGGCTCTATCTGCGCGCAGGAGCGGGATATGTCCTCAAGCCGGAGTTCGATTTGGTGTGGTCGGCCGTAGACAGGAAGAAGTTCTCCGTCAACGCCTTTGCTTCGGCTGGCGGGTTTTACGGCAATTACAAGCATGTGCAGCCCCATACGTTCGTGCGTGAAAAAGGGGTTTTTGACAGGGGCTGGGACTTCGCTTCGTCAGTGGGCGCCGACGCCAGGATAAATATAGGCAAGACCCTGCTGAGGACGGAATTCGGATATGACGGCATATACACCGGACACGACATCTATTCCGGAGGCAATACCCATTCGCCCTATGTTTCTGCCCATATAGGAAGCAACAGCGGACGGCGCATCCTCTACAATGCCGGCGTAACGTACCGTTATGTCTATGATGCCCTGAGTTCAGGCTCGTCCATTCACGAGAACGAACTGACTCTGGACGCCGTGTTTTCCGCTGTTACCGATGCATCGTTCAAGGTGAGCTCCGATGTGGAACTCAACCTCAACGGTTATTACAGCGCATTCCAGATGCATCCCCACGCGGCTTTCCGTCTCGGCGCATTCGATTTCGATGCCGGTCTGAGGTTCGGGGGGTACACTGGTAAAGTCACTCTGAGCCCGGCAGTCACGGTGGCCGCACATCTGCTGCACGACTATCTGGACGTGTATGCCGGAGCTGACGGAGGCAACAGGAATCTTACCTACTGGGATTACAGGTCCGGGGCGCACTGGTATCATGCGGACTATCTCGAACCTCTTCCCGTCAGGGAAATCGCCGACCTTTTCGGAGGTGTTCGCGGGCATGCCGATTTCGGCCTGCAGTACGATGTCAAGGCAGGATACCGTTTCCTGCGCAATGCCCCTTTCTGGGCTGTGGGAGACTGGGGATATGAGACCATGCGATTCCAGGACTGCCGGGCCGTTCATGCCGACCTCCTGCTTTCATGGGCGTCGGAGCGTCTGAACATAGACGGAGAACTGCATTACATGCACATTCCCGGCGGTGTCGACGACGGGGTTTTCTCTCCGTCCGCAGTCACCTCCACTTTCAGGGGCTCCTATAACTGGAAAAAACGCATATTCGCCGGTCTGTCCATGGATATAGCCACTGGGCGAAAGGCTTTGGCCGGGCCGGCCGAGGTGAAGATGCCGGGATATGCCGATGTCGGCCTGTGGGGCGAATACAGGCTTGACGGAAGACTCAGTTTCTGGCTGAAATGCAGCAATATCCTCAATCAGGATATCCGCACGAGTCCTCTCATCAGCGAATGCGGCCCTGCCGTCATTGCGGGAATCCGCTTCAGTTTGTGATTTTTTATGTAACTTTGTGAGTTTATTCAGATATTATGATTGATCAGGAAGATATGAAGCAGCCGGAAGAACAGTATTCCGCAAACAGTATACAGGTCCTTGAGGGTCTTGAGGCTGTCCGCAAGCGCCCGTCCATGTACATAGGCGACGTGTCCGAAAGGGGACTCCACCATCTGGTGTATGAAGTCGTGGACAACAGTATAGACGAGGCCATGGCCGGATACTGCGACACCATAGACGTGCGCATACTGGAGGGCAACTCCATCTGCGTGAAGGACAACGGACGCGGAATCCCCACGGGAATGCATGAAAAGGAGCATCGCTCCGCACTGGAAGTCGTACTCACGGTGCTGCACGCCGGAGGCAAGTTCAGCAAAGACAGCTACAAGGTGTCGGGCGGTCTGCACGGAGTCGGCGTGTCCTGCGTGAATGCGCTGTCGGACAGCCTCGTGGCGGAGATTCACCGCGAGGGCAAGGTATTCGAGCAGAAATATTCGAAAGGCAAGCCCCTTTCTCCGGTTACTGTCACCGGAGATGCGTCGGATACCGGCACGACCATAACCTTCCATCCGGACCCGGAGATATTCACGCAGACGACGGTATACCGCTATGATACGCTTGCCGCGAGACTGCGCGAGCTCGCCTTCCTCAACAGGGGCATACGTATTACCCTCACTGACGAGCGCGAGCTGGTGGATGAGTTCGTGCAGGACGAATCGGGAGAGAGCAAGGCCACCGGCCGCAGGATTTTCCGCAGCGACGAGTTCTATTCGGAGAAGGGTCTCAGCGAGTTCATAGAATATCTCGATGCCGGGGCGCAGACCATAATTCCCCAGCCGGTCAGCATAGCTTCCGACAAGATTATCCCCATAGACATAGCCCTCCAGTACAACAACGGCTATTCGGAGAAGATATATTCCTACGTCAACAATATCCACACCATAGAGGGCGGTACTCACCTCCAGGGATTCAAGATGGGCCTGAGCCGTTCCCTGAAGCAGTATGCCGAGAAAAACAAACTTCTCGAAAAGTTCAAGGGCGACCTGGCTCCGGAGGATTTCCGCGAGGGGCTCACGGCCGTGATTTCCGTGAAAGTGGCCGAACCTCAGTTCGAGGGTCAGACCAAGACCAAACTCGGAAATCCGGAGGCCACGTCCGCCGTGTCGCAGGCCACTGCCGCCGCCATGGACCTGTATCTTGAGGAGAATCCGAAATTCGCGAAAATCATCATCGACAAGATAGTGCTGGCCGCTACGGCACGTGCCGCCGCAAGGAAGGCGCGCGAGATGGTGCAGCGCAAAAGTCCTCTCGGCGGAGGTGGCATGCCGGGCAAGCTGGCAGACTGCTCCGACAAGGATCCGGAGAGATGCGAACTCTTCCTCGTGGAGGGAGATTCCGCAGGCGGAACGGCGAAACAGGGGCGCGACCGCCGCACCCAGGCCATACTGCCTCTCCGCGGAAAGATTCTCAATGTGGAGAAGGCATCCGAAGACAGGGCTTTCGATTCTGAGGAGATACGGAACATCTATACGGCCCTCGGTGTCACGGTGGCCATGGAGGACGAGACCGGGGAGAAGCACATGGACCTGAGCAAGCTGCGCTATCACAAGGTGGTGATTATGACCGATGCCGACGTCGACGGCTCCCATATCGCATGTCTGATTCTTACGTTCTTCTTCCGCTACATGTACGACCTCATCAAGAACGGTTACGTATATCTCGCCACTCCGCCCCTCTACAAAGTGTGGAAGGGAAAGGAGGAAGTGTACTGCTGGACGGAAGAACAGCGCGAAGAAGCGGCGCTGCGTCTGGGCAAGGGCACGGACAAGGGCTACAACGTGCAGCGCTACAAAGGTTTGGGAGAAATGAGCGAAGAACAGCTCTGGGAGACTACCATGAACCCGGCCAAACGCCGCCTGCGCCAGATTACCATCGACAATGCCGCACAGGCCGAGCGCACTTTCTCCATGCTCATGGGAGACGACGTCCCGCCCCGCAAGCAGTTTATCGAAGAAAACGCACATTACGCTAACATAGACGCATAATTATGATTTTAGACATTTTCGATCGCATAGAACGCGACAGCGGAGGCCCTATAGGCCAGTATTTTGAGCAGGGTTTCGGTTACTATATGTATCCCCGTCTCGAAGGAGAGCTGGGCCCGCACATGGTGTTCAACGGCACGCCGGTGCTCAACTGGAGTCTCAACAACTATCTCGGACTCGCCAATCATCCGGAAATCCGCAAGTACGAGGCCGAGGCGGTCGCCGACTGGGGCCTTGCCGCTCCCATGGGCAGCCGTATGCTCACCGGACATACCCGGTATCATGAGAAGCTGGAGAAGATGTTCGCCGATTTCGAGCAGAAAGAGGACGCGTTCCTTTTCAACTTCGGCTACCAGGGCATAGTGTCCACCATAGACTGCCTCACGGCTCGCCACGATGTGATAGTCTATGACAACGAAGCGCATGCCTGCCTCCTGGACGGCATACGCCTGCATGCCGGAAGCAAGTACAAGTATCGCCACAACGATCTGGCAGACTGCGAAAGGGTGCTTGCACGCGCATGCAAGGAGGCCGAGGAGAGCGGCGGTGGAGTATTGCTCATCACCGAAGGCGTATACGGAATGACCGGAGCGCTCGGAAAGCTCGATGAGATAGTGGCCCTCAAGGAAAAATATCCTTTCCGCATACTCATAGACGATGCCCACGGCTTCGGCCTGCTCGGAGAGCACGGACGCGGTACTTCGGAGCATTTCGGCGTCATGGACGGGGTGGACGTTTATATCGCGGCCTTTGCCAAGAGCATGGCTTCCATAGGAGGATTCGTGGCAGGCCCCCGCAAGATTATCAATTATCTGCGCCTCAACATGCGTTCGCAGATGTATGCCAAGAGCCAGCCTATGGCCTATGTGCTCAGCAACATCAAGCGTCTGGAGATAATAATGTCTCCGGAGGGGGACGAGCGCCGTCGCAAGTGCATGGAGATAACGCACGCGCTCCAGAAAGGTTTCCGCGAGCAAGGCTTCGACATAGGGGAGGCCGAGGCATGCGTGACCCCCATACACATAGACGGAGGCGGAATAGCCCAGGCCACGAAGATTGCCAAGGACCTGCGCGAGCATTACAGGATATTCTGCTCGATGGTCATCTATCCTGTCATTCCCAAGGGCATGATAATTTTCAGGATAGTCTCTACCGCGGCCCATACTATGGAGGATGTGGAATATACTCTCAACGCTTTCAGGGAAATCAAGGCCAAGCTCGACGCCGGACTGTATGACGGCGACGACGTAGCCGAAATGACCATCAAGTGAAAACGGATACCTACTTCATAGGTAAAGTTGTTATCGTGACGGGCGCGAGTTCCGGAATCGGTCTCGCGTCTGCACGATTGCTGGGCAGTCTCGGAGCCAGCGTGGTCATGGCGGCCCGTTCATACGACAGGCTGCTGGAACTGGCCCCGTCGGTGGCTCCGCCCGAAAGGGTGCTCTGCGTCCGCTGCGATGTTAGCTCCGAAGAAGACTGCCGCCGGCTTATAGAATCATGCATAGACCGCTTCTCTAAGATAGACATACTCGTAAACAATGCGGGACTTTCCATGAGGGCCATGTTCAATGATTTGGACCTCAAAGTGATACATCGTCTGATGGATGTCAATTTCTGGGGCACGGTCAATTGTACGAAATATGCCCTGCCCTACCTGCTCGAGAGCAGGGGACAGCTTGTCGGGGTAATCAGCATAGCCGGTTATTCCGCACTGCCCGCAAGAAGCGGCTACAGTTCCTCGAAATATGCGGTACGGGGATTTCTCGACACTATACGCATAGAGCACATGAAAGACGGTCTCGGCGTGCTCGTATTCGCTCCGGGCTACACATCCTCCAATGTGCGCAATGCCGCGCTGACGGCGGACGGAAGCTCCCAGGGAGATACGCCCCTGGATGAGGGGAAGCTGATGAGCGCCGAAACCTGCGCCCTCCATCTTGCGAAGGGCCTTGCGCGGCGCCGTTCGGTCGTCACGCTGACTGCGCTCGGCAAGTTTACGGTCTTGGCGCACAATCTGTTCCCCCGCCTTACGGACAGACTCACATACAAATTCATCGCCCGTGAAAAAGACAGTCCGTTTAAATAAACTGCTGCCTTTGCTCGTGCTTGCAGTGCTTTTTGCCGCCGTGGCCCCGCGCCCGGTCAGGCTCGGGTTCGAATACCGTAAAGGGGGGACATGGAACTATGAGACGCTGTATGCCCCGTTCGACTTTCCCGTGCTCAAGACCAGCGAGCAGATACAGAGCGAGATAGACAAGGCATCGGACGTCTATGTCCCGTATTATGACTACTCTGAGGACATAACGCGCAGCCGTCTCAACGTCGTCCCGGATTTGGACCTCGGGCCGCTGACCCAGCCTGTATTCCTTGCCCTGCGCAATATTCTGGAGAGGGGAGTGGTTGCGGACGATGCCCTGCCCGATAACTCGGATGTCATATATGTGCACAGGAACAAGAGGGCGGTGAAGAAACCATCGAGCGAGATTCTCGGGATGTCGGCTGCAAGGAGCCGCCTGCTTGCGGATGTCAAGGGAGCGCTGCCTGGCGTGGACGTGGACTCCGTCCTGCGTGCCAAATCTGTCTACAGCCTCGTCACCCCCAATCTTTTTTTCGATGCACAGACGAGCGATGCCGTGAATGCCGAGGCGGTGAACAGGATTTCTCCCACCATAGGCTACATCACTGCGGGTCAGCTCATAGTGTCCAACGGAGAGATAATCACCGCGGAAATCGCCCGTATTCTCGATTCTTACAAGAAAGAGTATGAGGCCAACGTGGGGTATTCCGGTCCGGCATATCTTTCCATACTCGGCAATCTGCTTGCAGCCTTGCTGCTGGTGGGCCTTTTCGCTTTGGCGATAATCTTCAGCAGCAGCCGTTTCTTCGAGGACAGCCGCTACTATTATACCGTTTTCGTGTTCGCCCTTGTGGTGCTTACCATACTCGTACTGTCCCGCTTCGACTCCAAATATCTTTTCGTCGCTCCGCTCACTCTCGGAGCCTTGTATTTGCAGGCTTTCGTGCGGGCCAGGGTCATAGTGCCGCTGTATATCATATCCCTGCTGCCTCTCCTGATTTATCCGGAGTACGGGGCCATGCTCTATGTCGTGTTCCTATCGGGAGGCATGGTAGCGATATACGGCTCTAGGCATCTGACCCAGGGGTGGAGGCAGTTCCTGCTCGCCCTTGCCACTTTCGCTGCCATGTCCGCCGCCTATGCGGCCCTAAGGCTTGCCGGAGTGGCCGGCGGAGTGCTCTGGCAGGACCTGTTGCGCCTGCTCATAGCCTCGGTGCTGGCAATCGCCGGTTTCCCTTTGATATACCTTTTCGAGATAGTATTCAATCTTGTTTCAAATTCGCGTCTTGCAGAACTTTCGGATACATCATCCGGTTTGCTCCGCGAACTTGAGAGCAAGGCTCCCGGCACCTTCCAGCATTCCCTTCAGGTCATGAACATGGCCGATGCCGCGGCGCGGGCCACGGATGCCAATCCGCTGCTGCTGCGTGTGGGCGCCCTCTATCACGACATAGGGAAACTGAACAATCCTATGTGCTTCGTGGAGAACGAATCCATACTCAACAAAAGCGAGGAGCGGAAGTATCATGCCGGACTCAGCCCGCAGCAGAGCGCGGAGGATATCATACGCCATGTGGGCGACGGGGTGGAGCTTGCCAGGAAGAACCGTCTGCCGGACGTGGTCATCGACTTTATACGGACCCATCATGGCACGACTGTCACCGGATATTTCTGGAGCAAGTACATTGCCGACGGAGGCAGCAGGGAGGATCGCTCCCGCTTTACCTATCCCGGTCCGGCGCCTGTCACCAAAGAGCAGATTATACTCATGCTGTGCGACAGCATCGAAGCGGCATCCAGGACCCTGACGGACTACAGCCCGGAATCCTTTTCTTCTTTCGTGGAGAAAATAGTCAAGGAGAAGATGGATCAGGAACAGTTCGCCAATGCCGACATATCCATAAAGGAACTGAACAAGGTGAAAGATGCGATAAAGGCATACCTTGCGCAGATGCATCACGGCCGTGTGGCATATCCCGCACAGAGAAAGAAAATTTTAAAAATAAAATAGAATTATGAACCTGACAAAAAAACAAATCGACGATCTTAACCTCGAGCTCACTTTAGAAATTTCTCCGGAAGACTATGCGGAAGAAGTAAGGAAAAGACTTGCGGAGCGTAGGCGCACCGCCGAGTTCAAAGGCTTCCGGAAGGGCATGGTCCCTGCCTCGCTCATCAAGCGCGTGTACGGCGACCAGGCGCTGGCCGATGCCGTAAACGAGGTGATAAACACCTCCCTGGACAACTATATTTCGGAAAACAAGCTCCGTCTTCTCGGAGAGCCCCTCGGCAGCGAGAAGCAGCCGGAAATCGAATGGGTAGACGGCAATTCGTTCACTTTCATCTTCGATGCGGCGCTGTCTCCGGAAATCGACATTGAAGTGGAAGCCTCAGACGAGGTGCCGAAATACAACATCACTACAAGCGCCAAGGAGAAGTCCTCCATGGTGGAGAACCTGAAAAAGTTCTACGCCGACCGTAAGGAAGATGCCAAGAGCGATGAGGAGATAGAGAAGGAAGTGGCCGAGCGCCTGAAGGAGGAGCATCGCCAGGAGTCGGAATGGCGCCTCGGAAAGGATATACGCGATTTCTACGTGAACAAGGCCGGAGTGAAACTCCCCGAAGAGTTCCTGAAGCGCTGGCTGCTCGCGGCCAACAGGGGAAAACTCACCCAGGAGGATATAGACAAGGATTTCCCCGGATTTTGTGCGGATTTCAGGTGGCAGCTTGTCCGCGGCCGCCTTATGGAGAAATTCGGATTCAAGGTCGAACAGGACGATCTCTATGAAGCGGCCCGTGCATACGTGACCTATCAGTATGCCATGTACGGCATCGGCAACGTGCCCGAAGAAATGGTTACGGAGGCTGTGTCCAATATCCTTAAGGACCGCCGTCAGATAGAGCGCATACACGAACAGGTCGAAGACCGCAAGGTGCTCGACAAAATCAAGGAGACCATCACCCTCAAGGAGAAGAAGATTTCCTCCGAGAAGTTCAGAGAGCTGTAGGCTCCCAGTAACTGTAGAAGAGAGCTATGCTTTCCATTCCTCCGAAAAGCTGCCTCAGCAGGTAGCTTTCATTGGGGGAGTGGATTGTGTCGCGCTCGAGTCCGAATCCCATGAGCAGCGGATCCATGCCGAGGATTTTCTGCACTTCCGCAAGCACCGCGATGCTGCCTCCTCCCCTCGACGGGACGGGTTCGATGCCGTATACCTCTGATATGGCGCGGCTTGCCGCCTTATAGGCACTGCTGCTGACGGGGATGAGGAATCCGTCTCCGCCCTCGCATGGCGTTACTTCCACTTTCACGCAGCGCGGGGCTATGGCTTTGAAATGCTTGGCGAAAAGTTCGCTGATTTCGGCGCTGCGCTGGTTGGGGACAAGACGCATGGAAATCTTTGCATGGGCCTCCGACGGCAGCACCGTCTTTGCGCCCTCTCCGGTATATCCTCCCCATATCCCGCAAACGTCCAGGCATGGCCTTATGCCGGTGCGCTCGCCGGTGGTATATCCTTTTTCTCCGCGCACTTCCCTTATCCCGAGGAAGTCTTTGTATTCCTTCAGGTCGAATGGCGCCCTTGCCAGCATCTTCCTTTCGCTGCGGCTCAGTTCGACCACCTTGTCATAGAATCCCGGCACGGTCACACGCCCGTCTGAATCTATAAGGGAGGAAATCATTTCGCACAGCACCTGTATGGGATTGGCGACAGCTCCGCCGTAGTGGCCTGAATGCAGGTCTTTGTTGGGTCCCGTGACTTTTACCTCAAGATAGCTCAGTCCGCGCATCCCGCAGTTTATCGAGGGCACTTTCTCACTAATCATGGTGGTGTCGCTGACGAGGCATATATCCGCAGCGAGCATTTTTTTGTGCTTTTTTATCCATGCGGGGAGCGATGGACTGCCTATCTCCTCTTCGCCCTCGAAGATGAACTTCACGTTGTGCCGCAGCAGGGACTTGCCCAGCATATATTCGAAGGCCTTTATGTGCATGAAAAGCTGTCCCTTGTCGTCATTGGCCCCGCGCCCCCATACGGCCTCCTCACCGGTCGCGGGGTCCGGTCCGAGCACAGGCTCGAAAGGCTCCGTGCGCCACTTTTCCAGCGGCTCGGCGGGCTGCACGTCGTAGTGTCCGTAGACGAGTACGGTGCGGGCCTTCGGATCTATAATCTTTTCCCCGAACACAACTGGGTTGCCGTCGGTCTCCCAGATGCCGGCCTTGTCGGCGCCGGCTTCGAGCAGCAAAGTGCACAGACGCTCTGCGCAGGCATACATGTCCGGCCGGTGCTCGGCCTGCGCGCTCACTGAAGGTATGCGGAGAATGGAAAAAAGTTCATCGAGGAACCTTTGCCTGTTTTGTTCGATATACTGTTTCATTTTGTAAATATAATAATTAATTTTGTCAATTATGGCACTGATTAAGTCAATCTCAGGTATAAGGGGCACGATAGGTGGCCCCGCGGGAGAGAATCTGACTCCCGTGGACATAGTGAAATTCACATACGCATACTGCAAATGCCTCAAGGCGCGCAAGGCACCCTGCGGAGAACGCTACAGGATAGCCGTCGGCCGCGATGCCCGCATCAGCGGGGAAATGGTGGAACAGCTGGTGGTGGGCACGGCAATTTCGTGCGGCGTGGATGTAATCCGATGCGGTCTTGCCAGCACGCCGACCACCGAGCTTGCCGTGACCCTTTCCGGTGCGGACGGCGGCATCATAATCACTGCAAGCCATAATCCGGCGCAGTGGAATGCGCTCAAACTGCTCAACGAGAGGGGAGAGTTCCTGACGGCGGAGGAGGGAGGCGAGATACTCGCCTGCGCGGAAGAGGGCGATTTCGACTTTTCGGCGGCGGAAGAGATAGGATGCATAGAAGACCGTGACTTTACGGATGAACACATAGATGCCGTGCTCGCCCTCGATGCCGTGGATGCGGATGCGGTCCGCAAGGCCGGCTTCAGGGTGGTGCTGGATGCCGTCAATTCCGTTGGTGGCATAATCATGCCGCGCCTGCTCGCCAGGATGGGGGTGGAGTGCATCACTGTGAACGGGGAGCCTACCGGGGAGTTCGCGCACAATCCAGAGCCTCTGCCCGAACACCTTGTGGAACTGTCCGAAAGGGTGGTCGCGGAAAAGGCGGATTTGGGCATAAGCGTGGATCCTGATGTGGACAGGCTGGCATTCATATGCGAAGACGGAAAACCTTTCGTGGAAGAATACACCCTCGTGGCGGTCGCCGACTATCTTCTCGCGGATGCGGTGCGCCGCGGGGCTAAGGACCTGCATACGGTCTCCAACCTCAGTTCGAGCCGCGCGCTGCGCGATGTCACGGAGGGCTACGGAGGAACATACCATGCTTCTGCCGTCGGTGAGGTCAACGTGACTACGATGATACATAAGACGGGTGCGCTCATAGGCGGAGAAGGCAATGGCGGCGTCATATATCCGGCCTGCCATTGCGGACGCGACGCCATGGTGGGGGTGGCGCTTTTCCTCAGCCAGCTTGCCAAGAAGGGCACGGGGGCCGCTGCATACCGCTCGACCCTGCCGCAGTATTTCATAGCCAAGAACCGTATAGAGCTAAGCGACAGTTCCCTCGTAGGGCGCGTGCTGGATGCGGTGAAGACGAGGTATGCGGACGAGAAGCTCAATACCGTGGACGGCGTGAAGGTGGATTTCGAGGAGAGCCGGAGCTGGGTCCATCTGCGGGCATCGAACACCGAACCCATCATCAGGATTTATGCCGAAGCACCGGACCGGGATGCGGCGGAAGCCAGGGCGAGGGAAGTCATAGAAATTGCCAAAAGCGTCATAGGGAATGTTTAGCTTCCGCACCACGGCCATTTCCGAACAGCTCGACAAGGGCCTTGTCGAAGGGCGCGTCGCCTGTTTCTGCACCCCTGGATGCTGGAACAGCGCCACCGGAAAATATCTTTGGGAAATCTTCCGGGAGCGTGGCAATCTCGAGCGCCTGTTCCTCCCTTCCGCACACGGGCCCGGTGCCGGGAATTTCGATTTCAGCGCCTCGGACCTCGAAGGGCTCGATGCCGTGGTGGTGGAGATTCAGGATGTGGGCGCAAGGTATTACGGGTATACGCGCGATGTCATGCGCCTGCTCAGCTTCAGGGCACGCATGGAAAGCGGCCCTTCCATCTATATCGTCGACCACATAAATCCGGCCGGGCGCGTGGTAGAGGGCACCCTCCCCGTATTGGATCCCGGCCCGTGGATTCCGAAGGTCGCCCATCGCCACGGACTGACGCTCGGAGAATTGTGCAATCTGTGGTGCTCTGAGGCCGGCACTTCGTTCCCTCTGCACGTTATTTCCGCTCTTACGGTGGAGGCCGGGAGGGAATTGCTGCCCTGGGTCATTCCGCCCTCTCCTGACGTGCCGGGGCTTTTCACCTGCGACATGTACAGCGGCGGGGCCCTGTGGACCGAGACTTCGGTCACTCCGGGACTCGGGACTGCCCGCCCCTATGAATTCATAGGCGCTCCTTACATCAGCAATGCCTCTGTGCCCCCGAGTCCGCAGGGCGTGCTCATGCGTCCCTGTTCGTTTACGCCGGTCTCCGGGCTTTATGCCGGGCAGGAATGCCGCGGCTACCAAATCATACTGCTGCCGGGCGCACGCTATCACTCCCTGCTGCACACGCTGCAGCTCATGCGCTGGTTTGCAGACCGTTTCTCCATGTTCGAAATAAGCTCGGGACTGTTGGAAAAAATAGCCGACCCCGTGATTGCGGAATATCTCGGCGGCGGCATCACCTTCGACATAGTGCAGGAGCATGTGAAAGCGGAGGAACAGAAGTGGATAAGGAAGGCCAGACGCTTCCTCCTGTATGACGACTCGCCGTACAGGATAAAATGACAAATAAAACTTAACTACATAGCCATGAAACATTTTCTTTTATCCATCACAGCCCTGTCGGCGGCCCTTTTCCTTTCGGTGCAATGCCAGGAAAAGTATGACGACACCTGGATACACGACAAGTTCGAGGAGTTCGACAGTCGCATAGAGCGGCTCCAGAACAATGTCAAGGCCCTTGAAGCATACAAGACCATCATCGAAAACCTCAGGGACGGGAAGCTGATTTCGTCCGTCACCGACAATGGAGACGGAAGTTTCACGATTGTATACAGCGACAATACCTCGGTCACTTTCACTGCCCCCAAGGGCCCGGACGGCTCCGACGGGCGTGACGGCTCCAACGGCAGCAACGGCAGCAACGGCTCCGATGGCAAGGACGGACGCGACGGCGTCACTCCGGAGTTCAAAATCGAGGATGACACCTGGTATGTCCGTTACGGAGACGGCCCGTGGATGTCGCTCGGCTCGGCCGTATCTTCGGAAAGTTCTTTCTTCACCATGGTGGAGATGGACGGCGACTGGCTGACCATAGTGCTTGTGGACGGTACGGTAATCCGCATCAACACGGTCACGGGAGAATACTCGGCAGAGAATCCGGAGGTCACTTTCTTCTCCGGAGGAGAGGGCACGGCATCGTCTCCCTATCTGATTTCCAAGGCCGAAGACCTTGTGGCCCTTTCGGAATATACCAATGGCGAAGGGGCTGCCGCATTTATCGGGGCTTTCTACCGGCAGACGGCCGATATCGACATGGGCGGCAAGAGTTTCCGTCCCATCGCCCAGAACGGGACTTTCACCGGTTCCTATGACGGAGGCGGGAAATCCGTTTCGAAACTGTACATGCATTCCACCGCAAACCTTCCCGCGGGATTCATCGCGAAGGCCGAGAATGCCGAACTGAAGAATCTTTCCCTCGTGCATGCCGATATAGACAGCAGATATGTCTATTGCGGGGCCTTGATAGGCTATGCCGTATCCACCACCATAGAAAACTGTACCGTGAGCGGACAGGTGCGGCAGTACACCTCCGGGCTCACCGTTGGCGGAGAGGCCAACAGCGGCTACTCCGGAGGCCTTGTCGGCTATATGGACAAGAGTACACTGCGCCGCGGCACGCTCGACGGGGAAGCTACCTTCTACGGCAAGTTCTCCGGCGGTGTGGTCGGTTATGCGAACGACAGCACCATAGAGGAATGCCGCGTGACCATGGGACACACCGTCAATGTGTACTATCACTGGGCCGGCGGCGTGGTTGGCAAGGCGGAAGGTGCGCAGACCCTTATAAAAGGATGCTCTTTCGAGGGCAATCTCACCAACGTGGGATATATACTCGGAGGCATAGTGGGACAGGTCATGGGAGGACGCGTGGAGCAGTGCGTCTTCGGCAGCTACGGCACCATGGGTTCCGACAAATACTTCGTGGGCGGCATCGTGGGGGCGGCCGTGCCCGTCCACGAGCTTGTCATAGACAAATGCGCCTGCTACGGCACCGTCATAGGTCAGTACTCGGTGGGTGCTGTCGTGGGTTATACCGGCTTCCTGTCCAGCAGCCTCAAGGTGGCTTCCGCCACGAAGCCGGTGGTCATATCCGACTGCGCATCAGTGGGCGCGACCGTCACCGCCACCGGCAACAACGGAGGGGCCAACTCATATTCCCTTGTGACCGGACTGTGCGGCTGGACGCACGGCAGCAGCAACACGACAATCAGGGGGTGCTACTCGGCGCCGTCTTTGATTCAGACCATTTCCGTGGGCAACAGGGGAGCCCTCGCAGGCATCAGCGGCTACCAGAACTGCACCGGCCCTACAGTGTATGAAAACTGCTATTCCACAGTGACTCCGCCGGTAGTTCTGAACAGGGGAGACCGTATCACGGATGTGTCCGGCGACTGTTTCTACGGGGCCATCTATGCCCGCTGCACCCAGGCTACGACCGTGCGCAACTGCTTCTGGGACGAAGCCATGAAACAGATAGGCCCGTCCGAGGGCAAGACCAGCGAGAGCGGCAACGAGGCCCTTTCCACCGCGCAGATGACAGACGGCACCCTCCTTGCCAAGCTCCGGGCGAGTGCGGAAGGCACGGTTTGGATAGAGGGGGAGAACGGTCTGCCGACCATCCAGGGACTTCCCGCGGATCCCCATGTGAAACCACGCGCCGCCAAGCGCATGAGCGTCATAGGTGATTCCATCTCCACCTTCAAGGGCTGGATTCCTTCAGGCTATTCCGCCCATTATCCGGCGACGGACGGCACGCTCACGCTCGTGAACGAAACCTACTGGTACCGCCTGATAAATGACTACATGAAAGACTGCGAGTTCGACACCAACATCGCATTTTCCGGTTCTACCGTCACCAATACCACGGACGCGAACTATTCGGCAAAATACGGCTCGGCGAGCAACGCATGGTTCAAGATGGACTTTACGACGCGTTTTGCCCAATGCGGAGGCTGCGGAAATCCTGATATCATACTGATTCACGGAGGTACGAACGACTGGGCCCATGACGCCGATCCGCTCGCTCCGGGTGTTGCCATACGCAACGATCCGTCCAATATCTACGGCGGCAGCGCTCCCGATGCTTCGGTGATGAAAGCAATCTACGACAAGGCGGATGCCGCCAAGACCCGCGCGGAAGTCAATGCGCTGCCGGACGGGACCTTCTGCGAGGCCTACGTCAAGCTGCTCTGCCAGATACGCGAACGCTATCCCTCCTGCAAGGTGGTCTGCATCATAGGCGACTACCTGAGCCAGAGTATAGAACTTTCCGTAATAGACATAGCCGGCCACTATGGGGCAAAGGTGGTGAATCTTTTCCGGGTGAACGGCTTCAACGACCTCGGAGGATACAGCCCTTCCACCCTTGTCAACAAGGGTACGCAGCCGAATATGCCGAAGCACGATTATTCCGGCAACCTGAGCGGCTGTCACCCGGGTTCTGAGTGCATGAAGTTCATTGCCGAGAAGATTTACAATGAACTCGGCGCCTGGCTTGAAGAGTAGTTTGTATTTTCATGGGAAATTACTATATTTGCGAGATTTTTAAACACAGTTAAGAATGAAACAAGGAATCCATCCCGAAACCTACCGACTTGTAGCTTTCAAGGATATGTCCAACGAAGATGTATTCATCACCCGCAGTTGCGCCAACACAAGAGAGACGATAACTATCGAGGGTGTCGAATATCCTCTCGTGAAGCTTGAGATTTCAAACACTTCTCATCCTTTCTACACCGGCAAGATGAAAATCGTCGACACCGCCGGTCGTGTGGACCAGTTCTACCAGCGCTACAAGGCCCGCAAGAAGTAATTTCCTGCGCAAAGATAGGCAAGGCCCGGGGCTCGAGGAGTTCCGGGCTTTTTATATAGGATGCGGCGCTGCAAAGGGCTCGGCCGATGCCGGCGCTGGCGGGGGAGTAGAGCAAAAAAGAAGTATGCGCAAGAAAAATTTTGCCGATTCAAAATTCTTTACTACATTTGCATTCCCAACGGTGGGTTCGTATAACGGTTAGTACTCAAGATTCTCAATCTTGCAATAGGAGTTCGATTCTCCTACCCACTACCAAAAGAGAGGACGACTAAAGTCGTCTTCTCTTTTTTTTGACCGCCTGATACAAGCACCCGAAGGCCCAGAGCGGAATTCGGCAAGCGCTATTTCTTGACATAAGCCGTAGCTCGTCCAGTTCCAACCTTCTCGATGAAGCCGCTGGCGA